>CAZUOY010000010.1:34601-47543 GCA_964622315.1 uncultured Oscillospiraceae bacterium | reverse complement strand
CTTGGACTTTGCGAGCTCGTTTTGGATATGAGCGCCGAGCTTCCGATTGAGGGGGATTTCACGATACCCGATTATCAGCCGGAGATTTGGAAAATAGTGAGGACTAAGGCAGAGCCGGTAATTCTCGGAAGGCTCGCGGTGGGAAACAAGGCGACGGTGGAGGGCTACGTAAGGCTTACCGTTTTTTACTGCTCGCAAGAGGGGAAGGATTTGAGCGCCACGGTTCAGCGTATACCCTTTTCGAAACAGTTTGACCTGAAAAACAGCGCGTCGGACAACTGCGTGGTTTCCGCAAGCGCGACTGTCAGCTACCTTAACTGCCGTGCGGTTAACGAAAGAAGGCTGGACGTAAGGGGCGCGCTTTCGGTGTCGCTCGCGGTACCGTCCTTCTCATCCCTTGAGGCGAAAAGCAAGGCGTCGGGTGAGGGTGTATGGCAGAAGACCGAAACGATGGGCTGGACAGCACTTTCGGCTGTCACGTCAAAGCAGTTTACGGTAGACGAGAGACTTTCGGTTGAAGGAAGCGACGCGTCTGACGCGACGGTGCTTAGAAGCGAAGCGGCAGCGGTTATTGACGCGGTGGAATGTACCGAGGGCAGAGCCGAGGTCAAGGGAACGGTTAATGTTCTTGCCGCGCTTGAAACAAGCGCTGAAAATGGGTTTACCGTAAAGCGTGTCAGCTATAAAATACCATTTATTCAGCTTGTGGAGAATGAGGCGATTAAGCAGGAACGTAAGGTTGTTGCGCGCGCAGCGGTAGTTTCCTCGGCACTCGGAAATGAAATAAACTCAGATGGTATGCTGGAAGCATCGGTCGGCTGCGAGATAGAGCTGTTTGTTTTGGAGAGCGGTGAAACCGAGATACTATCCGACGTATTCTCCACCCGCTGTGAAACCGAGCTGTTACGCGAAACATTGAGCTTAGCGGAAGCCGTGGAGGGAATAAAGGAGCGGCTCTCCGTAAATGAGAACTTCGATTGTCCCGATGGGCGCATAGCCGACTGGTTTGTTTCCAACCCTTCCATGTCGCTTACGAGGAAGGACGGCGGCTTTGAGGCTAAGATTAGCGCGGTTGCCTGCTTTATTGCCGTGGACGACGAGGGAACAGCGTTCGGCTATGACAAACCGTTTGAAATAACGGTGCCCGTCTATTCAAGCACCCCGAACGCAGTGCTTCTTTGCCCCGAATGCGTTTTCCTTCACAGTGAATGCCTTGAGGCGGGCGGGCGACTAAGCTTCAAGGCGGAATGTGAGCTGTCGGGTGTTGTCGCGGGTATGAGAACGGTTTTTGCCGTAAGAGAGATAAGAGCGGACGAGGAAAAGCCGAAGAAACGTCCTGACGCGGCGATAACGGCGTATTTTGCCGAAGCAGGCGAGCGGGTTTGGGATATAGCGCGTACCTTTAACACCTCACCGGACGGCATCTTTGAGGAGAACGCGCCGCTCACCGAAACGCTTGACGAGCCGCGGGTCTTACTTCTGCCGATAGTTGAATAGGAGAGAGTATTATGAGTGATACGAGTATTTACAAGGATATTGCCCGCAGAACGGGCGGAGAAATATATATCGGCGTTGTGGGTCCGGTCAGAACGGGAAAATCCACCTTCATAAAGAAATTTATGGAGACGCTGGTGTTGCCGAACATAGCGAACGCCTCTGTGAGGGAGCGGTCGCTCGATGAGCTTCCGCAGTCGGCGGCGGGAAAAACAATAATGACCACCGAGCCGAAATTCATTCCCGAGGAAGCGATAAACGTCGAGCTTGAGGAGGGCGTAGGTATGCGCGTGCGTATGATTGACTGCGTAGGCTATACCGTACCCGGTGCTCTCGGGCAAACTGAGAATGAGGAACCAAGAATGGTCATCTCTCCGTGGTACGAGGAGGCGGTGCCGTTCGATGTCGCCGCCGAAACGGGCACCCGCAAGGTTATAAATGAGCATTCCACCATCGGAATAGTAGTTACCACCGACGGCTCGATAAGCGACATCGCGCGCGAGGATTACTTAACCGCCGAGGAAAGGGTTATTACCGAACTGAAAGCAATAAAAAAGCCGTTTATCGTGCTTCTAAATTGCGTGGAACCACAGAAAAACGAAAATATGGTGCTCGCGGGAGAGCTGAGTGAAAAGTACGACGTGCCCGTAATTCCCGTTAACTGTCTCGACCTTGACGAGCGAAGGATAAAGAACCTGCTTTCGGTAATTACAAATGAGTTTCCCGTGCGGCAGATTGACTTTGATATGCCACGCTGGATTACCTCGCTCAAAAAGGACCACTGGCTTCGCTCGGTGCTGTTTGAGCGGGTGCGTGAGTTTTCAAACAGTGTTTACCGAATAAGCGAGCTTCCGTCGAGGCTCTACTATCTGACCGACTGCGAGTACGTCAGGTGCGCGTCGCGTGCCTCGGGCGACCTCGGCACTGGAACGGTGAGGGTAGCGGTGTCGCTACTGCCCGAGCTGTTCTATAAGATTATCGGGGAGACCACGGGTATTCAGATAGAGGACGAAGCCGGACTTATGCCCTGCATAATCGAGCTTGCCGCAATTAAGGAGAAGTATTCCAAAATTAAGGGCGCGCTTGAGGAAGTAGAACAGACGGGTTACGGAATTGTTATGCCGTCGCTCTCCGAGCTTCACCTTGAGGAGCCGGAGATGATGAAGCAGGGCGGAAAGTACGGAGTAAAGCTTCGCGCCTCGGCACCCTCCATTCATATGCTTCGCGCCGACATTACCACCGAGGTTAACCCCATGGTCGGCAGCGAGAAGCAAAGCGAGGATTTGGTAAGCTATCTTTTACAGGAATTCTCCGAGGACCCGATTAAGATTTGGAGCAGCAATATTTTCGGAAAATCGCTTAACGAGCTTGTTAACGAGGGGCTTCAAAACAAACTGTTCAGAATGCCCACCGACGCGCGGCTTAAAATTCAAGAAACGCTTGAGCGTGTTATCAACGACGGCTGTAACGGCTTGGTCTGCATTATTCTTTAGCCCGCGCCGCGAAACAAAGCCGCCGACCTTTGGTCGGCGGCTTGCGTCTTTTTCGCTTCGCGCAAAATCCGCTCGCGGCGGCTCTCGTGCGGTGAACGAGAATTATTGCGCTTGGTCAGTTATTTTAGTTCAACTGACAGGGAATACTCCGCAGTTGGGAAGCTGGCTTCTTAACCAAGCTGTGTCGGCGTCACTCACGGTATAAGCGTTATACGCTAAGTTGGTAAGCGAGGTCAATTGAGCAAATGGAGTTACGTCGCTTATGGTGGTATCAATTAATTCTAAAAACTCGAGATTTTTCATACCTGCGAGAGGCTCGGCGTTACTGACAGGGTTGTTGTTGAGAGTAAGATATGTGAGCTTTGTCAGCCCCGTGAGCGGGGTTAAGTCGCTTATTTCATTATAGGAAAAGGAAAGAAGGGTTAGTTCGGTTTTGTCAGCGAGCGGACTAAGGTCGCTGACATTGTTGTATTGACAGCAAAGCAGGTCAAGATTCTTGAAATGCTTTACATCTTCAATGGAGTTTACCGTGCCTCCCGGTATCCTTTCAAGAATACTGATGTCGGTTTCCTTCAACTTTTGTTCCAACAATTTTCCGCGAATAGCTCTGAAATCATTTTGCTTTGCACCTGCAGGGATAAACTCATAGAGGTCGGCTATAATAATTATTCCGCCGATTTCGTCAAGGTCCTCGCTGACGATAGCGCCCTCGGGCTTGCCCAAATATTCACGGACGTAAGCCTCCATTGTGGGGTCTTTCCATTCAATCCTTGCTCCGCTCATTTCAGCCCACATTTCGTAGTAATCACCATCTATAGGCGAACCGAGCGCGGCATAGGTTTTTAAGAAACCGTCCTTGTCGCCGCTTTTATAATATGCGTTTGCTATTGCGTTAAGAGCTTCTTTGTTCTGCGGTTCATTCTCCAAAAGCTTTTCAAGATTTTCAATAGCGTCGGTGTAATTCTCCTCTGCGAGCGCCTCGGTTGCCGATTCAAAAAGCTGTTCGGGCGTTTTCTGACAGCCGAAAAGCGAGAGGGTAAGCGTAAGTGTAAGCAAAACAGCGATAATTCTTTTCATAAATATCCTCCGCAGTAAAATTTTACTATATTTACATACTACGTTTATTTGCCGCACTTTGCAAGCGTTAAAAATTGTAAAATCTAAAACACTTAATGTTCGTCGCGTTTTTTCTTTTTTGTCCTTGAAAAGCGCGGCTGTAGTTCTTTTATCCAAAGGTTAATGCGTAAGCATATTCCACCTCACGCTTCGACCTATTGAATAAGCACAAATCAGAAATTGCCTTTAGATTGTTTATTTTTCGCCTTTATGCTAAAATCATCTAAGAATTTGTTAAGGGGCGTAAGGAAATGGATAAAGGCTCAAAGCCTGTGCCCGCGTGGGCAAACAGCAACCCTATTTTTAAATATGGCTACAAGGCTGTGCGAATGCTGAAGAACGAAGGCGTTCGCCAGACAATATTTGCGGTGAAGTATGTAACGCGGCGTTACTTTAAGCTTAAGCAGATTAAAAAGGACTTCTACCTAACAAAAGAGAAGCGTGCCGAACAGGAGTCTAAGGTTTTTCCCTTTATGCCGCTGATAAGCGTATGTGTGCCGCTTTATAACACGAACGAGAGGTTTCTTCGCGAGCTTATAGATGCTGTCAGGGCGAACAGCTATAAAAACTTCGAGCTTTGCTTCGCCGACGGAAGTGACGCGGAACACTCGTATGTTGGCGAGGTTGTTCGCGAATACGCCGAAAAGGACGAACGTATCAAATATGATAAGCTTGCGAAAAACGACGGAATAGCAGGCAACAGAAACGCCGCTGTGGAGATGTCGAAGGGGGAATATTTCTGCCTTCTTGACCACGACGACCTGCTTTCTGAAACGGCGCTTTACGATGTCGCCGAGGCGATAAACGAGACTGGCGCGGATTTTATATATTCGGACGAGGCAACCTTTATAAACAAGCCCTCCGACAGCCGCTCCATGCATTTCAAGCCCGATTATTCTCCGGACTTTCTGCGCGGATGCAACTATATCTGCCACCTCTCGGTAATAAAACGCTCGCTCGCCGATAAAGCGGGGCTTTATGACAAGGCGTACGACGGCAGCGAGGATTACGATTTCACCCTTCGCATTACCGAGAACGCCGATAAAATTCATCACATTTCAAAGCCTATCTATTATTGGCGTATACACAGAGGCTCAGTCGCGGACGATATCTCCGCGAAGCCCTACGCCTACGAAGCGGCGCGTCGCTCGGTCGAATCGCATTTAAAAAGGACTGGTTTAAAGGGCGAGGTCGTCTACTCAAGGGCTGTGCCGATGATGAGGGTTATCTATGAAATTAAGGGCAACCCGCTTATCTCAATTATAATTCCAACCTGCGACAATGTTGAGGTGCTTCGCCGCTGTGTAGAGTCGGTATTGAATAAGAGCACCTACAGCAATTACGAGATAATACTGCTTGAGAATAACAGCAAAAAGAATGAAACCTTCTTATATTACGAGAGCTTAAAAAGTGAAAAGAGGGTGAAAGTGGTTAAGTACGACAGGAATGGCGAGGCGTTCAATTTTTCGCGGCTTAATAACTACGCGAGAAAATTCGCGTCAGGTAAGCAGCTGCTGTTCCTCAACAACGACATTGAGGTCATTACCCCCGAATGGCTTGAGGAGATGGTGATGTTCACCCAAAGAGAGGACGTTGGCGCCTGCGGAATTAAGCTTTTATATCCGAACGACACCGTTCAGCACGGCGGAATAGCTATGGGCGTGTGCGGAAGCGCGGCGAACCTCTGTCCGCTTTTCCCGCGTGAGCACGAGGGGTATATGAGCCGCCTTGCGATAGCCTCAAATATGTCCGCTTGCACCGCCGCGTGCCTCATGGTGAGAGCTGACGTGTTCGACGTGGTCGGCGGCTTTGACGAGGAGCTTTCTGTTTCCTTCAATGATGTCGATTTGTGTTTGAAAATACGCGATAAGGGCTACCTTGTGGTGTTCAACCCCGTTGCGGAGGCGTACCACTACGAGTCGCTCAGCCGAGGCTATGACAAAAAGGGCGCGAAGAAGGAGCGAATGGAGCGGGAGAAGGCGATTCTCAAGAGCAAGTGGCCTTCCTACTATGAGGAGGGCGGCGACCCCTACTATAACCGCAATTTCGGCAAGAACTCGATAAGCTATGACGCATAAGACATATATGGTATGGCGGAGCTGAGCGCTCCGCCATATTTGCTGTTGATTATTTCGCATATAAAAAGTATAATATTAAAGATAATAAGTAAAAATATATTTGTTTTATATATAGGACGAAGTTATGAAGGAAGCCACACAAAAGTTTATACAGCGCAACCGTAAAGGGATATTGATTTTTTTCGATATTCTTTGTATTGCGGTTGCGTATTTAATTACATGGATACTCATTTCGGGCAGAACCTCTATATATGAGTACCGAAGCTTGCTTTTTTCGAGCTGTGTGCTGTTCGTGCTGTGCTTTCTTATCGTTTACGTTCTTATGGGTATGTACGACAGCCTTTGGAGATACGCCGAAATATATGAGTTCTTCCGCTGTGTGCTCGCGTCGGTTATCTCCATTTCTGCGTTTATCGTTCTTACGCTGATAGTCTACGTCGAGCGCCGTATTCCTATATCCGTCTATTTTATGAGCTCGCTTTTCGCGGCGTCGATTACACTTTACACCCGCCTTACCTACCGAATGCTTCGCAACACCCAAATTACTAACGCGGGCAAACAAAGAAAGCGTGTGCTTGTCGTCGGCGCGGGCGACGCCGCGTCCACACTGCTTCACGAAATCTTCCGTGATTCCGCCACAGACTACAACATAGTCTGCGCGGTGGACGACAACCCGCAAAAAATCGGCAGAACGATAATGGGCATTAAAATTATGGGCGCGACAAGGGATATACCAAACCTTGTTACCCAGTGCGACATAGACACGATAATTATAGCTATACCCGCGGCGGAGGAGGCGGAAAAAAGACGCGTCCTCAATATCTGCTCGAAAACCGCTTGCAATATGCGCTTGCTTCCGGATATCTGCAAGCTTATTTCCGACGGAAAAGACCTTCTTTCACGAGTTCGCGACGTTAAGGTGGAAGACCTTCTTGGCCGCGACGAGATAAGCCTTGAGGAAGAAAAGACCTTTAAGCATATTAAGGGCAAAACGGTGCTCGTTACGGGCGCGGGAGGCTCAATAGGCAGCGAGCTTTGCCGCCAGATAGCGGCAAGCGGCCCGAAGAAGCTTGTAATGGTGGATATCTACGAAAACAGCGAGTACGACGTGGAGCAGGAGCTTAAAAGACATTACGGTGACAAGCTGAAGCTCGACGTGCGCGTCGCCTCGGTACGCGACAGCAAAAAAATGGACGCGCTGTTTGCCGAAACAAAGCCGAATATTGTCTTCCACGCCGCGGCTCATAAGCATGTTCCGCTTATGGAAACGAGCCCCGAGGAAGCGGTCAAAAACAACGTGTTCGGAACCTATAACGTGGCGCAGTGCGCCGACAGGTACGGTGTTAGCACCTTTGTGCTAATCTCCACCGACAAGGCGGTTAACCCCACAAGTATAATGGGAGCCACCAAGCGCGTTTGTGAAATGATAATTCAAGCTATGGCGAAGACGAGTAAAACTCGGTTCGTAGCCGTGCGCTTCGGAAACGTTCTCGGCTCGAACGGTTCGGTAATTCCGCTCTTTAAAGAACAAATAGCGAACGGCGGGCCCGTTACCGTTACCCACCCAGATATCGTGCGCTACTTTATGACGATATCCGAGGCGGTAAGCCTTGTTATAACGGCGGGCGAGATAGCCAAGGGCGGCGAGGTTTTCGTTCTCGATATGGGACATCAGGTCAAGATTCTTGAGCTTGCGGAAAATCTAATCAGGCTCGCGGGCTTTATGCCTTACAAGGATATCCCCATAGTGTTTACAGGGCTTAGACCGGGCGAAAAGCTTTATGAGGAGCTGCTTTTGTCTGAGGAGGGAATAACCGAAACGGACGAGAAAAAAATCTTTATCGGCAACCCCGGAGATATAGATAAGGATAGCTTCTTCGAGCGCCTTTCAGAGCTAAAGGCTACGGCTTACGGTAACGACCGAAAGACGGTGGTGAAGATGATTATTGATATGGTTCCCACCTTTAAGCACGAGGAAAACGCAGGAAACAGCGAGGAGGTATACTATTAATGAAGGTGCCCTTCTCACCTCCCGATATGTCAGGCAACGAGATTGAATATGTAAGCGAGGTTCTGCGCTCTGGCTGGATTACAACCGGTCCGAAAACAAAGCTGTTTGAAGAAAAGCTGACAGATTTCTGCAAGGCGAAGCGCACCGCATGCCTTTCTTCAGCAACAGCGGCAATGGAGCTTTCCCTTCGCATACTCGGAATAGGCGAGGGCGACGAGGTAATAACCAGCGCCTATACCTTTACCGCTTCCGCCGCCGTAATAGACCATGTGGGCGCAAAGATAGTCCTTGTCGATACTGAGAAGGACAGCGTTTTTATGTCTATGAAGGCGCTTGAAAACGCGATAACCGAAAGAACAAAGGCAATAATCCCCGTTGACGTGGGCGGAATACCCGCCGATTACGACGCGATAAAGGCAGTCATTGAAAAGAAACGCAGCCTTTTTAAACCGCAAGGCGAAATGCAAAAGAGACTTGGGCGTATCGCGTTGGTTGCCGACTGCGCTCATTCGCTCGGCGCGAGCTATAAAGGAAAAAGCGTCGCGAGCTTTGTCGACTTTGCCTGCTATTCGTTTCACGCCGTGAAAAACCTCACTACGGCTGAGGGCGGAGCTGTATGCTTCGGCGACATCGGCGGCGTATCCGCAGACGAGATATATAAGGAATTTATGCTTTATTCCCTTCACGGACAAAGCAAGGACGCGCTCGCAAAGGTAAAGCTCGGCGCGTGGGAGTACGACATTGTTTTTCCGGGATATAAATGCAATATGCCCGACCTCATGGCGGCGGTTGGGCTCGCTCAGCTTGAACGCTACGGCGGGCTTATCGAACGCCGCGTTGAAATGGTGAAAAGGTATAACTCGCATTTTGAGGGAACAAGAGTTAAGCCGATTTCGCACGAGGGTGACGGCACCCTTGGTTATAAGTTCTTCGGCAGTCACCACCTTTATATCACCTCTATTGAGGGGATTACACTTGAACAGAGGAACGCAATAATTACAAGAATGGCAGAAAAAGAGGTGGCGGCGAACGTTCATTATAAGCCGCTTCCGCTTCTGACAGCATATAAAAATCTTGGCAACGATATTAAAGATTTTCCGAACGCATATAGCTTTTACAGCAACGAGATAACCCTTCCGCTTCATACGCTTTTGACAAACGAGCAGATTGATTTCACCGCGAAGGCCCTTCTTGAGGCTGTCGCGGAAACGGTAAGTTAGCGTATGAAGAAAAGCTTTTTCGATTTACCCTACGCTATGCGCAACGACGATGTGAAGCGGTATTTCGATATCCTCGACAAGCGGCGCGGCTCACTTTTTTTAAAACGCGCTTTCGATATACTTGTAAGCTTCGTTATGCTTGTCGTATCCAGCCCGCTTTTCCTGTTAATTGCGCTGTTAATTAAGTTCGACAGCCGCGGACCGGTGTTTTTCAGGCAGGTCAGAATAACAAAGAATATGCGTGAGTTTCGGATATTCAAATTCCGCACGATGGTGGACGGCGCGGATAAAAAGGGGCCGCTCGTAACGGTGGACGCGGACAGCCGTATTACTAAGACGGGCGCGTGGCTAAGAAAAACCCGTCTTGACGAGATACCTCAGCTGATTAATGTGTTCGTCGGCGATATGACCTTTGTCGGGACACGTCCAGAGGTTAAAAAATACGTTGACGCGTATACTGCGGAGATGACCGCCACGCTTCTTATGCGCGCGGGCGTAACCTCGCTTGCGAGTATAGCCTATAAGGACGAAGCACTGCTGTTAAAGGACGCGGGTGAAAGCGCCGACGAGGTGTATATAAACGAGATACTTCCCGAAAAGATGAAGTACAACCTTGAGTATATTAGGAATTTCAGCTTTTTCGGAGATATAAAAATAATGCTCGGCACCGTTTTTGCGGTGGCGAAAGATTAGGTGAAGAATGGGACGTTTTAAATTCGTAGAAACGGGAATAGAGGGCTTAAAGGTAATTGAGGTTGAGCCCTTCAAGGACGCACGCGGCTATTTTATGGAAACTTACAATATTGATGATTTCAAGCAGGGCGGCATTGACGCCGTCTTCTTGCAGGACAACCAGTCGAAATCGACAAAGGGCGTGCTTCGCGGGCTTCATATGCAGGTAAAGCACCCGCAGGGAAAGCTGGTGCGCGTTGTAAGCGGTGAGGTTTACGACGTGGCTGTGGATATGAGAAAGGGAAGCAAGACGCTCGGAAGTTGGTACGGCGTGACCCTTTCAGCAGAGAACAAGAAACAGTTTTTTATTCCTGAGGGCTTTGCACACGGCTTTCTGGTTCTGTCTGACGAGGCGGAGTTCGTCTATAAATGCACGCGGCTGTATGCGCCCGGCGACGAGCTCGGAATTAGGTATGATGACCCCGATATAGGTATAGAGTGGGCGGGCTTAGGCGCAACGCCGCTACTCTCGGAAAAGGATTTGGCACAGCCTTCCTTTAAAGAAGCTAAAAAAATACTCGGACTTTAATAATAAACGCGAGGTAATGAATAATGCTGATATCTAATATTGACAAAAAGGTTTCAAGTGAGTTTGACGGAAAGACGTTGCTCATAACGGGCGGCACAGGCTCCTTCGGAAACGCGGTTTTAAGAAGATTTTTAAACTCGGGTCTAAAGGAGATACGCATTTTTTCCCGCGACGAGAAGAAGCAGGACGATATGCGCACTAATCTGCAAAATGACAAGGTTAAGTTTTATATCGGTAACGTGCGGGACTACGAGAGCATAAATCAGGCTATGGTCGGCGTTGACTATGTTTTCCACGCCGCCGCGCTCAAGCAGGTGCCCTCCTGCGAGTTCTTCCCTATGGAGGCGGTTCGCACAAATATACTCGGTACCGAAAACGCGATTAAGGCGGCGTATGCAAACGGAGTAAAACGGTTCGTTCTGCTTTCCACCGACAAGGCTGTTTACCCCATAAACGCAATGGGAATAAGCAAATCTATGGCGGAGAAGGTCGTAAGGGCTTTTGCGCGTAACGTCGGCGACAACGGCACGATATTTAATATCACCCGCTACGGCAACGTAATGGCGTCGCGCGGCTCGGTTATTCCGCTTTTTGTCGGTCAGATAAAGAAGGGGCGGGATATCACAATTACCGACCCTGAAATGACCCGTTTTCTTATGTCGCTCGACGAAGCGGTGGACCTTGTGCTCTATGCGTTCCTTAACGGCAACCAGGGCGAAACCTTTATTCCAAAGGCACCCGCTTCAACAATAAAAGACCTCGCGCAGGCGATAATTGAGCTTTTCGACGCAAAGGACAGCAAAATAAGAATTATCGGCACGCGCCACGGCGAGAAGAAGCACGAAACGCTTATCTCGCGCGAGGAGATTATACACGCCGAAAAGGTGGATAACTTCTACCGCATATTTAACGACACGCGTGACCTTAACTATGCCAAATACTTAGAAACGGGAAACGCAGACGTGAGCGAGGTGAACGACTACACCTCCAATCAAGAGCTTCTTAACGTTGAAGGCGTGAAGAAGATTCTGCTTGAGCTTCCGTTTATTCAAGCGCAGTTTGAGGGCAAGGGTGACAGTGATAAGGGGCTTGTTTAATGAAGAAGGTAGCTATAACGGGGGCGAAGGGGTTTATCGGAAGAAATCTTCGCGCCGAGCTCGGACGGTTTCCTGATGAATACGAGCTGTTTTTGATTGACATTGATACCGACGAGCGCACCTTAAAAGGGTATCTTTCCCGCTGCGATGTCGTGGTGCACCTTGCGGGGGTAAACCGCCCGATAAACGAGACGGAATTTAAAACGGGCAACGTCGATTTTACGAGCGAGGTTTTAACCGCGCTTTGCGAGCTTAAAAACACCGTGCCCGTAATAGTAACCTCCTCTATTCAAGCAGAGCTTGATAATCCGTACGGAACAAGCAAGCTTCAAGGCGAGCAGATAGTCTTTGCCTATTCAAAGGCTCAGAAAGCTCCCGTTTATATCTTCCGCCTGCCGAACGTGTTCGGTAAATGGTGCAGACCAAACTACAACAGCGCGGTCGCGACCTTCTGCAACAATATCGCGAACGGGCTTCCTATAGAGGTCAACGCGCCCGAAAGGGTGATGACCCTTGTTTATATTGATGACGTTATTGCGTCAATTAAGGACGCGATAGAGGGAAAAGCTTTTCCCGCCGAGGACGGCTTTTGCCATGTCCCCGTTACCTACGAAGAAAAGCTGCAGACGATAGCTGACAAGATAGCGGCGTTTCACAGATGTCGCGAAACGCTCGAAATGCCGAGGCTTACGGGGCTCGACAAGCTGCTGTACTCGACCTATTTAAGCTATCTTCCCACTAACGCCTTTTCCTATCCGCTTGCGGCTCATTCGGACGAGCGCGGTATATTCGCGGAATTTTTCAAGACCGACAACACAGGACAGTTTTCAATATCCACCACCGCGCCCGGTATCACTCGCGGCAACCACTGGCACCATACGAAGGTGGAAAAGTTCCTTGTCGTTCAAGGCGAAGCCTCCATCTGTTTCAGACGCGTAGGCGAAGCTTCGGTTTATGAATATAAGGTGAGCGGAAGCAAGCCTACGGTAGTGGATATCCCCGTAGGCTACACCCACAGCATAAAGAATATTTCAAGCAGCGAAGAACTCATCACGGTTATCTGGGCGAACGAACCCTTTGACCCCGAACGCCCCGACACCTATTTTCTGGAGGTATAATGGCAAGCTCAAGACTAAAGGTAATGACGATAATAGGCACACGCCCCGAAATAA
>CAZUOY010000010.1:8260-34591 GCA_964622315.1 uncultured Oscillospiraceae bacterium | reverse complement strand
TCAGAGGTAATAAAGTGCTGTGACCGTTACTTTACCCATATACTCGTTCACACGGGACAGAACTATGATTATACGCTGAACAAGGTCTTTTTTGAGGACCTATCACTGCGCGAGCCGGACTACTACCTCGACGCGGTGGGTAAAAATCTCGGCGAAACAATGGGAAACATAATAGCGAAAAGCTACGAGGTGCTTGAAAAGGAAAAACCGGACGCGATACTAATTCTCGGTGACACAAATTCCGCCCTCGCAGCTATCGGTGCGAAAAGGCTGAAAATTCCGATATTTCACATGGAAGCGGGCAACCGCTGCTTTGACCAGAACGTGCCCGAGGAAACAAACAGGCGCATAGTTGACCATATCAGCGACATTAATCTGCCTTATACAGAGCACAGCCGCCGTTACCTTTTAAGCGAGGGAATAAAGAAGGAACATATTTACGTTACGGGCTCGCCTATGCGCGAGGTGCTTGAGAAGAACAAGGACAAAATCGACGGCTCAGGTGTTTTATCAGAGCTTTCGCTGGAGGAAAAGAAGTATATTCTCGTTTCGGCGCACAGAGAGGAAAACATAGATATCGAGGCTAATTTTAATTCGCTTATGAACGCGCTCAACGCCGTGGCGAAGAAGTATGATATGCCCGTAATCTACTCTACTCACCCGAGAAGCTTAAAGCGAATAACCGACAGCGGCTTTGTTTTCGACAAGCACGTAAAGAACCTAAAACCCTTCGGCTTTTTCGATTACAACTGTCTGCAAAAGCACGCCTACTGCGTGCTGTCCGATTCGGGTACGCTTTCAGAGGAAAGCGCAATGCTCGGTTTCCCCGGTGTACTGATAAGAACCTCCACCGAGCGCCCGGAGGTGCTTGATAAAGGCACGGTGGTTATCGGCGGCATAAAAGAGGACGACATTGTCTCCGCGCTTGACCTTGCCGTGGCGATGTATGAAAACAACGAGCCGTTAGCTAAGATAACAGACTATACCGATGAAAACGTCTCGGTGAAGGTTGTAAAGATAATTGAAAGCTACGTTAAAATAATCAACGAGGTTGTCTGGAAGAAGAAATGAAGCTATTAGTCATCTCGCAGTATTTTTATCCCGAAAATTTCAGAATAAACGATATTGTCAAGGGACTGGTCGAGCGTGGACACTCGGTGGACGTCCTGACCTCGCTTCCGAATATACCCGGAGGAGAGTTTTTTGAGGGCTACTCGTGGCGCAACCGAGGTGAAAAGACCTATGAGGGTGCGAACGTGGAGCGCGTCGGCGTAATAAAGCGCGGGAACAGCAGCGCCGCTCGCTGGGTACTTAACTGTATGTCCTTCGCGATAAACAGTCTGTTTCACCTTCCGCATTTAAAAAAGAACGGCTACGACGCAGTTTTTGTTTTTAACAATTCTCCCGTAACTAAAATTCTTCCCGCGAAGGTTTTTTCCAAGCGAATGAAGATACCGAACATAGTGTTCCTTCTTGATATCTGGCCAGATTCAATGTTTCTTCTTTTAAAGTATCCCGAGGGTAAGAAAGACAATCTTTTTATGAAGATTACGCGCTGGGTAAGCAGATGGCTCTACAGAAGCGTGGACACCTTTCTTATCAGCTCAAAGGGCTTTGAAGAAAAGCTAAGGGCTATGGGCATGAAAAGCACGATAGAGTATTTTCCGAACTATGCCGAGCTTTTTGAAATCCAAGGGGACAGAAGGTCGAGGGAGGATTTTGGTTTCAGTAAGGACGACACGGTAATAGGCTTTGCCGGAAATATCGGTGTTGCGCAGGGCTTTGACAACATAATAAAAGCTGTGAAGAACAGCGGAAGCGGCATCAAATACCTTTTTATGGGCGACGGCTCGGAATTTGAAGCGGTAAAGAAGAAGGTTCAAAAGGAAGGCTTAAGCGATATCGTTGCCTTCACCGGCTGGGTTGACAGTCCTGAGGTGCCGGCGTATCTTGAGCTTTGCGACGCGTTGTTGGCGTCACTCATTGACGACGTGGTGCTAAACGTCACGGTACCTGCGAAGCTTCAGACGTATATGTACGCGAGGAAGCCGATAATCGCCTTTATGAACGGCGCGAGCGCGCAAACGATAGTTGAAGCGAACTGCGGATACACCGTGGAAGCGGAGAACGCTAATGCGCTTGCGGAAACCATAAAGAAGGTCGCCGCGACTCCGAGAGAGGAGCTTAAACGGCTCGGCGAAAACGGAAGACGCTACTGCGAGGAAAACTTCGACAGAAACAGAACGCTGGACAGGCTTGTAAAGATGCTTGAAAGGGCTATAGAGGAATACAAGAGGTAGGAATGAAGATACTTGTAATTATACCTGCTTATAACGAGAGCGAAGCTATATTAAACGTAATAGCAGAGCTGAAAAAGGAAGCGCCTGAATGCGACTATGTGGTGATTAACGACTGTTCCACCGACGACACCGCAAGTAAGCTTCGTGAGAACGGCTGTCGCTTTGTAAACGTGCCCGTAAATCTCGGTATTGGCGGCGGCGTACAGACTGGCTACAAGTATGCCGTGGAAAAGGGCTATGATGTTACCGTTCAGCTGGACGGCGACGGGCAGCACAGACCTGACTACATCAGCGCTATTACAAAACGCGTTGAAAGCGGCGAGCTTGATATGTGCATCGGCTCACGGTTTCTTGAGGAGAGCGGCTTTCGCTCCTCCTTTATGCGAAGGGTCGGCATAAGGTTTCTATGCTTTCTTTTGCGTGTTACCTGCGGTGTGAGGGTGAGTGACGCCACAAGCGGCTTTCGCGCCTGTTCAAGAGAGCTTTCAAAGTTTTTCGCTGACCACTACGCGCAGGATTACCCCGAGCCTGAGGCTATAATGGCGGCGGTGCTTTCGGGCTTCAAGGTTGGCGAGGCGCCTGTTGAGATGCGCGAGCGTCAGGGCGGAAGCTCCTCGATAAAACCTCTTAATTCCGCGTATTATATGTTTAAGGTGTCGCTTGCGATTCTTTTGGGACGCCTTTCGTTCAACAAGAAAAGGAGATAGCTATGGAAGCGAGCTTACGGATATTTCTCGCCGCCGCGCTTGTTGTTTACTTTGTCGTGCTCGGCTATATGCTCAAAAAGGAGCGCTTAATCCTGAAGTATACGCTTTTATGGATATTGAGCGGGCTGTTTCTCATTCTATTCTTGATTTTCCCCGAACTTGTATTCAAGGGCTCGGCACTAATAGGTGTTTCAAACCCCGTTAACGCTGTTTTCCTCCTCTTTTCGGGCTTTGCTATAATGCTTCTTCTGTCGCTAACATCAATCGTTTCGCAGATAAGCGATAAAAACAGAAAGCTTACTCAGTCTGTGGCGCTTTTAGAGGAGCGTGTGCGCGTCTTAGAGGAGAGAAAATGAACAGAAACAATAATAAGAGCCCCGCGGTCGAAATTGAGCGCGAGGCTCTCGCGAAATATATTGACCATACGCTTCTTAAGCCCGACGTTGTGCCGAGCGAGATAGAAAGGCTCTGCGACGAGGCTATACGATATGGTTTCGCGAGCGTCTGCGTTAACCCCGCGAATATCGCGCTTGCCGCGAAACACCTTAAGGGAAGCATAGTAACGCCCTGTTGCGTTATAGCCTTTCCCTTTGGCGCCTCCACACCCGAAAGCAAGGCGTTTGAAGCGAAGAACGCCGTAAAAAACGGCGCAAGGGAACTCGATATGGTCATCAACATAGGCGCTGTGAAGGCGGGCGAATGGCTGCTTGTCGAAAGAGATATACGCGCGGTTGTCCGTGCGGCGGGAAAACGCGCAAAGGTAAAGGTGATTATTGAAACGGCTATGCTTTCCGACAAGGAGAAGGTTAAGGTATGCCGTCTTGCGAAGCTTGCGGGTGCGGCGTTTGTCAAGACCTCGACCGGCTATGGTGGGGGAGGTGCAACGCAGACGGACGTTGAACTCATGAGAAAAACCGTGGGTGACGAAATGGGCGTTAAGGCGTCGGGCGGCATACGCAGCTATGAAGACGCCGTGAAGATGATAAAAGCCGGCGCAACGCGTATAGGCGCGAGCGCCGGAATTAAGATAATCGGAAAGGAAGACTAAATGGCGCAGAATAAAGAAAAGAAGGTAATAGACGTAACGGAAAAGAGCTGGGGAGGCGTTAAAAAGACGCTGATAAATATCCTTGTAACCCTCTTAGTGGGTTTTGTGATATTCTATCTTGAGTTACCCGCGTTAAATTTCCAAAGCAGAGGTTTCTACTTCTTCTTTTTCATCCTATCGGCGGTGTATTGCGTAGTGGCGATAATCACCTCGGGTATATGGAAGATAAAGAACGGAGACGAGTTCTTCAAATCGGTAAAAAATCATTGTAAGGTGCCGCTCGCTATATGCGCGCTGTTTCTGATTTTTATTATAGTCGGAACGATTTTGTCCAGCGAGCTTCTTCGCGCGCGTGCTTACCGCGACCTTCTTACGGTCACGGAGGGCAGCTTTGAAAACGACGTCGAGGAGATAAGCTTTGACCAAATCCCCTTGCTTGACCGCGCAAGCGCGGAAAAGCTCGGAGACAGGAAGCTTGGTGAGCTTTCCGACATGGTAAGCCAGTTTGAGGTGTCGAGCGACTATACACAGATTAACTATCAGGATACCCCCGTGCGGGTAACGCCGCTTTTGTACGGCGATTTTATTAAGTGGATTAACAACCGTCATAACGGTATTCCTGCATATATCCGTCTTGATATGGTCACGCAAAACGTTGAAGTCGTGCGGCTTGAAAAGGGAATGCGCTACACTATGGACGAGCATTTCGGGCGCAACCTTATGAGACACCTGCGCTTTAATTTCCCGACATTTATCTTTGAAACGCCGACCTTTGAAGTAGACGAGAACGGCGAGCCGTATTGGGTTTGCCCGCGAGTCGTTTACAGAATAGGCCTTTTCGGAGGAAAGGACATTAACGGCGCTGTGCTTGTTAACGCCGTGACGGGCGAGTGTGAATACTACGAGGACGTACCCACATGGGTAGACCGTGTATATTCCGCGGAGCTTATAATTGAACAGTATGATTACTATGGAACCTACACAAAAGGATATCTAAACTCGATATTCGGACAGAAGAACGTCACCGTCACCACTGACGGCTATAACTACATCGCACTTAAAGACGACGTTTATATGTATACGGGGGTGACCTCTGCAGGCGGCGACCAGTCGAACGTCGGCTTTATCCTAACAAACCAGCGCACAAAAGAGACAAAGTACTATCCAATAGCGGGCGCGGAGGAATACTCCGCTATGTCCTCAGCCGAGGGCGTGGTTCAGCATTTAGGCTATAACGCCACCTTCCCGCTGTTACTGAACATTCAGGGTCAGCCGACCTATTTTATGTCGCTTAAGGATAACGCGGGGCTTGTTAAGATGTACGCCATGGTTAACGTCAGCAGCTATCAGATAGTAGCGACCGGCGCGTCGGTAAAGGAATGTGAGATTAACTATCAAACGCTACTCTCCGATAACAGCATAACCGAGGAGCCGATAGTGGTTTCCAACACCGTAAACGGTATGATTGAGGAGATAAGGAGCGCTGTAATAGACGGTAACAGCGTCTACTACGTCAAGCTTGATTCCTCGCCGAGCTATTATGCGGTGTCGGCGTCGGTGGGAGAAAGCGTTGTAATAGCCGACGTGGGCGACAGCGTAAAGATTGCATTTGTCGGCACGAGCGGCGGAGCTATGCTGAACGCCACAGGCTTCGAGATAACTGCCTTCGCGGTGAAAGAGACAGAAGCCTTGCCGCCCGACGACGCAACGGCTGACGCGGCGAATACCGTGACCGTGCCTGACGTTTCAGGTAAAACACCTGAGGAAGCGAAGGCGCTTTTACAGGAGGCGGGGCTTAAGGTAACGTCGGAAATTACCGCGTACAGCGACAAGTACGAGGTAGGAAGTGTTATCGGCACAAACCTTAAGGCTGGCGCGAGCACAGCCCTCGGAACAGAGCTTACCCTTATTATTAACGGTTAAAGCATTATAAATAACCCCCGCGCGATTACGCGCGGGGTTTTTGTTATGCTTTTATATTTTTTTATTGTTGGTTAGGTGAAAAGCGGAAATGTCGAAGCTATTTAAAATAGTAATTAACAAGAAGATAACGAACAAGCACAAGAACGGCAAGGTGCAATGGGTAATAGACGTAGAATAACCAGCGAAGCTTTAGCTTTCCGCGCTCACCGCTATAAAGAAGAATCAGCGGAAGCGCAAGGAGAGTGCCGAACTGGAACGCGCCGCGCCACCAAAGCCCGCTTCCAAGATAGCTTGATACAGCCATATAAGCCGCGCCTACGGCGGAAATTACGACGAACCAGGTTATCATATCCTTCTTGTTGTCGCGGTTGATATAAAAGCAGAGCGTCCACGCCACGGCGAGGACCATCCAGTCGGAATAAAGGGTGACAATAAAGCAGACGGCAATAAGTAGGTTCCTTAGCCACGTGGGAAGACGCTGGCTCTCATATAATACGAGCGAAAGCAAGGAGATGAAAAGCGAAAATATCATGCTTGTGCTGTGAAGAAGGTTTAGCCTTCCTGTAGCAAAAAGAACATAGGGAACGTGGGAGATAACGGCGAAGATGAATAGCCGTAAAAGGTAGCGTCCTACGTTACGGGTTTTCGTAAAGCCGACGGCAATAAAATAGCACATAATCGGTGCGGTAATTCTGCCGACAATATGAAGAAGCTGACCTAAAAGCGTTGCCGTCGGAACGAACGCCCACGCTATATGGTCAATTGTCATAGCGAAAACCGCTATTAGCTTTAAGCAGTTACCCGAAAGACCAGACTTATTCAGATTAACAGAGTCGTTCATATGCGCCTCGCAAATTTTTCTTACATTATAGAGTATTAAATGCGGCGCGGTCAAGAAAATGCCGAAAGCCGACGAAGCTTTATGTATTAAATTGTCATAAATCACAATTGACACCGGAAAAGAAAGTGCTATACTAAAAATAGAACAAATGTTCTTAAGGCGCAGGGGGAAGAATTGTAAGAATGAAAGGACAAAGAAATGATTACGGTACAGCAATTGAACAGGCTTAGGTACCTCAAGCTGGAAATCACTGCGGAAAAAAAGCGGCTGGAGAGTATAGCGCCTATGCTCGAAGCACGCGGAGTAAGCTACACGACGGAAAAGGTGCAAGGCGGCGGAGGAGGAGACACCTTTGCAAGATACGTGAGCGAGATGACATACCTAAAGCAGCTAATTGCGGAGAATATGAAACGCTGCATCTGCGAGCTGCTTCGTCTGGAGGAGTTTATCAGAACTATCGAGGAGCCTGATATTCGCATAATCTTCAAAGAGAGATATATGAAGTGCAGAAGCTGGCAGTCGATAGCGACTCTTTTGGACTTGAGAGATGAGCAGATTCCCAGAAGAAGACACGACAGATATTTAGACAAATACAACAAAACTCATAAATGAAAATTAGTTAAAACATAAAATATTTTAAATGTACGTTTAGTACGAATATAACCTGCTATTATGATATTGTGAAAGAACAGCAAGAAGCGCTTCGGCTTACAACCGAGGCGCTTTTTGCGTCAAATTTTGCGGAAAGGAGGAAAGGCGGTGACGAAACAGGAGCTACGGCGCTGCAGACGTTGCGTATGGAACAATTACTTTAAGTGCGGAAGGCTGTTCTGTGTTCTGCCTCGCTGTGAGATGAAAGGAGAGGTGAAGGTAAGCTATGGCGCGAAGGAAGAAAAGAAGGAGCAAGCCCGCGGCGGGTGACGCGCTGATACGAATACTTGGGGAAAACGCCGGCGAGAAGCTACTAACTTCTTTGGCTGAAAGAACGGGCTGTGGGTGTCTTAGAGAGGATACAACAAACGACGAAGCGGTGGCTATGGCGCTTATATACGAGGCAATTGACGGTAACGTCACGGCGGCAAAATACATTATTGACGCGGCGGAAAAGAAACGGGAGGAAGAAGAAAAGAGAGAAACGGGGGAGGCGCAGGCGGTAAAGATTGAGATAACCGTTGCCGATTCATCTGATGACGTATAAAATTACACGTCGCCAAAAGGCGTTTATCGACGCAAAGAGCGACGAGGTGCTTTTCGGCGGCGCGGCGGGTGGAGGAAAAAGCTTCGGACAGCTAATTGACGCCATGCTTTTTGCCCTGCGCTACGCGGGCTCGCGTCAGCTTATCCTTCGGCGAACCTTTGTTGAGCTTGACCGTACGCTTGTGTTCGGCGCGCTTGCCCTTTACCCGAAAGCCCTTTATAGCTACTGCCTTTCCCGCCGCGTAGGCACCTTCACAAACGGTTCCACGATTGAGTTCGGCTACTGCGACAGCAAGGCGGATGCCCTTCGCTACCAGTCGGCGGAATATGACGTTATTCGTTTCGACGAGCTGACCCATTTCACCGAGGAGATTTACACCTACTTAATCTCGCGCGTTCGAGGCGCTAACAGCTTTCCGAAGCAGGTGAAAAGCACCACAAACCCCGGCGGCTTGGGGCACGAGTGGGTAAAAAAGCGCTTCATTGACGCGGGCGAAAGCGAAAAGGAATTTGCTACGCCGACAGGAACGAGAATATTTTTAAAAGCAGGCATAAGAGACAACTATTTTTTGATGAAAAGCGACCCGCATTACCTGAAAAGGCTGGAAAACCTGTGCGAAAGTGACCGCAGGGCGCTGTTGGAGGGCGAATGGAATATAGAAAGCGGAAGATACTTTAGCGAGTGGAGCGAAAGGCTTCATGTAACCGCTTCGTTTGAAATACCGACTACGTGGCGGCGTTTTTTCGTTATGGATTACGGTTTGGATATGCTTGCGGGTTTCTTTATCGCGCTTGACGAGACGAACAGGGCTTACGTGTATAAAGAGATTTACGAAAGTGGGCTAATAATCTCCGAGGTAGCGAAGCGGATTCTCAGCGAAGGCGAGCAAACTGAGCTAAATTTTGCACCGCCCGACCTTTGGAACAGACGGCAGGAGAGCGGTATTTCGGCGGCGGAGCTGTTTCTTCAAAACGGGCTTGAGCTTACCAAAGCGCCGTCCGACAGGGTGAACGGCTGGCTCGTTATGAAGGAGTGGCTTAAGCCGCAAGAGGACGAGTTCGGTTCGCTTTCATCAAGAATTGTGTTCTTTCCCGTCTGTAAAAACGCCATTAGGACGATAGGCGCAATTTTACGTGATGAAAAGAACCCGAACGACTGCGCCCACGAGCCGCACGAGCTTACACACGCGCCCGACGCAATAAGATATTTTCTTGCCTCCTGGCGCGCAAGAACAGGTGAGAAAACCGAGGAGAGCGAGCCTGATTCGCTCAGCAAGCTTTTGAACTACAAATTATAAAGGAGAAGATATGGAAGCAATAATATTTCTGCTTGCGTTCCTGCTGGGTCTTTCAGCCGGAGCGCTTACTGTTTTTCTGACGGCAAAAGCGCCTTCAAAAACAGACGCGACAGAAAACAGCGAGGCTTACGAAAACAGCGGTCTTTTGTCGCAGTATATTAACTTTTTGAAGTATGACGGAACGGAAAGGGGGCAGAAGGATGAACGGTAACGAAATTGCAGTTCCCGAAATAATAGCCAAAGAGTATGACGACTGTGTGGCATATAACAACAGTATCGGGCTTTATGACACTGTTAAGCAGAACGAAAACTTCTACCTCGGACGGCAGTGGGAGGGCTTAAACGCGCCTGACCTTGATAAGCCCGTGTTAAATTTCATTAAGCGTGTTTGCAGCTATATAGTTGCCATGCTGGTTTCCGACGATATCGCGGTGAGCATAAAGCCGTTCGACAAGACGCCCGAAAAGGAGCGCGCGGCGAGCTTTCTTGAAAACGAGGTGACGAGAGTTTTAGAGAAAACTAAAGCAAAATCGCTATCGCGAGAGCTTCTGCGAAGCTGTGTTGTTGACGGAGACGGCTGTTTTTACTGGTACTTCAACCCCGAAAAGGGCGGAAGAAACAAGGTTAGCGGAGAAATTGAGCTGGAGCTTTGCGACAACACACGGGTGCTTTTCGGAAACCCCTTCGAGCGCGACATTCAAAAGCAGCCATACATTATTATTGTAAAAAGGGAGCAGACCTCTGTTGTCAAGGAGCGTGCCAAAAGATTCGGCGGAGACGAAAAGAAGATAATTTCTGACAGCGGCGACCTATATTCGAACGAGCGGGGATACAGCCCTAACGACCTTACAACCGTGCTTCTTAAGCTCTACAGAAAGAACAGCCGCGTCTGCTTTTGCGAGGTCACGCGAAACGCCGTTGTGCGCCCTGAAACTGTTACCGATTATGGCTTATATCCGCTGAGCTTTATGAACTGGGAGAGGGTCAAAAACTCCTACCACGGGCAAGCCGTAATTACAGGACTTATCCCGAACCAGATAGCCGTGAATAAGCTTTGGGCTTTGACTATCCGAAATCTTGAGAGTCTTGCCTTTCCTAAGGTGTTCTTCGACCGCCTCAAAATAAAGGAATGGAGCAACAAGGTCGGCGAGGCGATAGGTGTGGCGGGCAACCCGAACGAAGCGGTTGCCACGAGCTTTAAGGCTGAGGCGATGTCCGCACAGCTAACAGAGATAGTCGATAAGACAATAAGCTATACGAAGGAGTTTATGGGTGCGTCCGACGCGGCTCTCGGTAACGTGAACCCGACGAACGCCTCGGCAATTATAGCCGTTCAAAAGGCAACCGCCGCTCCGCTTGAGCTTCAAAGACTTGCGTTTTACCAGTTTGTCGAGGATTATGTCCGAATAATTATCGAGCTTATCTGCGCTAACTATGGGCAAAGGCTTTCGAGCTACATTGACGATAACGGAAGGCTAACAGAGGGCACAGTGGACTTCAAAAGTATTAAGCCAGCGGAGCTTGAACTGAATATTGAGGTGGGTCCGTCCGCTTATTGGAGTGAGCTTACCCAAATGGGAACGCTTGATAACCTTTTCGCAAAGGGGGTAATCAGCGACGCGCTGTTGTACCTTGAAAGCGTACCTGACGGCTTTATTAGAAACAAAAGCAGAATTATTTCAAAGCTTCGCGAAAAGCTGGAAAGCGAAAAAGATGAAAAGGAGAAGAAGAATGAGATGTGAGGAATGTGGGCTTGAGCTTCAAATTGCGGCAAGCTTTATTGATGCGCGACTCGGCGAAAACGGGCAGGTGGAGGTCTACTCCTCCGCTGATTTGAAGTGTGTAAACGAGAACTGCTCAAAAGGAAAAGCAGGCGTGCCGACAAAACGCGTCAGCCGACTAATAGAAAACAATGAGAACAAGGGTGCGAGCGTTTCCTGTTGCAAAGTTCCGCTTTTGTACGCTTCAAAGGACAGCTATTTTCTGCCGAGCGGTATAGAAGGTCGGCTTTCAGAAAACGGTGCTGAGCTGTCGCTTACCTGCCCTGTCTGCAAGAAGACCTATCTTGCGAGCGTTCAGGGGAAGACGAGATACGAGGAATAAACAGTTAGAATATCCGGCCGGATTTCTAAATATATCGAAAGGAGAAACTATGACTAAGCAGGAGAAAAACGAGAAAAAAGAGGCTCTGAAACGGTTTGCGAACGGAAAGCCCGTTGACCTTCTCAATTTTGATTTGAGCGACGACGCTTTGAATGACGACGAGACAGAGGAAACGAACGAACCTGTGGAATCGCTCAGCGACCTGCCCGAGCTTCAGGAGTTCGTAAGAGCGTACCCCGAAGTTTTTGACATTCCCGACGAGGTAAGGAAGCTTATGAAGCAGGGAAAGGGACTTCTTACAGCCTACCGCGAATATGAAAACGCTCAGTTGAAAGCGGAGCTTAAAGCACTTAAACAGAACAAGAAGAACGCCGCCACAACACCGGGAAGCGTCGGCGGAAACGCCACCGGCGACGAGGAGCTTGATGAGCTTCTTCGCGTGTTCAACTCAGTATTCAAACAGTAAAGGAGAGATAAAATATGCTTAATATGAATTCCACCCTTGCGAAACAAGCGGAAAGCTACTACGCCGAGGACAGCATTATCGCGAATAGATTATCAAACGAGTATAGCTTTTCTGGCACTAAGACGGTAAAGGTGCTTACCCCCATTACCGTAGATATGAACGACTATGACCGCACGGCGAGCACGGCGCGTTACGGCGCGGCGTCCGAAATGCAGGATATTGTGCAGGAGCTGACCCTCACAAAGGACCGCTCCTTCGCCATGACCGTCGATAAGGGCAACCTTGACGACCAGAATTTCCTAAAGAGCGCCGCCAAGATGCTCGCGCTTCAGATTAGGGAGAAGGCGATACCCGACCGCGACAAATACGTAATAGCCCAGCTCGCTCAGAAGGCTGGCAAGATAAAGGGCGAGTCAACCGCGGCGTCCACCGCGAACATCTGCGGTTTTATCAGCGCGGGAACTGAATATCTTGACGACGCGGAGGTGCCTCAGGGTGACCGCACGCTTTTTGTAAGCAGCTCGGTTTACAATTACCTTCGCCACTCCACGGAGTTTCTCGCCGTTGAGAGTATTGCCAAGGAGTCGCTGCGCAACGGTCTTTGCGGGCGCTACGACGGTATGGACGTGGTTAAGGTTCCGAAGAATCGCTGGCCCGCCTACGTAAACTTTATGATTGTTCATAAGAGCGCGGCTATTGCCCCCGTCAAGATTTCCGAGAGCAACATTCACACAAACCCACCCGGCATTTCCGGTAGCCTTATCGAGGGCAGACAGTATTACGACCTTTTCGTTTTCGGCGTAAAGTGCGACGGCGTATATGTAAACGTCGATACCGGCAATAACAAGGGAGTAATCTGCGCGGCGCCAACAATCAACACCGCAACGGGCGCTCTCGCCTCAGCCACGGCGGGCGTTTCGATTAAATACACGACCGACGGCACTGACCCGCGCTACAGCCCCACGGCTAAGGTGGGAACCTTAAGCGACGTTACCGCGTCGGGCACGGTTGTTAAGGCATACGCCTATAAGAGCGGCGAGGGAATTTATCCTTCCGCTGTTACCACGGAAACGATGGCTTAACAAGATTGACTAAGGGGCGCGAAAGCGCCCCTTTTCCATTATCGGGAAAGGAGAAGAAAATGACAGCTTTACAGCTTTTAGACGGGGCGTTGGCACTTCTCGGAACCTCCTCGTCGCTGTCGCCGGACTTCCTGCAGTATGCGCTGCCGCTTATAAATCTGCTTATAGCCGAAACCTTTGATGTGAACAACACAATAAGACTCTATAAAAATATGAGCGAGCTTGAGGAGATACCGACGGTAAGCGACATGCAGGAAACTCTGCCGACAGAGCCTGAGCTTAACCGCTCGGCGTTTATCTATGGTTTATGTTCAAAGCTTCTGTTGAACGACGACGATATGGTGCGCGTCGCCTACTTTCAGAATATGTGCGCGTCCGAGATAGACGCCGCGGCGAAGGGCGTTTTGGGCAGCGTAACCGACGTTTACGGGGGTAGCGACGAATGAGAAGAATAAGCGCGGCTTATAGAAGCGCGCCGAAAAAGGTCTTTGACTGCTCGTCGTTCAGAGGAATTGACCTATATAATTCGCCCGCTGACGTAAGCCCCGAGCGAAGCCCCGACGCGCCGAATATGATTCGCGACGTTCCGGGCAAAATCAGAAAACGAATGGGCTACCATTGCGTAAGCAACTACGACGAAAGGATAAACGGAATTTTTCTTCTGACATCGTCGGGAGAAAGCTCAACGATTGTGCACTCGGGAACAAAGCTTTACGCAGGCGATACGCTTTTGTATTCGTCGATGAACGACAGCCGCTCAAAGGGCTGGCAGCTTGGCGATAAGCTCTACATTTCAGACGGTGCCGCCTTCATATACTGCGACGGAAGCACAGCCGCGCCCGTGACTGAAATAGCGTATGTACCGAAGATTGTAATAGGACGCGCTCCCTCAGGCGGCGGAACACAGCACGAACAGCTCAACCTTTTGTCCGCGTATTGGAAGGAAAGCTTTCTTTCAGACGCAAGCTCAAGCATATACCAGCTTTCCTACGACTCGCTTGACGAAGGCTTCTGTGAGGTGAAGGTCATGACCTCAGCGGGCGTTTGGACTAATCAGACCATGGGCACACATTATACCTTTAATCCGACGCTCGGACAGGTAACCTTTCTTTCGGGAAATATTCCGTCGGCGTCGCCGGTCGAGGGTGCGGATAATGTCGAAATAAAGGTCAAAAAGACGCGGCAGGACTATGTCGATAGAATCAATAAATGCGACATCTCCACTCTTTATGGTGTAAACGCGGCGTCGGACAGACTGTTCGTTACGGGCAACCCCGATTTCATAAACTACGACTGGTTCAGCGAGATGAACAACCCCTCTTACTTTCCCGCGTCGTCCTATTCCATACTCGGTATGACAACTCGCATAACGGGCTACTCGATAGTAAACGACAGGCTTGCCGCACATAAGATGGGCGACAGCGACGGGCGAAACATTATCCTGCGAGAGGGAAAGATGGTTGACGGCAAGGCGGCGTTTCCTATAGTTAACGCGCTTCAAGGAGCGAAAACGGTGTCGGGACACACTATTGCCTATCTTACGACGGAGCCGCTGTTTCTCTCAGAGAACGGAATATATGCTATCACCCCCGCTGACGTTACAGGTGAGCGCTACACCCAAAACCGTTCCATATTTATTAATAGTGCGCTTGCTAATGAAGACCTTACTGACGCGGTAGCGGCGGTATATAACGATTTCTATCTGCTCGCTGTGGGAGGCAAGCTTTACATTCTTGATTCGCTTATGAAATCCTGCGAAAAAGGCGCACCCTACTCTACCCACCAGTATGAGGCGTTTTTGTTTACTAACATCGACGCCCGCGTTCTTTTTGTCAAGGACAAAAAGCTCTGGTTCGGAACAGACGAGGGGGCGATTATGGAGTTTTTCACAGACCCAAAAAACCCTTCCGCTTATTCAGACGACGGACAGGTTATAACGGCATATTGGAAGACCCCGCTGCTTTCTGGTGCAAGCTTTTACTCAAACAAAAGCTATAAATATCTTGCGTTGAAGCTAACGCCGGCTACGGCGACAAGCGTTAAGGTTTACGCAGAAAAAAACGGCTTGCTTGCCTTTCTCTTTGAGGAATCTGAAAAGCTGACCTGTTTTTCCTTCGCTCATATCTGTTTTTCGAGATTCAACTTTTCAACTGACGCCACACCACGTGCTATAGGTAAAAGGATAAACATTCAAAAGACAGATAAGGCAAGTTTTCTGTTTCAGAACGACAAGCTATATGAGCCGTTTGCATTGAGTAACTACTCGCTCGAATTTTATGAGAGCGGAAAAATCAAATAAGGAGGAAAAGTATGACTGAAAACAAAATTTTGCCCGCGGACCTTTCGGGAAAAGGCGTTATAGGCTTAAACGACGTACCCGCGCTCAATACCGCTGATATGCAAGCGAAGTTTGACGAGCTTGTAACTGACGTAGTAGCGCCAAAGCATAACGCACTAATCGACGACCTCGAAGGCACCGACGAGGGTGAGGGCGCGGATTGTGTCGGCTTCAATGCAGGAGACAGCGGTCTTTCCGCCACAAACGCTGGCGAGGCGATAAGGCAGACGAAGACGGCGCTTAACAGCGCCATTATAGCGGCGGGCAACGTGCCGCTTGGCGGAACAACAGGGCAATCGCTCAAAAAGAACAGTAACGCTGACCGTGATTTGAAGTGGGAAAGCACAAGAAGCGTATTCGAAAAGGAGCTGACCGTTGCGGGCTGGGTAGGAACAACCGACAGCTTCACAAGCTCGACTACGGTAACCGACGGCTCGGTGACGCTTACTGAGGCTACCTTCAAAGAGAAGGTGGAGAACGCCACGGGTGAGTATGTTTTCACCTATGACGCGAGCGGAACCGTCTGGAAGCTTTCCGATGTAAGCGTAATTCTTTCAGAGTATGGAATTGTTCTCACTGGAACGCCTGCGGATACAAACACAATTACAGTAACCTATTCGTTAACAGCGCCGTTCATACAGGAGGTCACGGTAGACGGCTTGAGCGCTGACGATACCCCGCACGTGGGACTTGTTCTATCGGACACGAAGGCTACGGCGGAAACGGAGAACGAGGAGAGCGTGAAGGTTAACGGCGGCGGAACGCCGAGCACAGGAAAGCTCACCCTCAGGTGTCTTGACGACAAGCCCACAGCGGCGCTGAACATACAAGTGGAGGTAATAAGGTAATGGGTAAAGCTTTTATGTACGGCTTCGGCGGCGGAGGCGGCGGTGGCTTGCCCGAGTTTACCTATACGGGAGCTTACTTGCTTCTTGATGACGGCGGGCGTAACTGGCGCATAAAGTTTCTTACAAGCGGAACCTTCACACCCTTGGAAAACTACACGGTAGACGTCTTTCTTGTCGGCGGCGGCGGTAACGGAGCGAACGGTGACTATAGCGGTGGCGGCGGCGGAGGAGGCGGTTATACACAGACCTTTTTAGGTGACGTAGCGCAGAAGAATGTAGCTTATGAAGTAACTGTTGGCGGCGCCGGCGGGTACTCGCAATTTGGTAACGACCAGCGAAAAGCAAACGCCGGGATAAACGGCTCAATAACCGGCTACGGCGGCGAAGGCGGAAGCGGCGGAGGTAATGCCGCCGTCGGCGGTTCAGACGGTTCTGACGGAGGCGGCACTTCCGGCGGCGACGGTCAAGGTTCAACCACAAGGGAATTTGCAGAGGAAAACGGAGATTTATACGCAGGCGGCGGTGGTGGAATCTGGGGCTACGCCGGTGGCGCGGGCGGCGGAGGCAGAGGCGCTGTCGGCGCAAATCAAAGCGGTGGTAAAGGCGGTAACGGAACAGCAAACACCGGAGGCGGTGGCGGTGGCTCTTACAAGAATACTGCCGGAACAGGCGGCTCAGGAATAGTTATTATTCGCAACCACAGAAGCGAATAGAAGGGGTGAAGAATATGAATTACGCGGTTATTGAAAACAGAACGGTGACAAATATTATATGGCTCTATCCGACAGCGGCGACTGAAAACCATATTCTCGTTCCTACTGGGCTTTCGGTAGCTATTGGCGACACCTATGAAAACGGCAGATTTTATCGAAACGGAGCGGAGATTAAAACACACGAGCAACTGCAGTACGCCGAGGCTCTTACCGCGATTGACGAGCTTCTGCTTGTAATAGGGGGATAAAACCATGAACGAGACAATACTTAAACGAATAGAAGCTCTTTATTCTGAAGGCAGAATCGCAGATGAACAGTTAGCGGCTTATGTTGCGGCTGGCATAATTACGCAGGAAAAAGCGGCTGAGATAGGGGGAACGTCAGAATGAGCGAGATGGTGACAGTGGCAGTTATATCGCTTATCGGCACGGGAATCGGCACCTTCGGCGGAATACTCGCGTCAAACAGACTTACTGTCTTTAGACTTGAACAGCTTGAGAAAAAGGTGGACAAGCACAATTCGCTAATCGAGCGCACCTACAAGCTGGAAAGCGAGGTTAAAGCAATCAATGAAAAGATAAGAGTGAAAGGAAGAAAGAAGAATGAAAAAGAGCTACAAGCTTAACCTAAAGGGCATATCGAAGGAAACGCTGATAAGAACGGCACTGCTGTTGCTTGCCCTTATTAACGAACTGCTTACCGTTTTCGGAAAATCACTAATTCCCGTTTCCGATGAGGAGCTTTCGACGTTAATAGGAACGGCGTTTACAGTGGTTACGGCGCTCGTCGCCTACTGGAAGAACAACTCTATTACCGCCGAGGCGCAGGAGGCGGACGTGTATCTTGAAGCCGTGCGCGCCGGCGAAGCGGTGAAGGGGGAGATGTAGGTGGTTCAATACCCGATGAAGCGTATAGGCGTAACGGCGGGCTTTGGTATGTATAATCCCTTCGGCAAAGGAAGCACAATGCATTACGCCATTGACGTTTCCCGTACACAGCCGAACGGGTTTGAGATTTTCGCCGCGCACGACGGTACGGCGGTGCTTTCCGCTTACGACTATTCGGGCGGAAATATAATTGTTCTGCAGGGCAGCTATAACGAGTCGATAGACATTATCACCCGTTACGCTCACCTAAAAAGCAGGGCGGTAAAAAAGGGCGCGACGGTAAAGCGTGGCGAGCTGATTGGCTTTCAGGGTAACACCGGCGCCGCCACAACGGGACAGCACCTGCACTTTGAAACATGGCTTGTGCCAAAAGGCTACAGCTACCGCTTCAGCGACAGAGACAAGTACGCCGTTGACCCGCTGGCGGTCTGTGAGCTGTTAAGCACGCAGACCTTCGTTTCCGACAGCTGTACGCGTGGGCTTGAGGCCATTCCTTATCCCGAACCCGCCGTTGAGTCGCTAAGCTCGTCAAAAGGCACTGTGCAGATTTTAAGAAACCTGCCCTTTGGGCTTTACCCGTCGCATAAGTACGCTTTTTACTCGGCGGGCGAAAACAGAAGGCGCTGCGGAATACTCGATTTCTGCGCGGAAAAGGAGTATGAGCTTGTTTATACCTGCGAAAACGAGGGCAGTCGCTGGGCGCTTGTAATGACAGGCTACGGGGCGGCGTGGCTTGAGCTTCTTGAGGGAAAAGCAGTACTTAAAGAGGAACTAAAAGCCACGCCGCAGAACGAAGAAAGCACACAAACGCTCAGAACGCAGCGAGACGCTTATCGACAGCTTTTAGCTCAGATACGTAAGCTTACCGACACATTTTAGGGAGGATAACATATGGATTACACTGATGCATTGCGACAGGCTCACATCGCCAGCTTGAGACAGAAATATCTTGAGATAATCGAGGAAGCTAAAGTCGAGAAGGAAGAAAAAGAGAAGGAATTTAAGGCAGAAGCGCAGGAGGCATATCTTGAGCGTGAGAGAAAGCACAAGGAGCTTCCGCAAAGACTTCGAGCAAGCGGAATCAGCGGCGGCGCAGGCGAGGAGGAGGCGGAAGCTATCGAGCTTGAATATGCAAGCGAGCTTCAGCTGCTTGAGGAAAAACGTCGCGGCTACGCTGAGGAGTACGCACGAATACTCAATAAGCAAACAAGGCTTATGAACGCGGCGCTAAACGAATATAACGCAAAAATCGCGCTTGAGGACTCAAAGAGCACCGGTAAGACCTCTAAAGCAAAAAGGTCCGGCGGCTCGTCCTCAAATTCCTCGGCTTCAAGCGGCGCGACGTCTGAGCCGCCCGTAGACGCCGACGACATACTGAACAGCGCGGCTATACAAAATATAAACAGGACTTTCGGTTCGCCGAAGACAGCGGGCAACGATACGGTTGCACAGTACACACCGCCAAGACGCTACGCTGTAAAATAAAAATAGGGCAGACTCATTTTGAGTCTGCCCTATTTTCTTTTGCTATTTTTTAGTGTTGCCATAGCCCATTGCGTTCAGCGTTTCAGCGAGCAAGCTGAGGTGCTCGCTTATCTGTTCGTCCTGCTTTGAAAGAGCGTCGGCAAATAGTTTAATATCCTCGTCGATAAACTTGTTTTCGGTGCAGACCCTCATTGTAAAGGCGTCGCCCTCAAGACCTACCCGCGCAATCTGTGAGTTTTCTTCTTTAAACAGCGAAGGGCGGCGGTAAGCCTCGCGGAAGTACTCCAGCGCCTTCGCTATGACAATAGAAAGGTCAATAACGCGGTGAATCGGCAGTTCCTCTGATTGGCGCGACCATCTTTCGCCTGAGTGCCGCCAGACCTTTGCGGAGATATCGACCTTTCCTCGGTCGTTCCACTGGGCAAGCCCCAGCGATAGCGCCCGAACATCTGAGGCGGGGTAGTGGTGGGAATCGATATTTCCATAATCCTCGACCGATATGACGGGCTTGTGCTTAAGCTCGGTCGGAATGGTAAGCTTTTCGTCCATTTTCTTCTCCTTTATTTTCAATTACTAAATTACTAAAGTAGTAATTTAGTAATTGAAATTGTACGCTCAAGCGGTCACAATGTCAATAGAAAACTGAAAAAATTTTCTGTTTTGCAGTAATTACTTTTTCGGTGTTGAGCATAATTCCGAAAATGCCGAAATGGGTTGATTTTGAGGCGTAAAGCGGTTAAGCTATAGGTGGAAACAGAAGTCGGCAAAGCCGCCGAAAGGCGGTGACGCAGAGCCTTGGGGCTTCGGCTATTTGAGAACAGTCGTTGAGCGAAAAACGACAGGCGTGAAATCGAATTATCGCCGCTCAAGCAGACGAAAGGGTTTTGCGAGTCTGGGGCAGATGAAGTGTCGTGGACGAAAGGAACCGCCGTATGTAAAGCGGCGCGGCCGACAGATGAAAGCAAAAAAACGCGTGTGTCCTTGAAGGACATACGCGTTTTTATTACCCGCAAAAGCGGTTTGGTGGACGTTAAGGAACTCGAATCCCTGACCCTTCGCACGTCAAGCGAATGCTCTACCAGCTGAGCTAAACGTCCGTATATTCAGTTGAGCAAAAATAATTTTACTATATTTCTTTATTAATTGCAAGAGAAAAATGAAAAGCAGATACTGATGATGAATTGCGGTCAATTTAGAAGTATATATTTAAATAAAAATTGAACACGAGTTTATATTATGATATAATATGCTAATTAAGGTGGTGAGTTGTTTCTCTCATGAGGATAGCGGGAATTGACCCGGGCTACGCGATAGTCGGCTGCGGCGCGGTGGAGTACACGAACAACGCTTTTAAGCTAATTGAATACGGCGCAATAACCACCAAGGCGGGCGAGCCCTTCGACAGAAGGCTTCTTACCATTGACGAGGAGGTTCGCGCTTTTTTTGAGCGGACAAAACCCGAGGCGCTCGCTATTGAAAAGCTTTTCTTCAACTCAAACCAGAAAACGGCGATAGACGTGGCGCAAGCGCGCGGCGTGCTTGTTGTAAACGCAATAAAAGCGGGAATACCCGTTTTTGAATATACCCCGCTTCAGGTGAAGATGTCGGTCGTAGGCTACGGGCGCGCAGAAAAGAAGCAGGTTATGGAGATGACGAGAATTATCCTCGGTCTTGATAAGATACCGAAGCCCGACGACGCCGCGGACGCGCTGGCTATGGCTATTTGTCACGCGCACAGCGCCGTGTCAAGGCTCGGCGGGGTAATGAACAGTATGAGGAGATAGGCTATATGATATACTGCCTTAACGGAACGCTTCTTTCAAAAACGCCGAACTGCGCGGTGCTTCTCTGCGGCGGCGTCGGCTTTTCCGTTTTTATTCCCACAAGCGTTTATGCCGATTTGCCGGAAACGGGCGGCGAGGCGTTTTTATACACCTCCTTTGTCGTCAAAGAAGACGCAATGGAGCTTTACGGCTTTTCCTCACAGACTCAAAGAGACACCTTCCGTCTGCTCACCTGCGTTTCAGGCGTCGGTCCAAAGGTTGCGCTTTCAATACTTTCAATATATGATGCGAACCGAATAGCGCTCATGATTGCGGCGGGGGATTTCAAGGCGTTTACCGCCTGTTCCGGCGTCGGTCCTAAGCTTGCGCAGAGGCTTGTGCTTGAGCTTAAAGACAAGATTAAGGATTTAGGCGATTTTGATTCCTACGCCGTCAGTGAAACGGCGGCTGTCGGTGGCGCGAGCGGTGACGCTGTGGCGGCGTTGACAAGTCTCGGCTTCTCTCAAAGTGAGGCGGCGAGCGCCGTTTCGAAGCTGCCAGCGGGAATGAGCGCGGAGGAAATGATTTCGGCGGCGTTAAAGTCGCTGGCTTCGAGGTAGAAAGATGGCTATGTACGACAGCGAAAACGAATACGCCTTCGATTCCCGACTTGTGGAAACCGCAACAACGGCGGAGGACGCTGAGAACGAAAACACCCTTCGTCCGAAAACCCTTGCCGAATATGTGGGGCAAGAGGGGGTTAAGGGAAACCTTTCAGTTTATATGCAAGCGGCTAAGGGGCGCGGTGAGCCACTTGACCATCTGCTTTTATATGGGCCTCCCGGTCTTGGAAAAACCACACTTGCGCAGATTGTGGCGCGTGAGATGGGTGTAAATATAAGAATAACAAGTGGGCCTGCCATAGAAAAACCCGGCGACCTCGCGGCGCTTTTAACTAACCTCGCCGAAGGAGACATACTCTTTATAGACGAGATACACAGACTTTCAAGAAGCGTCGAGGAGGTGCTTTACCCCGCGCTTGAGGATTTTGCGCTCGATATCATTATCGGCAAGGGGCCCTCGGCTCGCTCTATTAGAATTAACCTTCCGCGTTTCACGCTGATAGGCGCGACAACGCGGGCGGGTCAGCTCACATCGCCTTTGCGCGACCGCTTCGGAATGATACTTAAGCTTGAGCTTTATACGGTAGACGAGATAACGACAATAATCAATCGCTCGGCGGCGATTTTGGACGTTGCTTGCGAGGAGGACGGAGCACATGCAATCGCGAAGCGCTCGCGTGGAACTCCCCGCATAGCGAACAGGCTTTTGAAGCGGGTGCGTGATTACGCACAGGTGCTCGGCAACGGAACAATTACGGGCGCCACTGCCGACGACGCGCTTATTAAAATGGATATTGACGAGCTTGGGCTCGATAATAATGACAGACGGCTTATGAGAGCGGTAATCGAGCATTACGGCGGAGGACCCGTGGGAATAGAAACGCTCGCCGCCATGCTCGGCGAGGAAGCCGTAACGCTTGAGGACGTCTGCGAGCCTTACCTTATGCGGATAGGCTTTTTGTCAAGAACCCAAAGAGGACGGTGCGTCACCAAGGCGGCGTATCGGCATTTAGGCATAGCGGAAAACGAAAAAGAAGAAACACTACAACAATCTTTATTTGACGAGGAGAAAAATTAGTATGGCAGCAAGACTTTTCGGAACCGACGGAGTACGCGGAGTAGCAAACACCGAGCTTACATGCGAGCTTGCCCTTAATATCGGGCGCGCGGCGGCGTATGTGCTTACCAAAAAAACTACGCACAGAGCAAAGATACTTATCGGTAAGGACACGAGAGCGTCCTCGGATATGCTGGAAAACTGTCTCGCGGCGGGTATATGCTCGGTCGGCGCGGACGCGGAGATTTTGGGCGTTGTGCCTACTCCCGCCGTTGCGTATCTTGTAAGAAAATATAAGGCAGACGCGGGCATTGTCATCTCTGCGTCGCACAACCCGGTTGAATTTAACGGAATAAAGATTTTCAACTCGAAGGGCTTTAAGCTCGCTGACGAGATAGAGGACGAAATAGAGGTTTACGTCAAGGATAAAAACGACAAGATGGAGCGCAAGACACACGGCGACGTGGGAAGCGTGAGCTACCGCACAGAGGCGGTGCGCGATTATGTGGAATATATCAAATCCTGCGTGGACGGCGACCTTTCAGACGTTAAGGTTGCCATAGACTGCGCTAACGGCGCGGCAAGCGAGCCCGCTAAGCTTATTTTTGAAGAACTCGGCGCAAACTGCTTCTTCGTCGCGACCGAGCCTGACGGAAAGAACGTAAACGACGGAGTCGGCTCCACCCACCTTGACAGCGTGCGTAAAGCGGTTAAGAAGTGCGGAGCTCAAATAGGCGTGGCGTTTGACGGCGACGCGGACAGATGCCTTGCCGTGGACGAAAACGGCGAGGAGATAGACGGTGACAAGATAATCGCTATCTTTGCTAAATTCTTAAAGGCAAAGGGAAAGCTAAAGAAGGACACTGCTGTTGTCACCGTTATGACCAATCTCGGCTTTATGGATTATTGCAAGAAATACGGCGTTAACGCCGTAAGAACCGCCGTGGGCGACCGCTATGTGCTTGAGGAGATGCAGAAGAACGGCTACTGTCTCGGCGGCGAGCAGAGCGGACATATTATTCTTACCGACTATGGCACAACAGGCGACGGCGAGCTTACCGCGGCGCTGATGCTTTCAATCCTTAAAGAGAGCGGCGAAAAGGCGAGCGCACTCGGCAAGGAGGTCGGTCGCTATCCGCAGGTGCTTGTAAACGTGAGAACCACTGTTGAGGGCAAGCAGAAATTTAAAGAGGACGACGAGCTTCAGGGCTTTATAGAGGCCGCCCAACAGGAGCTTTTCGACGTGGGACGCGTGCTTGTGCGTGTTTCGGGCACAGAGCCGCTCATTCGAATAATGGTCGAGGGCAAGGACGAGGAGCTTATTAACAAGATAGCGAAGAAGCTGGAAGCTAAGGTAAACGAGAGGATAAACTAAGCTTATGCGTGAAGCCAGGGGCTGGAGCGATTACGAGTTAATAGACGCGAGCGACGGAAACCGTCTTGAACGCTGGGGCGGCTATATTCTTGTGCGCCCCGACCCGCAGGTTATCTGGAACACACCGAAGGAAAACCCAAAGTGGTTTAAGGCGGACGCCGTTTATCACCGTTCCAAAACGGGCGGTGGCGAGTGGGAGACAAGACGGAAGCTGCCCGCCGAGTGGCAGATTTGCTGGGACGGCAGAATGAAGCTTTATGTCACGCCCACAAGCTTTAAACATACGGGAGTTTTTCCCGAACAGGCGGCAAATTGGGCGGTCTACGAAAGGCTTATCAAAGAGGCAGACAGACCAATAAGGGTGCTGAATCTTTTTGGATACACGGGCGCGGCTACCGTTGCTTGCCTTATGGCGGGCGCGGAGGTCTGCCACGTGGACGCAAGCAAGGGAATGGTCGCGGCGGCGAAAAGGAACACAGAGCTAAACGGTTTGGGCGGCGCAAAAGTAAGGTATATCGTGGACGACTGCGTTAAGTTCGTAAATCGCGAGATACGACGCGGCTCACTCTACGACGCGGTTATAATGGACCCGCCGAGCTATGGGCGCGGGCCGTCGGGCGAGATGTGGCGGCTTGAGGATAATATCTATTCGCTCATCGAAACCTGCAAGGCGGTTTTATCGGATAAGCCGCTGTTCTTTACTGTTAATTCCTACACGGCGGGGCTTTCCCCGTCGGTCACGAGGTATATCACGGCGAGCGTTTTGAAAGACCTTAACGGAACGGTCGTCTGCGACGAAATCGGTCTTCCCGTCACGGAAAGCGGACTTGCTCTGCCTTGCGGGAACACCACAATGTTCATAAGCGGTGAGGTATCACTTTAAATTGGAAACAATTATTGAATTCAAAAACGTAAGCTTTGAATATGGCGCGGGCGCACAGGTGCTCGACGATGTAAGCCTTTCTATTAAGAAGGGCGAGTTTGTTGCGGTCGTCGGCGCTAACGGAAGTGGAAAATCCACCCTTGCGAAGCAGATGAACGCAGTGCTTGTTCCGTCCTCGGGCGACGTACTTGTAAATGGTATGAACACGGCGGACGAGGAAAAGGTTTACGATATCCGTCGCACCGTGGGTATGGTTTTCCAGAATCCCGACAACCAGATAGTCGCCACCATGGTCGAGGAGGACGTGGCGTTCGCGCTCGAAAATTTGGGCGTTCCGCCCCAAGAGATACGCCGTCGCGTTGACGAGGCAATCGAAACGGTGGGGCTGACTAAATATAAAACCAGCGCGCCGCATAAGCTTTCGGGCGGACAGAAGCAGCGCGTCGCGATAGCGGGAATACTCGCGATGAATCCCGAATGTATTGTGCTTGACGAGCCGACGGCTATGCTCGACCCGAAGGGCAAGGCGCGTGTAATAAGTACAATAAAGCGGTTAAACGAGGAAAAGGGAATTACCGTAATTTTAATCACTCATTTTATGGACGAGGCTGCGCAGGCAAAAAGACTTATCGCGCTCGACCACGGAAGAATAGTGAAGGACGGAACTCCACGCGAGATATTTAAGGATATAGCTGGCATGCGCGCGCTCGGACTTGACGCGCCGTCGCCGACAAAGCTGTGCGCGTTGCTTGCCGAAAGCGGCGTTAAGCTGCGCTCGGACGTTATTTCGGTTGAGGAATGCGTCGAGGAGCTTTCACGGCTGCTAAAGGAGGCGGGAAGATGAGCATACTTGAAACCCGCAACCTCACCTTTGCCTATTCCAAGGGAATGCCCGACGAAAAGGTGGCGGTGGACGATATCAGTGTCCAGATTGAGAAGGGCGAATTTATCGGAATTATCGGGCACACAGGCTCGGGAAAATCGACCTTTGTTCAGCATCTGAACGGGCTTTTGAAGCCGACGAGCGGACAGGTGCTTCTCGACGGCGAGGATATCTGGCAGAACAAGGAAAAGCTTCGTGAATACCGTTTCCGCGTGGGCTTGGTTTTCCAATATCCCGAATATCAGCTTTTTGAGGAAACGATATATAAAGATATCGCCTTCGGACCCAAGAATATGCGCCTTTCCGACGACGAGATACACGAGCGGGTGCTTCGCGCTTGCGACTTTGTCGGAATAAAGAAGGAAGACCTCGAACGCTCTCCCTTTGACCTTTCGGGCGGACAGAAACGGCGTGTCGCCATAGCGGGTGTGCTTGCTATGCAACCCGACGTTCTTGTGCTTGACGAGCCGACGGCGGGACTTGACCCCTCAGGGCGCGAGGAGATACTCA
>CAZUOY010000010.1:0-8250 GCA_964622315.1 uncultured Oscillospiraceae bacterium | reverse complement strand
CAGCGAAATCAAGGAATACCACAAGCAGAAGGACACAACGGTGATTTTGGTTTCGCACTCAATGGAGGATATCGCGAAGAACGCCTCCAAGGTTATGGTAATTAACGAGTCGAAGCTATACTGCTTTGACGATACGAGCACCGTTTTCGAGCGGGCGAGCGAGCTTGTCGGTATGGGACTGGATATCCCTGACACCACGGCTATTATGCTTGAGCTCAGAAAGCGCGGCTTCGACGTTCCGATGAACGTTTATACCCCGAAATACGCGGCGGGTGTGCTTATGCCCATGCTGGGGAAGGGGGCGAAGTAAATGTTAAAGGACATCACCTTCGGTCAGTACCTTTTCCAAAAATCCGCTATACATGCCCTTGACCCTCGGTTAAAGATTCTTCTAACCGTAGCGCTTATAGTGATGCTCTTTTCCACGAATAATTTTATCGGCGTTTTTCTGACAATTCTTTTTGTGGCGGTGCTGTTTGTTATAGCGCGAGTGCCTGTGCTTATGGCATTAAGGAGCATTAAGCCGATTCTTCCTATTGTTATCTTCACATCGGTGCTTAACCTTTTCTTCGTCACGGGCGAAACGGTGTTTTCATGGTGGATATTCAACATTACACGCGAGGGACTATACTTTTCCGCAATGATATCCCTTCGCATTATCTGCTTAATCGCGGGTTCGTCGCTTTTGACCTACACGACCTCACCTATCGAGCTTACCGACGCGATTGAAAGCCTATTAAAGCCGCTTCGCGTCTTCAAGCTTCCCGTTCACGAGCTTGCTATGATGATGACGATAGCACTGCGCTTTATTCCCGTGCTAATTGAAGAAACCGATAAGATTATGGCGGCGCAGAAATCCCGCGGCGCGACTCTTGACACGGGACGCTTCACCGAGCGGGTGCGCTCGCTTACGCCAATTCTTGTTCCACTTTTTATCTCCTCCTTCCGCCGCGCGGACGAGCTTGCTATGGCTATGGAGTGTCGTTGCTACCGCGGCGGCGAGGGCAGAACGAGACTGAAACAGCTTCATTTTAAATGGTGTGACCTTATCGCGTTCGTTATCTTTGCGGCTGTTTTCGCCGCGGTGGTGCTTACCAACTCTTTCTTTACGGCGGTGATTTGAAATTCCTAACTACCTTGTTACGCTTAAGTTCATCGGTACAAACTACGGCGGTTCTCAAATACAGAAGAACGCGCCGACCATTCAAGGCGAGTTTCAAAGAGCGCTCTTGGCGGTCTTGGGAACGCAGCCCGACATAAAGTGTTGCTCGCGTACCGATTCGGGTGTACACGCGAATATGTTTTGCATAAGCTTCAAAACCGACGCGCAGATAAGCGCGGCTAAGCTTCCGCTTGCGCTTAACGACAGTCTGCCGCTTGATATCCGCGCGGTAACAGCGCAAGAGGTGCCGCAAGACTTTCACGCGCGATACTCAGCTGTTTCAAAAAAGTACATATATTTAGTTTATAATTCTCATATAATGGACCCGTTTCTTGAGGGCAGGGCGCTTCGTTTTCCCGTCCCCATTGACGCCGCCGCCTTAAACAGCGCGGCGCAGGCTTTTGTCGGAAAGCACGATTTCCGCGGCTTTTGCTCAATAAAGACCGACGCGGAAAGCACCGTTAGAACGGTAAATGATTTTTCCGTGACGCGAGAGGGAAGCCTTGTTACCTTTTCGGTTTCCGCCGACGGATTTTTATATAATATGGTAAGAATTATGGTTGGCACCCTTTTGAACGTAGCGCGTGGTAAGCTGACAAGGCTCGACATAGAACAGATTTTATTGAGCGGCGAAAGACTCAACGTCTGCGCCACTGCGCCCGCTTGCGGGCTTTATCTTGACGATATACGCTACGAGGAGCTTTAATGGAAGACGAAATAACCAAGGCGCGAAAAGAGCGGATAAAAAAGGTGAGAAGACGGCGTACGGGCTGGTTTCTCGCGGCGCTCGTGCTCATACTTATCGCGGTGGTTCTCGCGAACACAATAACAAAAACCACCTTCAAGGATATCGGCGATTTTTTTAGCACCGTGTTCTGCGCTTCAAAAAGCTATCCCGTGGAGATGAGCGAGTCACACCCCTTGCAGGTGGAACAGCTTTCACTATCCTACGCGGTGCTAACCGAGAAGGAGCTGTTGGTTTATTCCAACCGCGGCGGCTTGCTTGAAAGCGTTGAGCATGGCTATGTTTCGCCTCTCATAACTGCAAGCGGCAACAGGATAGCGGTCTTCAACTCGGGCGGCAAGGAGATAAACGTTTATAATAGAACGCGGAGTATCGCGGCGGTTAAAACCGAGAACACGATAGTTGCCGCAGACCTTTCCGATTACGGAACGCTCGCGGTGCTTACCACGGGCGAGCGGTATCTCTCACAGCTTGAGGTGTTTAAGAACGGCAAGTATGAAAAGCTGATGACCTGGTACGGAAGCAAGGGCTTTCCGCTGTGTGTCGAAATGCAGGATATGGGCGATAAGGCGGCTGTGGCGTCGCTCGGCAGCACGAACGGTGAGCTTATTACCACAGTGACAGCTATAGATGTCGGCGCCGCCAAGGAGCTTTTTGTCTGCGACGTAAAAGGACTTGCCGTGAAGCTATGGTATGACTCTAACGGATACATCACGGTGGTTACCGACGAACAGACGGTAGTAATAACGGCGAAGGGCGAAATAAAAGAGACTCATACATACGGAGATTCACCGCTTTTGTTCGCAACGCGCGACGAGGGAAGAAATGTTGCGCTCTGCTTTGGAGACAATCACCGCCCCGCAATTAACACCCTTATGGTGTTCGGCGGAGCGTTGGACGAAAAGTTCACGGCTCAATCGGTCGGCGAGGTGCGCGACGTTTACATAAACGGCTCGGGCGTTTATATCCTGGGCGACGGCAGAGTAACGCGGTACGGCATGAGCGGCGAGGTGGTTTCAACCTATGCGGCTGACGGCGAGGCGTTGCGGCTTGTGGTTTGCGGGCGTATACTCAGCGTTCTGCCCGACAGAATAGAAAAGACTGTAAAACAGTAGTAGGAGGAAAAAGAAATGGCAACATCAGTGGTTCTTGATTTATTGGTAGTCGGCGTTTTTATTGTATTTTTTATTATCGGCTGGAGAAGGGGGCTTATTTCCGAGCTTCTTCGCATAGTCGGCTTCGCGGTTGCTCTGCTTGCGGCGTGGATTCTAAGCGCACCGCTGACTGGTTGGATTTACGAACAGTTCGTAAAGCAAAAGATTATCACGCAGGTTTCAGAAAGGATAACCTCCACCGTGGACGGAACCGTGTTTTCAGGCGGCTCGTTCTGGGAAAAGCTCGGTGACCTCGGAAGCGAGATAGCAAGCTATGCGACAGTTACCCCCGACGAAGCGGCGAAGCTTGGCGAAAAATTCGTTAACAACACGCTCGCGGCTCCCGTTCAGGCTATAATTCGCACGATAGTCTTTGTTATTCTTTTCGCGCTGCTCCTTTTGGTTATCAAGCTTGTTTCCCGCCTTTTCAAGGGGCTTAACAAGCTACCCGTAGTCGGCACGGTTAACCGCATTTTCGGCGGAGTTTTGGGCCTTGTCGAGGGAGCGGTTGTCTGCTACATATTCGTAGCTATCGCGGCTATTACCGTGAAGCTTACGGGTGACGAGCTGTTGTGGCTAAACAGCGACCTTATTAACGATTCCAAGCTATTCTCGCTTCTCTATAATTTCAACCCCGTTCAAGCGGCGATAGACAGCGGTATTATTCTTACAAAAGAGCAAACAATATAACATAACAGAGGTAAACTATGATTTGTACCCGTTGCAAAAAGCGCCCTGCAGTTGTGTTTATGACGCGGCAGGAGGGAGAAAAGACGATAAATGAGGGACTTTGCCTTGTCTGTGCGAAGGAGCTCGGGCTTAAGCCGATAGACGACCTTATGAAAAGGTTCGGAATCGGCGACGAGGAGCTTGAGGCTTTTTCCGAGCAGTTTATGATGCCCGGAAGCGAAGGCGAGGAGGGCGGCGAGAACGGCGACTTTGAGGTCGGCGGCTCACCTGCGTTTCCCAATATATTCGGCGGAATGGGTGAAAACGGAAGACAGGAAAAGGAAAGAAAGAACCCGCGCGATAAAAAGAAACAGCAGGCGAACGGCGCGGACGGCGGCAAACGGAAATTCCTTGACACCTATTGCGAAAACCTTTCGCAGAAGGCGCGTGACGGAAAGCTTGACCGTATAATCGGACGCGACAAGGAGATTTACCGCACTATTCAGATTCTCTCGCGCCGCCAGAAGAACAACCCTTGTCTTATAGGCGAGGCGGGTGTCGGAAAGACTGCGATAGCCGAGGGCATAGCGCTTCGTATTGCGAAGGGCGACGTTCCCGCGCGTATGCTCGATAAGGAGGTCTATCTTCTTGACCTCACGGCGCTCGTTGCCGGCACCCAGTTTCGCGGACAGTTTGAAAGCCGCGTAAAGGGGCTTGTCAACGAGGTTAAGGCTGAGGGTAATATCATACTGTTTATAGATGAGGTGCATAACCTCACGGGCGCCGGAGACGCTGACGGAGCTATGAGCGCGGCGAACATTTTGAAGCCCGCGCTTTCCCGTGGCGAAATTCAGGTTATTGGAGCGACCACCTTCGCGGAATACAGGAAATATATCGAAAAGGACCAAGCGCTTGAACGGCGTTTTCAGCCCGTCAAGGTAGAGGAGCCATCTATTCCCGATACCGTTGAGATGCTCAAGGGAATAAAAGAGTATTACGAAAACTACCACCACGTTAAGGTTTCCGACGCGACGGTGGAGCTTGTCGTTGCGCTCTCAGAGCGATACATTTCCGACCGTTTTCTGCCCGATAAGGCGATAGACCTGCTTGACGAGGCGGCGGCTTGCTGTGCGCTTCGCAGCAAGGAGCTTGCGGAGTACGAGGAGCTAACTAAGAAGCTTCAAAAGGTCGCGGCAAACGAGAGAGAGCTTGAGGAAAAAGCGGCGGATTCCACCGACTACGAGAGGGTCGCGAACTTAAAAAGCGAGAGGCTTAAATACGAAAGCCGTATGGAGGAGCTTCGCGGCACGGTGGAGAACCTTGAGGTCACGACAGACGACCTTAGCAAGGTAATAGAGCTTTGGACGGGTATTCCCGCGAACAAGATTAAGCAAAGCGAATATAAAAAGATAGACGGGCTTGAGGAAGCCATGAAAAAACGCATTATCGGTCAGGACGAGGCGGTAAAGGCGGTTGCGGACGCAATAAAGCGGACACGTGTAGGGCTTTCAAAACGACGCAGACCGGCTTCGTTTATCTTTGTGGGGCCTACGGGCGTCGGAAAGACCGAGCTTGTCAAGGTGCTTGCAAGTGAGCTTTTCGATGGAGTAGAGCCGCTAATCAGGCTCGATATGTCGGAATATATGGAGAAGCATACCGTTGCGAGACTTATCGGCTCGCCTCCGGGCTATGTCGGTTACGACGAGGCGGGACAGCTCACCGAAAAGGTGCGCCGCCGTCCCTACAGCGTGGTGCTTTTTGACGAGATAGAAAAGGCGCACCCCGACGTTATGAATATCCTGTTGCAGATTCTTGACGAAGGGCGCGTAACAGACGGACAGGGCAGAACGGTGAACTTCGAAAACACCGTTATCTGTATGACCAGCAACGCCGGTTCCTCAGACAAAACAGGTCTTGCGGGCTTCGGTATGACGCTCGGCGAAATGAGCGCGGAAAAGACCTTAAAGGCGCTTTCCGACTTCTTACGTCCCGAATTTCTCGCCCGTGTGGACGAGGTGGTTGTATTTAAGCCGCTTTCCGAGGAAAGCATGAAGCAGATAGCCGCTCTAATGCTTGAAGAAATGCGCGAACCGCTGTTGGAAAAGTTTATTACACTTTCCTATGACGACGAGGCGCTTTCGGCGCTAACAAAGCTTTCCGAAAACGGAAAATTCGGTGCGCGTGACCTTCGCCGCACTATAAGAAAACAGGTTGAGGACAAGGTTGCCTCTGTGCTTGTTGAGCGCAGTGAGAACACGCCGAAGGGCATAGAGATAACCGCGAAGGACGGCGAGATAGTCGTTAACGCGAAAGACTAAGTATAAAGAAAAGCCCGTGCGCGAAAGCGCACGGGCTTTGTTGTTAAAGCGTCTTCATCATCATAACAAGGTCATAGTATCTGCCGTTATCCAGCTTAAAGCAATGTCGGCGAACTCCGTACTCAACAAAGCCCATCTTTTTATATAGTGCGCGCGCTCTTTCGTTAACGCTTACCACGTCCAGCTCCACCTGCTCAAAGCCATTTCTTTTCGCCTGAGCCAAAAGCTCACCCACAAGCAAAGTTCCGAGCCCCAAGCCCCACGCCCACTTGTAAATAGAAATCCCGAAGGTGGCTCGGTGACGTATTTTACGCTGAAAGCCCATTGCGCTTGCGCCGCAGTTTCCTGCAAGCTTGCCGTCAACGTAAGCGGCAATCATAAAGCTTCTTTCGTCCTCGCACAGCTTCGCGAGCTTTTCACGTTCATATTCGATGTTTGTTTCTACCTCGTCTGGGTAGCGCACCATAAAGTCGGTTTCGCCCGAGGTTTCGGCAAGATATTTAATAAACTCCGCCGCCTCGTCGGGACGCGGACTGCGAAGCAAGCATTCATGGCCGTCTTTTAACGTAAAACGCCTTTCTTCGACAATCATATGTCAATTCCCAAGAGCTGCTTTGCGAGAAGCCCTATTACGAAGGAGAGCGCCGCGACCGAAAGGCTTATGCCTGCCATTTCAAAAAAGCGCTTTTTAAAGTTAAGGTCCTTAGCTACAGAAAGGTAATAGTTGAACACTAAGATAATGAGAACAACAATCGCAAGCATTGTAAATAGCGCCCAAAGGAATTGTTCGGCGGGGAAAAGAAGGTAGGGAAGTATCATACAGGCAACCGCGAAAAGATACATTATCCCCGTGTAGGTCGCCGACTTGAACGGTTTTTCGTCGCCCGCCGCCTTTGAGGACAGATATTCCGAGGACGCCATTGAAAGGGTTGCCGATATTCCTGTGATGAGTCCTGAAAGGGCAATTAGCTTTGTGTCGCGAAGGGCGAGCGAAAGCCCCGCAAGGGTGCCTGTAAGCTCCACCAAAGCGTCGTTAAGCCCCAAAACCATCGAGCCGACATACTGCAGTCTCTCCTCGTCCAGCATATCGAGAAGCTGTTTCTCGTGTCTTTCCTCGTCCTTGGATATCTGCTCGGCAATGCTTATTTCAGCGGATATCCTTTCGTAGGCGTCATTCGCGGCGTTTTCGCCCTTTTCCATAAGCTTTATTGCAAAGGTATAGCCGAGAATACGCGACAGCAAAGGTATCCAGAACATCTTAAACCGCTTCGGGCTGACCTTCTTTTCGGTATATGCCGCCCATATATCATGGTGAAGAAGCTCCTCGTCGCCTATCTTCATAAGCGTTGCTCTGTCCGCCTCATTCTTGACTGTTTTCGCTATTCTTTGATAGATATAATGCTCGGTAAGCTCGCTTTGCTGAAAGCGAAGCACCGTTTTTTCTGTTTCGGGAGTAAGCATTTTGTCGCTCCTTTCATAAAAAAGAATATACTGAAATTATACAGCAATCCGCGGCGTAATGGAATGGCTTTATTGATATTGCGCCACTAAAGTTATATAATACATTTAAATAAATTTTTGGAGAAAAGAAGCAGATGACCGAAGAAATAAAACGCTACTACGAAAGCCTTCGCGGGAAAAGAGTATTCTTTCTCGGCGCGGGCATAAGCCATAGACAGCTAATAGAAAGCTTTCTTAAAAAAGGGGCGAATGTAACCCTTTGCGACAAAAAGAGCTTTGAAGAACTCGGTGAATACGGCGAAAGGATTAGGAGCCTCGGCGCGTCGTTCATTTTGGGACAAGGTTATCTCTCACGTCTTTCTGAGGCTGATATCGTCTTCAGAACGCCCGGAATAGATTACACAAAGCCCGAAATACAAGCGGCTGTAAAGGCGGGGGTAAATGTTACCTCGGAAATGGAGACCTTCTTTGAGCTTTGCCCCTCGAAAATTATCGGCGTTACGGGAAGCGACGGGAAGACCACAACCACGACGCTTATCGCAAGGTTTCTTGAGGCGGCGGGCTACACCGTTCACCTCGGCGGCAACATCGGACGCCCGCTTCTGCCGATTATCGACAGCGTTTGCGAGAGCGACGTTGCCGTAGTTGAGCTTTCCTCCTTCCAGCTGATTTCAATGAAAAAAAGCCCCGATATCGCGGTGGTAACGAATATGGCGCCGAACCACCTTGACCACCATAAGG
>CAZUOY010000009.1:0-47884 GCA_964622315.1 uncultured Oscillospiraceae bacterium | reverse complement strand
TTTTTGTTACTTCATTTCCTTTTTTATCTAATACCGTTAATCTCATTCCAAAATTGTATGGACTATCCCAACATGCGTTTCCACATGAGTCACAAGAGATTACGTTGGAAGATGAGCCACCACTAGGTGAATTTTCAGATGCGTCTACACATTCTGGTCTACATTGTCCAAAATCATCCTTCCATGCACATTCATTTAGAACTTGTCCTGCCGAACACCCAAATACACTTTCAGGTACACTTAATAGTATAGTTAAAAAAAACATATAAATAAGTTTTTTTAATCTCGACAAAATCTATCACTCCCTTTACATTAATTATATCACATTCAGTAAAAAAATAAAGATTATATTTAAACTATAATCTTTATAAGTATCATTGGTATTGCTTTATATTTTGATTGTGTAAAGCAATTTCAACCGCTATTTCTAATTGATCATATCTATTTGACAAGGGAATTCCACTTTTTTCAGAAAAATCATTATACAATTTAAGTAATTTATCGTAATTGTCATCTCCATTAATGTTAGAGCAATGTAGCAATTCATATGTTATTGCTTCAACAAAATAATTAAAAAATAATCTTGAACTGTTTTCATTTATTGAATTTGCCAAATCATCAAAATTATCTTCAAACAAAGAATAATCATCTTCAATTATACAATTGCTTTTACTATAATTATTTATAGCTATCTCTGCTTTTCGTAAAATTTCTGAATTTTCTTTATCACTTATATATTTAGAAATTTCAAGATTTTTTTGTCCAAAAACAGCCAAATCTACAATTGCACAACCAAAATTAATGTAACATGACCAAATATATGCAGAATTATCGCTAAAATTTGAAATATCTTTTTGACTATCATTTAAACTATCGTAATTTAACAACTTTAAAAATAAAATCGCTTCTTCTTTCTTTGATATTATGTACGAAAAATTATCAACCTTAAATTCTAATCCATTTATTTCATTAAATAATTCATCAACTTTTTGATTAAATACTTCTTCATCAGTAATATCAAATAATGGTGCATTTGGATCTACTACTACTTCTGGTTCTTCTTGTGGTTGTGTAGCTACTGGGTTTTGAGTTATTTCTTCCTTAATTTCTGTTTTTGCACATCCTGCCATAGTGCCTATTGTTAAAATAGATGCTCCTATAGCTACTAATTTCTTTAAATTAACTTCTAAGTTTTTAACTTTTTTCAAATTAATTCCTCCCCTTAATTGCTTGTTATACTAACACAATCAGTCTAATTTGTCAAATTACAATTATAGTATAATATATTGTTTTTAATAAGAAAAGTAAAACTTACTTCGTTTTACTTTTTTTGACAGTTTTTTTATTTTTATATTTTAAAATTTCACAATTTTTTAATTTATATTTACTATAATCACCATCTATTGGTTCTCCTTCAAAGAAACATCTTGCATATATACTTATACCAGCATGAGTTACTACTAAAATGTTTTCTTCTTCATATTTTTCAAGTATTTCTTTGAAAAAGCTATCAATCCTAGTTCTAAAGTCTTCAATTGGTTCTATACCTAATTCTGTTTTTTGGTTTTCATTAAAATTAATTTCTTTTACTTCACTTTTTAATGTTCCTTCTAGTTTTCCATTACATCTTTCAATTAAACGTTCATCTATAATTATATTATCATTGCATATTATTTCTGCTGTTTTATGTGCTCTTTTTAATGGACTAGAAAAAATTTTATCAAACTTAATATTTTTTAATTCATCGCGAATTATTTGAGCTTGTTCTATTCCTGTTTCATTTAATTCTATGTCTATTCTACCTTGATATCTTCCTTCTAAATTCCAGTCTGTTTGTCCATGTCTTACTATATATATCATATTTTCTCCGTTCTTTTGTTTTCAATATGTATGAAATTATCAATAAATTAACACGATATTACTATTTTGTCAATTAAAAAGAAATAAAATTTATTTCTTTAAGTTTTATTATAAATTAATTAAATAACTAGTACTCATTCCATCTTTTGTTTTATAATCAACAATATCTGGTATACCATTATGTTTAAGAATTATTTTTTTAGATGGAATATTGTTATTATCACAATTTATTCTAATTTGTTTAAAATTAAGTTTTTTTGCTTCTTTTAATCCTAAATCTAAAATAATATTTCCATAACCTTTATTTCTATAAGATGCTCTTATTTTATAGTATATTTGACTATCTTTACTTATAAGCCTTATACCTAGTTCTCCTATAGGTATTGTATTAATATATAAAATATATCTTTTGGTGGTAGTATCATTTATTCTTTTTTTTATTTCGTTTAAAAACATAGAATAAGATAGTTCTTTAAATATATTTGTTGAACCAATTTCATTTAAAGGTATATCTTGATACATATCATATAATTCTTTATTTATACACTCTTTCAATGGTAGTAATTTAATATCTTTTTCTTGCATTTTTTCTATCTTATAATTAATAATTTTTTTAATTTCTGAAAGATTTCTTTTGCAAAAAACACTTAGGTACCCTAATTCTCCCGCTCTACAACCGCCTTGGCAAAGTGGGAGAAAAACACAATTGTTACATTTTTTTGGCAAATTAGGATTTACCCATTTAAAATAATATTTATTTCTATCGACACCTTCAAAAATATTTCCAACTATCGCATTTTCATCATTTATAGTTACTGTACATTTATATAAATTGCCGTTTGGTGAGACCACAAAACTCCCTTGATGGCAAGCGTAACATTGCCCGCTTTTGCATTTTAAATTCAATGCATCAGTTTCATTTAACAATTTTTTTTCAATTAAATACTTTGCTGGTTCAAACATATTATAAATATTTTTACAATTTGAATATATAGTACTATTTGAATCAAAAATAGGAGCCGGATCAAAAACAAGTAGTTTTTCATTAGAATAATTTTTAAATTTTGTTGCTAATGTATTTATTACTTTTTTTACTTTATCTATCTCGTTTGGATAATAATTAATTCTTAAAATAACTTGTATTTCTTTTTTTAGTAAAAGTTCAATATTATATATTACTTTTTCATAATTTGATTTTTTATCGACATAATTCTTTATTTTATCATAGTCGTAACCTGTATCATCAATAGTTATTTGAAAATAGTTAGCATGCCTCGTTGCTGACGAGGCTTATATTATAGCCCTCGGCGAGCGTTCCCGTTACCTGAACATATCTTCTTTGCGCGCTTCTTCCTATGGCGTTCATGGATTCCTCATCGGTAATAGTCGCAATATCCGAAAGCAGAACCTCCTCCTTTTCGCCGTCCATGCCCGTTACGGTGAAGACGTAATCGGTAATCGTCGAGCGGTCGAGGCTTGAGGTTTCGTCTGTCGCCACGACTATATCGCGGCTTTCACCGCTGTATTCGAGCGAGGTTGACGTCGCGTCCTTTGTCAGCGCCGTGGAAATCTCCATATATACCTGTGCCACCGTCAGACCCTTTTCCATCGCCTTATCTTTATCAACGGTAATTCGAAGCTCAGGCGTCGTTTCACCTATATTATCGGCGGCCTCTGAAATTCCCTCTACCTTCGCCACCTCGCTGCTTATCAGCCTTGCCGTGTCACGCAGCTTGTCGAGGTCGTCGCCATAGATGTTTATCGTTACGCCGCCTCCGCCTATGGCAGAAGTAAAGCTCATCATCTGCATATTGCCGTTAACCGATGCGTCCAGTCCGCTCGTCTTAATGATTTCGTCTACCTCTTTCGTTACCTTCTCGTTGGAAACGCCGAGGTCGTCGGAAATAATGACATACATAGTAACGCTCGACGGGTCGCTGTCCGACTCGCCCATGCCTATTACGCTGGTAAGCCCCGCCGATAGCATTGAGCCCACAGTGTCAACGCCGTCAACCTTGCTTATCTTTTCTGCAAGCGCGTCTGCTTGCCTTGCTGTATCCTCAACGGTGTTGTCCTCAGACAGGTTTAATGAAATCATCAGCTGGTTGCTACCCATATTGGGCATATACTGGAAGCCGCGCGCAAGCGCGAGAAGAAGGCTTCCAATAAGCAGTACCACCACCGCCGCCATTACTATAACCTTATGTGAAAGCGCTTTGTTTATAAGCTTTTGGTAGAGCGCAAGCAGCTTTTCATAGCCCTTGTTTTCCTTTTGCTTAACCTCTTTTTTCAACACTCCGCGCGCCATTGCGGGCACGAGTGTAAGCGCGATGACAAGGCTTGCTAACAGCGAGTAAGCTATAGTGAGCGCCATATCCGTAAAGAGCTGACGTGTAATGCCCTGAATAAACACTATCGGGAAGAAGACGCAGATGGTCGTAAGCGTCGAGGAGACTATCGCCGAGGATACCTGAGCAGCGCCTGAAATCGCCGCCTTTGACGGGGATAGACCCATGTTGCGAAGACGGTATATATTTTCAATTACTACTATCGAGTTATCAACAAGCATTCCCACGCCCACAGCAAGACCCGCAAGCGAGATAATGTTAAGCGTAACGCCGGAAAAATACATTAAAACTATAGCGAATGTAAGGCTAATTGGTATACTGATAGCCGTAATGAGCGTCGGGCGGATATCGCGCAAGAACAGCCACAGAATGATTATCGCAAGCACCGCACCCATAAGCAGGTTTTCAAGCACTGAGTTTACGACAAGGTGAATGTACTCGCCCTGGTCCATTAGGTTCGTAAAGCTCAGTCCTTGATACTTTACGGAAAGCTCCGAAAACGCCGCGTTTATGTTTTTCGCCACGTCCGCCGTGGCATAGCCCGACTGCTTTGTGAAGGAAACAAGCACGCCGTCGTTTCCGCCTATCCTTGCGTATACGTCGCCCGAATTGTCCGAAACGTACACCTTAGCCACGTCCGAGAGCCGAACAGGCTCCACTCCCTCAAGCCCCAGGTCAACGAGAACAATATCGCGAAGCTCATCAACGCTTTTAATCTCGTCGCCCACGCTTACCATATAGCGGGTGTCGCCCTCGTTAATGTAGCCCGCGGGCATTGAGAAGTTCTGTGCCGTCAGTATTGCCGAGATATTCTTTAGCGTCAGCGTTCCGGTGAGGTCTGCGCTGTCGAGTGCCGCCTCCTCCGCCGACTTTATCTGCGTCAGTGCTGACTGAAGCTGGCTTACGGTGTTGTTAAGGGTCGCCTTTCCAACCGCCACGTCTACCACCTTGCCCGAAAGCTCCGCAGACATAACAGACGATTGTATATTTAGCTTAGAAAGTGCGTCGTCAATCGCGGCTATCTGTGAATCCGCGGTGCTTAGCTGCTGCACTATCGACGGCATAGCCGCAACCGAAAGCCCCATTCCGGAAAGCTGAGCTTCAATTTGCGCCAAACCCGCCGCTAAAGGAATATACCTTTCGTCCCCGGCGCATATCGCGTCAATTTCTGCGTCACTCAGTGTCGGATTAGCTGAAACAATCTCTGCGCGAATCAGGCTCATATTGGTTTGAAGCTGCGTTATGCTTTCATTAAGCTGTAAAAGCAGCTCTGAATTTGATTTCAGAGATACAAGCGACTGCTTACCCTGTGTAAGCTGTATTCTTGTTGATTCTATCTGGTTCGCAAGGGTGCTCTGCGCGCTGGAAAGTTGGTTCCTTGCGCCGTCAAGCCCGGAAATTGCCTCGTTCGCCTGATTAATGCCGTAATAGACCTTTCCGCGCGACTTCTTAAATTCGGCGCGAATCGCGGCGCTTATCCGCTCGTTTTGCTCGGCTATCAGCTCGTCATCAAGCTCCACGTTAATCGTCTCGTAAACTATTCCGCTGAGGTTTACCGCCGCTACGCCGTCAATCCCCTCAAGCTTGGTTTTAAGGGTGTTCTCGACAAATTCGGAAACCTCTATGTTCGACCTGCCCTCGTAGATTACCGCCGCTGAAACCACGGGAAGTATGTCAGGGTTAATCTGAAGTATGTAGGGTGTGCCGACCAAATCGTCAAAGCCGCCGCTAATAGCGTTTATCTTTTCGCGCATATCCACTATCGCGAAATTCATATCAGTGCCGCTTTCAAACTCCAACGAAACCATAGATACGTTTTCGCTGGAGGTGGAGCTTACCGTTTTAATTCCCGTTATTGTGGACATCGCCTGCTCCATAGGCTTTGAAACGCCCTTTTCCACCTCGATAGGCGACGCACCGGGATAGGTCGTCACCACTATCGCGTAGGGCAGCTCTATACTCGGGAACAGGTCTGGCGTCATGTGAATAAAGGAAACCACACCCAAAACAATTATCAATACTACCGCCACAAGCACCGTGAACGGCTTCTTTACGCTGAATTTAGCTAACATCTTTCTTCTTCTCCAAAACCGAGTTTAGTAAATAACAATTAAAACTATTCTATATTATTATTGTTAACAAATATAGCTTTTTCACAAAATTTCGCCTCTATTTTCTTCGCCAAAACTATCCTTAACTGTGCTATACTGTTCTTCGACATTAATGAGGAAGGAACCTTTCACTTATATGCAGAAGCTTATTGATATACTCTCCGCCGAGTTCAAACAAACAAAAAGCCACGTTGAGAACGTGGTAAAACTAATTGACGAGGGAAACACTATTCCCTTTATCGCCCGTTACCGCAAGGAGTTGACGGGTTCTATGGACGACCAGCTTTTGCGGGAGCTTTATGAGCGGCTCGCATACCTTCGCTCGCTTGACGAGCGCCGCGAGGAGGTAAAAGCATCTATCGTCGCGCAGGAAAAGCTGACCGACGAGCTGTCCGCCGCTATTGACAACGCCTCCACCCTCGCCGAGGTCGAGGACCTGTACCGCCCATATAAGCCAAAGCGCCGCACACGCGCCTCGATAGCCCGCGAGAAGGGGCTTGAGCCACTCGCGGAGTATCTGCTTTCGCAGGATAAGAACGCCTCGCCTCTCGCCGAAGGCGAAAAATATACAGACGAGGAAAAGGGCATAGCCACCGCCGAGGAGGCGCTGTCAGGCGCACGCGACATAATAGCCGAAAACCTTTCCGACGACGCGGAGATAAGAAAGGAGTTGAAAAAGCTTATCTTTGCAAGAGGAAACGTGGTTTCAAAGGCGGCGAAGTCGGAGGACAGCGTTTACCGCAACTACTACGACTACACCGAGCCTGTCAGCAAAATTCAAAGCCACCGGGTGCTTGCCATCAACCGCGGTGAGCGCGAGGGGTTTTTAAAGGTCTCGGTCGAAATACCCACGGCGGAAGCTTTGGGTATAATTCAAAGAAAGGTTATCAAAGGCGTCTCGCCCTGCGAGGGCGAGCTTAAGGCGTGCGCAGAGGACAGCTTTTCACGGCTTATCGCGCCGTCGGTTGAACGTGAGATTCGCGGAACACTTACAGACATGGCAAACGAGCAGGCAATCAAAACCTTCGGAATGAACCTCAAGCCGTTGCTTATGCAGCCGCCTATAAAAGATAAAATTACACTTGGCTTCGACCCCGCCTTTAGAACGGGCTGTAAGCTCGCCGTTGTGGACGGCACTGGAAAGGTGCTTGATACAGCCGTTATATACCCAACCGCGCCGCACAACAAAACCGAAGAATCCCGCGTAAAGCTTAACTCTTTAATAAATAAATATAATATTGACGTTATCTCTATAGGCAACGGCACCGCCTCGCGCGAAAGCGAGCAGTTCGTCGCTAACACAATAAAGGGAACGCCGGTTCAGTATATGATAGTAAACGAAGCGGGCGCGTCGGTTTATTCCGCAAGCAAGCTTGCGGCTAACGAGTTTCCACAGTACGACGTGTCGCTGAGAAGCGCGGTGTCCATCGCCCGCCGCTTACAGGACCCGCTCGCCGAGCTTGTAAAGATAGACCCAAAGAGCATAGGCGTCGGACAGTATCAGCACGATATGCCGCCCGCACAGCTGGACGAAACTCTCACGGGCGTTGTAGAGGATTGCGTGAATACCGTCGGCGTTGACCTTAACACCGCCTCTCCCTCGCTTTTATCCTACGTTTCGGGAATAAACTCGGGAATAGCCAAAAATATTGTAGCCTATCGCGAGGAAACAGGCAGGTTCAGTAACCGCAAAGAGCTTTTAAAGGTCTCCAAGCTCGGCAAAAGCGCCTTTGTGCAGTGCGCGGGCTTTTTGAGGATTGCAGAGAGCGAAAACCCTCTTGACAACACCGGCGTACACCCCGAATCCTACAGTGCGGCAAAAACCCTGCTTGAGCTTTGCGGCTACACTTTAAAGGATATCGGGCGTGACCTTTCCGAGCTTCCCGAAAGAATAGCAAAGCTCGGCGAGGCTGACTCTGCCGAAAGATGCGGCGTAGGCGTGCCGACCCTTCGCGATATTGTAAAGGAGCTTATGAAGCCGGGTCGTGACCCGCGTGAGGAGCTGCCGCCCGTACTGCTTCGCAGCGACGTGCTTTCAATGAGCGACCTTATTCCCGGCATGGAGCTTACCGGCACAGTAAGAAACGTCGTCGATTTCGGCGTGTTCGTGGATATCGGCGTTCATCAGGACGGACTTGTGCATATCTCGCGTATGGTTGAGCGCTACATTAAACACCCGAGCGAGGTGGTAAAAACGGGCGACCTCGTAAAGGTCTGGGTAATTGAGGTCATTCCCGAAAAGAACCGAATATCTCTTACCATGCTTCCGCCGAAGGACGAGGGCAAGGCATAGCCTTCACCCTTTTTCGCTTGCAGTTTTGTATGTTTTTATATATACTGAAAAAAACGTATTCGGGAGGGCAAGATTATGTCGTTTATCTGCGACGGCTGTGGCAAGGAGCTTTTCGACGGCACAAAATTCTGCCCCGACTGCGGCAGAATCTTCTCCTACGCTCCCACAAGCTGTAGCAACTGCGGCGCACCCCTTAACAAAGCGAACTTTTGTCCGAACTGCGGTGTGTCCGTAAACTCAGAAAACCAAAACACCGAAAGGTCTTTTCCGGTGCGGCGACAGAAATCAAAGGTCGCTATTTCAATACTTCTTCTCGTTTTGGTCATGATTATCGCGTCGGCAGCAATTATACTTGTCTCTCGCCTTAACACCGTAAAGCCGAGCGGAGAAAACAGCCCTGTCGGTAACGTAACAACGCCCGATAACGAAGATGACGACATTACCGAGCAGGAGCCTTTGGTTAATACTGAGCCCGAGGAAAAGCCGATTGAATTAGACGAGGGCAGCTTTTGGGCGCTAACTGAGGGCGTATATAAAAACAATAACAACGAGAATTTTTTATTGATAACTAACGACGGGCACAGCTCGATTGTCGCGTGGGGAATAATGAATTCCGGAGGTATGGAATCGGGCTTCGTTACCGATTTTAAACCGCTCGGAGATAACAAGTATTCTATATCCGTACATTTTGACGAAATCAATAACGAGCTGGAATACTCGCCCGAGCACGACTCTGAAATTACCGTCGATATCTCCGACTTTAAGGATATCGGCAAGCTTTACGTGGTTGGCAGCTGGGCTGAAGACCCCGGCTATAACTACGTCGGGGGACCCGACTTAAACAATTTATATAATTAGGCAACAAAAAACCGCCGCGAAAGCGGCGGCATATACGCGCCCGTAGCTCAGCTGGATAGAGCGTCAGACTCCGACTCTGAAGGCCATGCGTTCGAATCGCACCGGGCGTACCACAACGCCGCAAGCTTTATATCGCTTGCGGCGTTTTTATACTCTCTGCTGAAACGCATCTCCGTGCTTTCGGTCGGCTTTCAGCTTTGTAGGGAGCGCCGAGCGTTTTTCTTCGTTCGCCTTAGCTAAGCACCATCTCGTTTGCTCTTTCGAGGTTCGGCGCACAATAGGAATACTCCTGCGCCGAGGGTACAAACATATCGTCTATTGTAAAGTATCCGGTGTCCGCCTTAGCAAGGTCCATAGTATAGGTTTTTACAAACGCCTCGTGTCCGTCGTCCATCTCGTTCGCCGGAACAGCCGCGTAGCTGACCGTAAGCGCTACCGTAGCGTCGGAAACATGGTTAAGCGACACTATCTCGCCTGATTCCACCGCGCCTGAAAACATAATGCCTGAGGTGTAGGTGCGCGTGCCGTCTGCGTCGTCGAACCATATAAAGCTTAGTGTTCCGTCACCGTCGCCGCTAACCCAAACTCCGTAAAGCTGTGCCCAAAGTCCGTCAAGGGTATATTCCTTTCCGTCGTTTTCGGAAAAGAAGTTGTCGTTTGCCTCGTTCATAGTAGAGCCGGCGTAGTTGTAGTCCCGCGGGCCGTCAACATAGGCGTCATCTATAATAACAATTCCGTCGTCAAGATAGCTAATATCAAGCGTGTAGGTCTTTGTCTCCGCCTTGGCGCCGTCGTTCAGTTCACTCGCTTCAACCTCAGGATAATCCACCGTAAGCTCATAAACGCCCTCGCGGACTTCCACTGCTTTTTTTGCGGCTCCGCCGCGCATTCCGTCAGTAAACATCATACCAGAGGTATATATGTATTCATCGTCTTCGTTAATGTTAAACGTAATAAAATAACCCTGCCCGTCAACATGCTTGTAAACCCATACTCCCGCAAGGTCCTGAAAAAGCTCGGCGAGCTTGCCGTCGTCCTTACTCGGCTCACCGCCTTGCGTGTTTCCGTTCGCCGGGGTAAGCTCCGGAACCTTGACCTCTTTGTTCAAAAGCCCGCACGCGGTAAGGCTGAACACCGCGATAAGTACCAACACCGCAGATAATATTCGTTTCATATTAACTGTCCTCGTTTCTAAATAATTACGCCACAGGCATCTTTTCTTGCGGTATAACTATTTGTTCCTCGGCGGTGCGCCGCCAAAAGAAACAGCCCGCGTCAATATTATATCTTATTCGGCGTGGGTTGACAATAAAAGCAGATACTCTGCGCCTGTGTAGTTTTTTATAAGCGTTACTCCAGAAGCTTCTTCCAAAACTCCATAAATATCGCCGTTTCACAAATTCAATACTTGGTTGCTTACAGCCGAAATGGTTACAATCACCGTTGACCCAAGCTTAAAAGCGCTTCGCCTTCAAGGGCGTTGTCGCGGATACCCGCTTTTGTTTAGTCTTTCTTCTTTGTGAGCGCCGTTTGTGTATTTCTAAAATTCGCAGTGTTCTTTTTCTCAATTCATTTAATAGTCACGTCCGTATGAACTATTACCGTCATTTTGTATCTACTGTGTTTCTCTTTAACTTTCCTTCTGCTTTTGATATTAACTTGGGTAAAAGCCAATGTGAGATTTCTGAGAACGCGAAAACCAACACAAAACGAAGTATTTGATACTGCCAACGCGGCACATCAATATTTCTGTGGGATAAAATGAGAACCAACTCGTCAACATACCAGAACACCACAAGGTGTGAAAGATATATCTCCATGCTTATGTCGCCAAGGTGTACGGTTACAGGATTGTTCAGTATCGTTGCAATCGGTCCACTATCGAGCGCAAGACCTAAAATTAAAAACAAAATCATCAGGTTTCCGGTAACGCCGTTCTTCGCGGTGGGCCACCAGTTTCCGAACCAATAAAACAGACTTAACCCTACTAAAACTATTTCAAGCACTGCTCTTCCAAGCTTTTGCTTGTCTTCAGAAATATATAATTCATTCTCCAAATACATCAACCCAACAATGAGGCCCGCGATATATAACGGTGTGTTTGCAAAAGGCGTCCAGTCGCTACCCCAAATACTTGTGCTGAATCTTGTAAATAGAGTGTGAAGAAAAAGCAGAACCGGAACGCAAAAAAAGAGTCTTATCCATTCGGGAACTCTTTTTAACAGACGTATTAGCCACGGAGTGAATATGGATATAAAGCATATTGACGCTAAAAACCATGCCGGTCCATTAAAGCAGCAGTAGTATTCCGTATTTGGTATCCATGTCTGAACCAAAAAAATGTGAGAAATTACTTTAATAAAAAAGTTCTCTTTTATTATGGCACCATCAAAGTGGTTGAACCTTATTTTTACTAAAGCCAAAGCAATAGCCGCCACTAATGTTATAAGATAAAAGAAATAGCTCTTTTTGTTTCTTTTAAATCCGTATAAAAAACAGTCGTACGGTTTCCAGCTGTCTTTGTTGTCTTGAAAGGTGTAGGCGGAAATAAACCCGGATAACACAAAAAAAGTCGGCAGTGGAGATAAGCCCTGATATGTAATTCCAATATGTGATAAGTAAATCACCAAACAGCAGTAAAACCGCAGCGATTGTAAGGAATTTAACTTTTTTCGCTTTATCATACTACCCTCTCCAAACTTAGTTTTTCTGACGGTTTTAGATTATAGTAAAGTATAACAGTAACCTAAAACAGTGTCAAACGTTAACAATACCCTCTATTACATCGCTTTTAAAGTCAGACTGAAGACAGCGCTGCTGATTAACATTTTGTATCCTTGCCGCGAGTAATTTGGAATGTGCCTTAAATATACTTCCAAGCCATTTTTTAAGACGAAAAGTTTTCTTCGCTTCTTGATTAGTTCATAAAAATTGCAAGTCAAACAGCTTAAACCAAAACTCGCTCGTGGATTTTTACGCCGTTTGTGTATTTCTAAAATTCGTAGTATTATTTTCTTATAAAATTTACTTTACTGAGGTATGGCTATGAAAAAGTGGTACGACGAGGAATACGAGTGGGAAATCGAGGTCATTGGTTTTCTTCGCGGCGACAAGACCGAGCACTACTGCCGAAACGGCGAGGAGATAGGCGATAAGTACTCCTGCACCTACGGTTGTCCTGTAAACGCTGACGGTCAGGGAATCTGCTCAAAGGTTATGCTCACTATGTTCCCCATAATGGAAGCCGTACGCAGCGGCGGAGACCTTCAGAGAATCGGCGGAGACGGTAAGTACAGTAAGGTCGTAGTATGCCCCGACGGCTGTGTAATGTTCAAAATGACGGCGACCCCGCTCGGAAATGAAAACTTCCACACGGGCAAGTTCTGGGAGGAAAGGTAGTTTTTAGTGGCTGCGAACACCGAAGCAATTATTGATAACTGCTCTGCGCTCGTTGCGGCTTACGAAGCGGAGCTGAAAAAGCCAAACAACTATTACTATAAAAGCGTTGCGGATATTTGGGACGCATTGTAACCAAAAAGCAAGCTGTTAGGCTACTTTTTTGCCTAAAGTAAACGTGAAATATCGTATAAAGCTACAAAGCCTTCTTAAGCTCAAATTTCACCCTTTTATGACAATTATGTTATAATATATACATAAAGCGTCAATCAGCGACAGGCGCCTTAAAGAAGGCGGCGGAGTGAGTAATCATGAAAAACCGAACCATTCTGATTGTTGACGACAACACAATTAACCGCAAGCTGCTTAAGGAATCGCTTTGTAAAGAATACGAGGTTTTGGAAGCGTCTGACGGTAGGCAGGCTATAGAGTTTCTTACGAAGCGCCACGCTTCAATCTCTATGGTGCTGCTTGATATAGCTATGCCCGAAATGGACGGCTATGAGGTTCTTCGCCGTATGCGCGACAACCTTGATTTTTCGCAGATACCCGTAATTATGGTTACTGGTATAGACGACGAGCAGTCTCGAATAAAAGCTATTTCACTCGGTGCGAACGATTTTATCACTAAGCCTTTTAGCGTCGAGATAGTTAAGCACTGCGTAAAGAACAGCATTACCCTTCGCGAGACCTCTGCCGAGGTGTCCTTTCTTCAGCGCGACGCACTCACAGGGCTTTATACCCGCGAGGTTTTTCTCGAAAAGGTTCAGGATATGGTTTCCTCTCACGAGGCGGGCTATTATGTTATGGCATGCTTCGACATTGACCGCTTCAAGGTGATAAACGACCAGTACGGTTCAAAAAAGGGCGACGACATTCTGCGCTATATTGGCGGAATCTTTAAGGAAAGCTTTGCGCCACACGGCGGAATCTGCTGCCGAATAGCCGCGGACGACTTCGCTATTCTCTATCCGACGGCATTTCAAAACTCTGACGAAATGCGTGATATACGCCGAAGGGCAAGTAACATAGAGGGGCTTTTGTCGCCGCTTGTGTTCAGCACCGGACGATATATTGTCGATGACCCTTCACTTCCTCCAAGCGCCATGTTTGACAGAGCTATGCTTGCGGCGGAATCGGTAAAGGGGCGCTTTGAGGGAAAGGTAGCGTTCTACAGCGAATCTATGCGTAACCACCTCCTACTTGAGCAGGAAATAGTAATGGAGATGGAAAACGCGCTACGTGAGGAGCAGTTCGAGGTGTGGTTTCAGCCGCAGTATAACCACGCGAACGGCGCACTGATTGGCGCGGAGGCGCTCGCTCGCTGGCGGCACCCTAAAAACGGACTTATTGTGCCCGGCGTGTTCATTCCAATCTTTGAGCAGAACGGGTTTATCTATTCGCTCGATAAATACATCTGGCGAAAGGTCTGCCGCTTTTTAAGAAAGCGGCTGGACGAGGGCGCGGTTCCCCTTCCCGTCTCAATAAACATCTCAAGATACGACGCGCTTCAGTCTGATGTCGCTGACGTTATCAGCGCGCTTGTTAATGAATATGAGCTTCCTGTCGAACTGCTTAGACTTGAAATTACCGAGTCCGCTTTCGCGGAAGCAACGCGGGAGATTGTAAAGGTGGCGCGCCGCCTTATCGACCTTGGCTTTACACTTCAAATTGACGATTTCGGAAGCGGCTATTCCTCGCTTAACACGCTAAAGGACGTTCCCGCTCAGGTTCTTAAGCTTGATATGCGCTTTTTTGAGGACAACGGCGATTCTCAGCGCAGCGGAAATATTATCGAGTCGGTGGTTCGCATGGCGAAATGGCTCGGTATGTCGGTTATAGCCGAGGGCGTAGAGGACAAGGAGCAAGCGGATTTCCTGAAATCCATAGGAAGCTATTATGTTCAAGGTTATTACTACGCTAAGCCTATGCCGATGTCAGAATATGAGGTGCTTCTTAACAGCTCCACGTATGAGCCTACGCTCAACCATATTCAGACGGTCGAGAACCTTAACAACAACGCCTTTTGGAACCCGAAATCCATGGAAACGCTTATCTTTAACAGCTACGTCGGAGGCGCTTGTATCTTTGAATACCACAACGGAAAAACCGAAATTATACGAAGCAACGACGAGTATGCGAAAATCTTTTCGGGCAGCTTCGCCTATGACTTTTCCTCGGTCAGCGGAGACTCCCACGCCTATCTCGACGACGACGGTAAAAAGACACTTTTGGATAACGTAAGAAATGCGATTGACACCGGCTCTGCTTCCTCTTGCGAGGTTGTGTTGAGAGACGGTCTTGGTCACCATAAAAATCTGCGTTCCATGGTAAGGGTAATTGCCCGAACGGGCGACAGATATATGCTTTACTGCGTCCTTTTGGATATTACCGACCGCCGCGTGAATGACAAGCGAAGAAACACAATCACCGAACAAGCCGCCTTTTCGCTTCTTAATTTAGATTATGAGTTTGTTTTCACTATTAATGTGAACAGCGGTGAAATTAACCCTCTTTTCGGCGAGGCTTTTAAAGATAAAAGCCATTCGTTAAGTATCGAGTGGCTCAACGAGTATCTTCGCCGAAACTGTGAAAGCGAGGATATTGAACGGATACTAAGGGAAACCTCGCTCGACTATATTAAAGCAACGCTAAAAATGTCACGTTCGCATACAGTCTTCTATACATTCTCGCAAAACGGAAGACCCATTCACCGCCGCTCGGTCTACACTTACATTGATAAGGACAAGGGCATTATTCTTTGCGCAATGCAGAATATCGAGAAGACCATTATTGAGGCTTAGGCTAATCTTTTCGACACGAAAACAGCACAAAATTTTACTTTGAGCCGAAAAGGAGAGCTTGTTAATGGACGTTCATATAAACTCGCTATATATCTGCGTTAAGGATATGGCCCGCGCCGTCAGCTTTTACGAGGATTTATTCGGTCAAGCCGTCTCAGAGAAGGACGAAATATACAGTGTCTTTGATGTACACGGCTTTCGCTTCGGGCTTTTTGCCTTTGAACGGGTGAATGAGGCGCATACCTTCGGCACAAGCTGCGTGCCAAGCATCAGCACCGAGAGCCTTTCAGCGCTGCGCGAAAAGCTGGATAAACACGGCGCCGCTTTCCCGCTGACGCTGATAGGCGACAATTGGGTGGGCGAAATAGATGACAGTGAGGGAAACAGAATAGAGCTTACGGCACGCTGCAAGGGTCTGCTTGTCCTCGTGCGTTACAGAATACGAGACGGCTGGCGCTCGGAGTTTATAAAGGAGCTTGAAAAGGCGGGAATAGCCTCGGCTTCAAGGGCGGAAGCGGGCAATCTTCTCTACGAGCTGTCCTTGCCTGAGGATTCCGATAACGACGTATGCTTAACCGAGGTGTGGACTGACGAGGAGGCGCAAACGCTTCACGGAAAAACCCCACATTACAAGGAGCTTTCGCTTCTCAAGGAAAAATTTGTGTTGGATACAGCAATTGAGAAACGCTTACTGCGGTAAAATTGAGTTTTAATTTATTGATAATTTCTTTAAATTTACTTTTCAATATGTATATAGCATGCACTGTTATACCGTTTGTATAACAGTGCATGCTATTTTTTCTTTTGTTCTCGCGAAAACGGCAAATTTTCTTAACGCATACGGTTAAAATGGATATGAATGTTTGTCTATTTCGTCCTTTGATATTTCCCGCCTATTTATGGTATTATATATATGTAGGAAAAGCGGCGTTTGCCGCGAGGGGAGCTATTTTGTTGAATACGCATAAGAAAAACGAATATGTAAGGTACGGTGCGAACGGTGTTTGCCTTATTGAGGACGTAACAAAAATGAAGGTTGCGGGTGAAGAACGCAATTTCTATGTGCTGCGTCCCGTGGCGAGCAATTCGTCCACTATCTATGTGCCCGCCGATAACGAGACGCTTACAGAGCGTATGAAGCGGGTTCTTACCAAAGCGGAGATAGACGGCCTTATCACGACGACAAGGAAGCAGTCTATTAACTGGGTGAACGACCGCAACGACCGCCGTGAATACTTTCATTCCATTATAGCCAAGTGCGACAGAAGCGAGCTTCTGCTGCTTATAAGCTGTATCTATAAAAAGCGACATGAGCTTGTTTCGGTCGGCAAGCGCCTTGCGGCGAGTGACGACGAAGCTTTAAAGCTCGCCGAGCGGCTCATTGAGGACGAGTTTTCCTTTTCGCTCGGGCTTGGTTGCGACGAAATCGGAGAATACATACGGGGAAAGCTCGGCGCGGTTTAGCGCATAAAAAAGTGAATTATGTAAGGGGCGGGTAAACCCGCCCCTTTTTAATGCGCTTGTGGAATTGCATTATATCATATGATATAATTATCATTAAGAAAAGAGCGATTCGAGGGAGGATAGCCTATGACGAACGCTAACAGCGCAAAAGCCGCGTGCCCTAAGTGCGGCGCCGCCATACCCGTTGCTTGTTGGGAGAATCTCGACGCCGAGCTTTACCCCGAGGCGAAAAAGCGCCTTACGGACGGAACCCTCTTTTCCGCTGTCTGTCCGGGTTGCGGCGAGCTGTTTAACTTTACCTATCCACTGCTTTATCACGACGCGGAAAACCGTGTAATGATTCAGTTTACCACCGAGCGCGACGAGGCAGACGACTTTATTGCCTCCGCCAAGGACAGCCTTGCGATGATGAACGCCGTTATTCCCGACGGCGAAAAGAAGTATGACTATCGCGTGGTTTTTCATCCTAACGAGCTAAGGGAAAAGGCTCGTCTTTTCGATTTAGGTCTCGACGACCGTGCGGCGGAGATAGTAAAATTCATCTGCGCGCTAAACTTAAGCAAAACCAATCCCGAGTTTAGAATTGACGTCTGCTACTTTGTTGTGGATTCCGCGGGTGCATACCATGTGCAGTTCCTTTCCGCTGACGGAAAAAGCCACATAACCGACATTGAAAAGAGTATGTATGACGAGGTTGCAAGCAGCTTTGCAGCAATAATTAAGGATAAATCCGAGGGCTGTTATGTTATCGACTGCCGCTGGGCGGCTAACGCGATAAAGTAGCGCCGTTCAAGGAGCGCAATGGAAGAAGAAAAGCATTCAAACAAAACCGCGCGAAATATAATTCTACTGGGGCTTATCAGCTGCTTCTCCGACATTTCGAGCGAGATGGTCTATCCTTTAATACCACTCTATCTTACCGCCGCTTTTGGTGCCACCCCCGCGCTCGTCGGCTTAATTGAGGGTATAGCGGAAAGCCTCGCAAGTCTTCTAAAGGTCTTCGGCGGCTACATGAGCGACAAGTATCAAAGAAAAAAGCCAATAGCGTTTATCGGTTACGCTACCGGGCTTTTGTATAAGCTTGCGTTAATTTTCGCGTCCTCCTGGGGCGGAATACTCGGTGCGCGGGTAATAGACCGCCTCGGCAAGGGCATTCGAACCGCACCACGTGACGTAATGGTTTCCGAAAGCGCCGACGACGGGCATAAGGGAAAAGCCTTCGGTATCCATAAGGCGCTCGACATGGCTGGCTCCGCGGCGGGCATTCTTCTCTCCTACATATTGCTAAAGAGCATTGGAGACGGTGGGTTTAAGACCATCTTCGCCCTTTCGGCGATTCCTATCATTATTGCTCTCATTATCTTTGCTTTTGTTAAGGAAAAACGTGTTTTGCGCCCTGAGAAGAAGCGCGAAAAATTCTGGGAAAACTTTAAAGCGCTCGACGGCAATTTAAAGCTATACTTGCTTGTTGTCTTTATCTTTACCCTCGGTAACTCCTCAAACACCTTTCTGCTTTTGAAAGCGAGCGCCGTCGGTTTTTCGAGCGCCGACACAATACTCCTATACTTCATCTACAACCTTGTTTCCGCGCTGCTTGCCGTTCCCTTTGGAAAGCGTTCGGATAGGTCGGGGCGAAAGGGCGTGCTTGTCGCGGGTTACTTCACCTTTGCGCTTGTCTACGCGGGCTTTGCCTTTGTTACCTCAAAGCCGCTTATGGTCGGCGTCTTTGTACTCTACGGCTTTTACACGGCAATGGTCGCGGGCGTAGAACGCGCCTTTATTTCAGAGATAGCGCCAAGTGAGCTTCGCGGAACAATGCTTGGGCTTCATTCCACCCTTGCGGGTGTGGCGCTGCTTCCCGCAAGCGTTATCGCGGGGCTTTTATGGAGCGCGTTGGGCTCTTTCGCGCCGTTTCTTTTCGGGTCTCTGCTTGCCGTCATCTCCGCGCTCATACTCACCTTCGGTCTAAAGAGCAATAGAAGTAAGACCACCGCATAGCAGAGGTTACTTCTTGCCGATAATAAATTTTACATAAAGGAGATTTCCTGTGGAGCTTATAACGCTTACTAAAGAGAACCTTGATAAGGAGCATATCTGTTGCGCGATATCCAACAATAACGACATTCAAGTTTCAACTAAGAAGGCTTGGCTGTCAAAACGTATAGACGAGGGGCTTGTTTTCAAAAAGGGCGACGTTCGCGGCAAATGCTTTATCGAGTATATTCCCGCAGAAAACGCCTGGGCGCCGATAGATGCCGACGGCTATATGTATATCGACTGCTTCTGGGTTTCCGGGCAGTATAAAGGACAGGGCAACGCCAACCTTCTTCTTGACGCTTGCATTGCCGACAGCCGTGCCAAGGGCAAAAAGGGGCTTTGCGTCCTTTCCTCTAAGAAGAAAAAGCCGTTTCTATCGGACGGCGCCTACCTCGCATATAAGGGTTTCCAGCTCGCCGACACCGCTGAGCCGTTCTTTGAGCTTCTTTATCTTCCCTTCGATGAGAAATCCGAACGTCCGCGTTTTCGTGATAAGGCTAAAAAGCCTCGTATAGAGGATAAGGGGCTTGTTATCTACCACAGCGACCAGTGTCCGTTCACGGCGAAATATGTTCCTATTTTAGCGACGCTCGCAAAGGAAAAGGGCACGGCGCTGACAACCGTGCATTTCAATTCCGCCGCCGAGGCGCAAAACGCCCCAGCCGCCGCGACCTCCTACTGTCTTTTCTTCGGTGGAGAATTCGTAACAAATGAGATTTATTCCGAAAAGAAGTTCTCTGCGTTTTTGGAGGAGAATAAAGCGGCAACCAAATAGCTGGCGACAAAAGCGTTTATTTCTTATTGATTATTTTAAAGCGAACTGACTAATAAAAGAGGACGGATAAATCCGTCCTCTTTTCTGCTTTATTTTTTTATCTTTTCGCTTTCCTTGAGGTCTAAGCCAAGGGTACCGCCGGGGTTCATTATGTTGTCCTTATCGAAGTGATTTTTCAGCGCACGGTAAACGTCAAATTCATTTACTCCTATCGAATACTCAAGCCACGGGGCAAACATCTTTCCTATGCCGTGGTGATGGCTCATTGAAGCGCCTGATTTCTGAATTGCGTCGAGTATTCCCGCGTGATAGCGGCGGTACTCCTCAGGTTCGCTCATCCTCGCGATAAAAATCCAATAAAGGTTCGCGCCCTGCGGATAAACGTGGCTCATATGGGTCATGCATATCGTGTCGGGTCTGCTCTTGCAGTATGCCCGCACCGCCGCGTGCACCTCGCTCATATTGCTCCAATTGACGGTGCATTCCATTGTGTCGGTAACAAGCCCGAAGTCCTGAATGGTGTCGCGAAGGAACGGGTCGCTGAACCTTCCCTTCTCCCAGCTCCTTGTGACGTAGCCCGTAAGCGGCATTCCCTTGAAGCGGCGGGCAATCCTCCCCGCGTTTTTTGCGGCGTTCTTCGAAAAGCCCTTCTCTCCGTTAGTAAAGCCCAGGAAAAGACACATCTCGTTTTCTTTAAAACCGCGAAGCTTAAAGAGGGACATAAGCGGTGTTTCGTCAATGTTGTAAAGACGAAGCATAAGGCTCGTTTCCTCGGGGTCAGAGAGCCTGAATACCGATGGGTGCCCCGCCTCGCTTTGCATAATCTCACGCGCCGCCGCCTGCGCCGTCTGCCAGTCGGGGAACATATAGGAAAACCTCTTTATCGTTTTAGGCATATGGCGGAAAATCTTTAGGGTGACATGGGTCAGCACGCCGAACGCACCCTCGCTTCCCATCAATATCTGGTTAAGGTCGGGGCCTGTTGCTTTACGTGGGTAGGTGTCCGTCTTTATGTTGCCTATCGCGGTCGCGTATTCCTGCGAAAGAACAATATCCGAAATGCAACCGTAATAGGTGGAATTTTGACCCGCGCCGCGCGTTACCACCCAGCCGCCGACGGAGGAATACTCGAAGCTTTGGGGAAAATGTCCGCAGGTGTAAGCTCTTTTCGCGCCGAAAATTGAGACCGCGTTATTGAGTGTCTCCTCAAGCTTCGGCCCGCTCATACCAGCCTCAACGGTTATAGTTTGGTCAATTTCATTAAAAGAAACCACCTTATTAAAGCGAAGGCGCATATCAAGCGAGACCCCGCCCTTCATACATTCCACCCCACGCGTAACCGAGGAACCGCCTCCGTAAACGTAAATGGGTATCTTCTTCTTTGAACAGTAGGCAACTATATCTTCTATCTGCTCCTTGCTTTCGGGATAAAGCACAGCGTCAGGCAGATTTTCCGCAATTTTGCGGCGCACCCGCATTATGTCGTACATGGTTTTTCCGTAAGCGACGGAAAGCCGCGCGTAGTCGTCGGTGCGGACAAATTCATCGCCGACAATCTTTTTAAACTCTTTAACGTCAGCGTCGGTCAACGCCTTGAAGGGCACGGGCTTATCAAACTTAACCTCGTCAAGCCCGAGGTTTTCGGAGTAAGCCTTAAAATCATCGTCGCTCAGATGAAACTTCTCCTTCATCAGCTTATAAAGGGTTTCCTTGGGTGCTTTGATTCTGTCATACCCGCCCCATTTAAAGATTGAGCGATAGGATTTTTCGGAAAATCTGCCATCGTACCATTTTGGTTCAAAGCCTTTATACTTATGCGCCATTTTATTCTCCCCGTTTCTTCATAAGCTCCGCCGAAATCTTATACAGCGGCGCGAGCTTGTCAAATATCTTAGTATATATGCTGTTATATATATCCTCGTAGATTTTATGCTGCTCCATATCGGGCTCAAAGCGGTCGCGCTCGCGTACCATAGACGCCGCCGCCTCCTCATAGCTTTTGAAATGTCCAAGCGCCCGAAATGCAATCATCGCGCTGCCCACGCCGCACGCCTCGTGGGTTTGCGTGCGCACGACCGGAAGACCGAACATATCGGCGGTGATTTGGCAAATCTCCGCGCTTCGCGAGCCACCGCCGCCGAGCCGAAGCTCAGTTACCTTGACGCCCGTGCGCTTTTCAAGCTGACGTATTCCCTCATATAGGCTGAAATTAATACCCTCGATTATTGCGCGGTAGATGTGTATTCTTGTATGAACATCGGAGAAACCGATTATCGCGCCACGCGCGTTCGGCATTGAAACGCCGGGGGTGAAGTAGGGCTGAAGGATAAGCCCCTCGCAGCCTGCGGGTATCTCGCGAAGACGCTTGTCAAGCAGACTTTCGGCGGAAACGCCAAGCTCCTTCGCCTGTTTAACCTCCTTATCGGCGAACTCCTTTTTAAACCACGACACCAGCCAGTAGCCGCGGTAAATCTGAATTTCGGGGTTAAAGCAGCCGTCAATAACCGCGGCGTAGGCGGGAAGAAACGGCTGAGGCTCAACATATTTATGGGTCATCAGCTGTACCGTTGCCGTTGTGCCGAAGCTAATCGCCGCCTTGCTCTCGTCAAGCACCGCAAGCCCGAGCGTCTCGCAGCCCTTGTCGGAACCCGTGGCGATAAGCGGCGTTCCCTCGGGTACGCCCGTTGCCTTCGCAGCTTCCGCTGTTACTCTGCCAAGCTCGCTTTCGGGCTTAGCGAGAGGGTAAAGCTTATCGTCGGTTATCTCGAAGATGCCTCTGCTGAGGTCGCTCTTTTTCATCCAGCCGCGTGACTTGTTGTCAAACGGCAGATGCCCTATCGTGGAGGCGTCCGCGTCGATAATGTTTCCTGTAAGGCGGAAGTTTATGTAGCAGGAGAGAAAAACCATATGCTTGGTTTTCGCCCATACCTCGGGCTCGTTTTCAATTATCCAGTTGCAAGTTGAAATGGTGCGCTGAAGGTTAACCGTATCGGTCATATTGACAAGCTTAAACAGCGCGCGCTTTACGGCGGGTATCTTCTTCGAGCAGACCGCCTTGCGTTTATCGAGCCACACAACAACGTCGCGGACAGGCTTACCGTTCTCGTCAATGCAAAGGGTTGTGTCGCGAATTGTTGTGGCGGTGACGGCAATGATGTCGTCCCAGCTCTCGCCCGCCTTCATCTTCAAATCATTCGACGCAGCGCAAACGGCCTCCCAATAAAAGTCCGCCTTCTGCTCCGCCCAGTCGGTATTCTTTGAGAAGTATGGCGTTTCATACTCCTTTTGCGCTTTGTAAACAATGTTGCCCTCTTTATCGACCAAAACCGCCCTTGTGCTCTGTGTGCCTACGTCAAAGGTCAGTACCAACGGTGTTTTCATAAAACCTCTCCTCAGTTTTTTCTATTCTAAATTGTCTGTCGCTATCAGGTTTACGCCTTTCGTAATAAAATCCTTTTGAATAATCTCTCCACATTTGAGCTTTTTCTTAACGGTTATCTCGTTTATCATTCGCATAGCATCCGCTATCTTTTCCTTCGGTATCTCACCGCTCGTCCTAACGGGTAAAACGGGGCGCTCGCTGAACGCCGTTCTCACCGTTGAAGTCAGGCTTCTTACGGGAGCCGTAAGCTCAGCTCTCGCGTATGCTTCCCCCTTAGGACACGTGTTTCCGCTAACGGTAATAGCGCCGTCCTTCTCCTCAACCGTAAGGCCGCAACCGTTCGGGCAGACTATACAGACAAATTCCTTCTTCATCCTTCCGCCCTCCTCAGCGCAAGCGTCACCTCTTTACCGTCTTTTGCGGCGGTGAAATCAACAGTAATCCGCTCCATTTCGGGCGGGCGCAGATGACGGTATTTCTTTTTAAATATCTCCTCACCGCCAACGCTTACAACAACCGTCGCGTTCTCTAATACCTCACGGCTTCTGAAGAAAACAGGCGTTTTCGCAAGCTGTGCGTTAAGGTCAAGCCGCTCGGGAACGACGGACAGAAAATCCTCTGTGGCATTAAGCTCAACAAGCTTTCTCTTTTCACCGCCGTAAAGCGCCGCCGCTCTCCCTGCGTTTTCGCCGCTTTCGGAAACGTAATCGACAAGGTCGTTCACGTGAAGGGCATTTCCGCAGGAAAAAACTCCGTCTTCAAGGGTCATATAGTTTTGGTCACATACGGGGCCTTTGGTCCTTTTATCAAGCTTAACGCCGAGCGATTCCGCAAGCTCGTTTTCGGGAATAAGCCCGACGGACAGGATTAGAGTGTCGCACTCAATAACCTCGCTTGTGCCCTCAAGCGGACGCATCTTTTCGTCCACGTCGCTTATCTCCACGGCACTAAGCCTTTCCTCTCCGAAAACCCGTGTTACCGTCTTACTCGTGTAAAGCGGTATATCAAAATCATCAAGGCACTGCGCGATGTTGCGCGAGAGTCCGCTCGGCGCGGGCTTCGCTTCATAAACGCCCATCACCTTCGCGCCCTCAAGGGTCAGCCGCCGCGCCATAATAAGCCCGATATCGCCTGAACCCAGCACCACGCATTTTTTTGCGGGCATCTCGCCGAGAATATTGATATAATACTGCGCCGTCCCTGCCGTAAACACACCGGCGGGGCGAGTGCCCATTATGCTCACCTGCTTCGCCGTTCTTTCGCGACAGCCCGTGGAAAGCACAAGACTGTCGGCGGTAACAGAGCGTATGCCCTGCCGCGTCACAAGGCTAAGATGAAACGCCCCGCCTTTCTTTTCTATTCTTGTCACAAAGGTAAGAAGCGAAAGCTCCACCTTAGTCTTATTAAGCTCTTTAACATAGCGCGCGGCGTATTCACAGCCGCTTAGCTTTTCGCCGAAGCGAATAAGCCCGAAGCCGTCGTGTATGCACTGCTTAAGTATTCCGCCCGCTCTTGCCTCGCGCTCAATAAGCAGTACGCTTGCGCCTTCCTTATCGGCGGCTATCGCCGCCGCAAGTCCGGCGGGACCCGCGCCGATTACAGCTACCTTATAGTGGCTCATCTCTTTTCACCACCCTTGCTCATTCCGAAAAGGATAAAGCTGTTTTCGCCCGATTTATTTACCTTCTCAAGCGGCACGCCCTTCTCCTCAGCGATTATTTTTGCTACAAGCGGGCCACAAAAGCCGCCCTGACACCGTCCCATTCCCGGGCGGACGCGTCGTTTCACACCGTCCACCGTGTCACAGGGCACAGGCCGCCTCAGCGCGTCGAGTATCTCGCCGCGGCTAACCTCCTCACAGCGACAGATTATCTCGCCATAATCGGGGTTTTTCGCGATATACTTAGCGCGTTCCTCGTCGCTCATAAGCGACAGCTTTGGTATAGCTTCCCGTCTCGCATTATACTCTTTGTTGATTTCCACTTGCTTTATACAGTTCAATTCATCTAAGCACAATTTTTCTATCTCCAACGCTATAGCGGGCGCGGCTGTAAGACCGGGAGATTGAATCCCGGCGGCGTGAATTATATTCCTCGTCCTTCGCCCCTTCTCGACAATAAAGTCCTCCTCGTAGGTGGCGGCGCGTATGCCCGAAAAATAGGTGATAATGTCGCCGCGGGAAAGCGACGGACAAGCACGGCTTTGCTTTTCAAAGACACGCGCAATACTCGCCGCTTGCGCGGTATAATCCTCGCGAAGCGGAGTTTCCACCGCGTCGGGTCCGACAAGAACATTTTTATCTATCGTGCTGACTATCCCGCCGCCTTTTGTGTGGGCGGCTTTGCTTTGCGAGCCTATTCGCGAAAACGAGGTGTTTACAATTCGCTTTGCCTTTTTATCAAGAATGGAATTTGTACCCTTTCTTGGGTGAATCGTAAAGAAACAATCACCCGCCATCTGCGCCACCTTATCGGAAAAAACGCCTGCCGCATTCACTACGACCGAGGGATATACAGTACCTCGGTTAGTCTCGACCGCCTCAATTCTCTCGTTCTTTACACGCATACCCGTAACCGCAGTGTTAAGCGAAAGCTTTACTCCGTTTTGCACCGCGTTCTCCGCGTAGGCAATGGTGAGATTGTAGGGGCAGACTATTCCGCCAGTCGGGAAAAAGATGCCGCATTTCATGTCTTGCGAAGCCATCGGCTCGCGCCGAAACAGCTCACGCTTAGTCAGCACCCGCGTCCTTTTAAGCCCCATTATCCGCCAGTAGGGTTGAATGAGATACAACAGCGGAAGATAAGCGGCTGAGGGAAACATAACAATCTGACCGACACGTTCAAAATCAACGCCAAGCTCATCGGTTACTTTATCGAACATACGGTTTCCGCGAAGGTTATACTTCTGCTTGAGCGTGCCGAGCTTCAAATCAATTCCGGGGTGAACACAGCCGTCGTTTCTTCCTGATGCCGCAAGCGCAACGTCATAGCCCTTTTCAACAAGAAGAATGTTCAGCTTCCACTTGGAAAGCTCGCGTGCAATGCTTGCACCGACAACCCCCGCGCCGATAACAAGCACGTCGGGTTTTTCGCCGTCAAGCGCTTTATCCGAAATGTCGGGAAGCCGCATTTCGGGGATATCCCCGCCCGTAAATTTAATATTGTTAATGACGTGAAAGCCGCTTTTTCTGTCGGCGGCAACAAGCCCCGCGCGAACAATTTCGTTCCAGTCGTCGCTCTCGCCCGAAAGCAGAATTCCGCAACCGTCAAAGGAAACCGAAAACCGTGAAAGCCCTTCTTTTTTTAGCTTCTTTTCAATTCTTTTTACATTCATAAAGTCGCGACTTCCTTTCATATTAATATTATATTCTTCTTGTTAAATGACTGTCAAACTAAAGGGAAAACTATCCTTTTTTTCGTGAATATGTCGAATAAACGAACATTATCATTGACTATTTCGACTGTAAAAATTATAATTAAGAAAAAACGGAGGCTATGATTTTGGCTGATTTATTAAATGTTCTTCTTAAACAGGTTATTAACGACGACACCGTTAAGGCGCTGAGCAAAACGGCGGACGCCGATTCCTCTAAGGTCGAGGACCTGCTTACTGAGGCGGTTCCCACCCTTGTAAGCGCTATGGCGAAGAATTCCTCAACAAAGAGCGGCGCGAAGGCGCTCGACAAAGCGCTTGACGACCACGCTGGCGACTTTTCCTCCGCAAAGGGACTCATTAGCCTTCTCACGGGCGGCGACAGCGACGACGGCGCGAAGATACTCGGTCACATTCTCGGCAAGGACGAAACCAAGGTTGAAAAGAAGCTTGCCAAAAGCTCGGGTCTTGACCTTGAGAAGGTCATAACTATTCTCTGCGCGATAGCGCCTGTTATCCTTTCGCTTCTTGGAAACACGAAGCAGAAGACGAACACCGATTCCGACATGCTCGGAACCCTTCTCACCTCGCTTATCGGCGGCTCGTCCTCCTCGTCCTCAAAAAAGGAAGACACGAGCGACCTTGCGACAGAGCTTATCGGCGACGTGCTTACTTCTTTACTTAAATAGCCTTCCTTTATTGCAGTTCAAGGCGGCTTTCCTCGGAAAGCCGCCTTTTTTATTGTTAAATGTCGCTTTTCGTTGTAAAATGTCAGTAAGACTTTACGGAGGGCGCGCATATGGAACAGAAAAAGAAGAAGGGGCTTGTCGCCGGGATAGCCGCCGTTATCGCGGTGGCGCTTGCCTTTATTATGCTTGCACCTGCCGCGGCCGACGAACAGTTCGACTCCGCGAGCACTTCCTCTGTCGTTATGCTTCACCCCGAGGGCGATTTTGCTCTGAGCGATGACGCGGGCGAAACCGAAACAAAGAAGAAAAAAAGCGGTGCGTTCTCTACCGCCGCGCGGTGGATACTTCGCACTGTTAAGACCGCGTTTGTAAGCCTCTGTCTCGGCACCGTGTCACTTGTTATTAAGCTTTTGGGCGCGCTTGCGGGAACGGCGGGCGGCGGCATAGGAGCGGCGCTCGGCTTCATTTTAGGCGACCTTCTTCCCGTCTTTTTCCTCGTTCTTTTGGTCTTCTGTTTTCTCTTTAAGCTGATTTATCCCGACATTGACCTGCGGCAGTTCCTGTCCTTCAAAAACATACTTGTTATGGCGGCGGGTTCCTTCGTCATCAGTGTCTTTATCCGCTTCTCCGCCGAAAGAATCGAGAACCGAGTGCTTGCAAGCGAGCTTAATCTTGCCGTTTCGGTTTTAGTCATCTTCTTCCTGTGGTTAATAATGTTTAAGGGCGAATTTGTCTCACAAACAAGCAGGGTACGGCTTCTTTCAGAGCCGCGTGCGTATATACTGCTTTTCTTCCTTATAGGTACTGCGTTTCTTGTCGGACGCGCAGGGACGGCTATTTCGAATAGTGGCGGCGACATGCTGCTTTTAATTAAGCTTCTTGACTGTGCGTGGTTCTGCTTTATTCTCATTAGCGTCGCGGCGTATATCTATCGACACACGGGGGCGCGCCGTAAAAAACAAGAGGCGGTGTAGAATGGCTCACGATTTTGACCGCTTGCTTTGCGAAACGATAGCCGAGGCAAAGGCAATAAAGATACCCGTTTCAGGCGCGATAAAACCACAGGTTGTAGTAAATAAACGCGCAAAAAAGCGTTACGGCTGTTGTATAAAAAAGGGCTTTGTCTTTACTATAGAGCTCTCTTTTCTTCTGCTTGAGGCAAACGAAAGGTTTGTGCGCCAGACACTTGCCCACGAGGTGCTTCACACCTGCTTTGGCTGCCGAAACCACCAAGCTCGCTGGAAGGAGTACGCGCGGCGGATGAACGAGGCGTATGGCTACGACATAAAGCGCACCGAAAAGGCTGAGTCGCTCGGAATAGAAATTCCCGAGAATCCGCAAACACCGAAATATCTTATTACCTGTGAGCGGTGCGGCGCCGTTACCGAGCGGTTTCGAGAAACTAAGCTTACAAAGTATCCTTCGCGTTACCGCTGCAAATGCGGCGGAAAGCTTAGCGTCACCAAAAAACGCTAAAACCAGAAAAAAAGAACCGCTCAAAGAGCGGTTCTTTCTGTTTCAGTTTTACAGCTGACTTATCGGGGCAAGGCGGTAGTTTATCGTGCATTCAGTCGCGTTCTGACGCTTGTAAAAGCTGTCCTTAATACGCTCCAGCACCGATTTTGCCTGTGTGTAGTTCACCGACGGCAGAAGCACTACATATTGGTTATCTCCGTAAATGGCGACGGTGTCGTTGCGGCGCATGCTGCTTTTCATAACATCCATAAGCTTACTCATGGCGTTCACACGAACCTCGTTATCAAGATTTTCACCGCCTAAGGCGTCCACCGTTACCACCGCAAGAAAGATAGGAACGTTAAAGCGACACAGATTTCTTTCGGTCGTGGCGTATACGCTTTTAAATACGTTGTAGTCACAGAACAGCGCACCGCTTCCGGCTCTGCCGTTAGAAAGGTCGTTCACAATGACCTGAATGTCTCGCTCGGTCTGCTCGTGGCTTCCCAAAAAGTCTTCGTAATACCTGTTAATTTCATCTATGCCCTTGCTCGCAAGCCCCGTCTCGGAAAGCTCCGTCACCATAGTGGTGTGCTCAAGAGCCTCCTCCTCGTCGCCAAGCTTATAAAGGGTGCTTACCAGTTCAAGTCGAAAAACAGTTTCCTGTGCGTCCAGCTCCAGTGCGCGGCAACAGACGTCGCATACCCGCTCGTTCTCGCCCTTCTGCTTCAAAAGCTTTACGTAGTGGTAAGACGCGTCGAGAAACATATTATGATAACGAACGCTTTCGTTTACAAGCCACGCTTTATTGTCCTGCTCTTGAATTATATCGCCCGCGTACAGACTGTCGGCCTTGAGGTAGCATTTGTCCGCCTCGTCGCATAGCGTCCGAAACTCGTTTAGATGCTCGCATTCTTTGGAAAGCTCGTTTAAATCAAATTCCAAAGCCTCGCTCTCGTCCCAGCGGTAACCGCCGCGGCAGGTGGAAACAAGCCCTGAAAGAGCAAACGGCTCAAGGTCTTTTCTCAGACGCGACACCAAAGTTTTAAGGGCGTTTTCGGGGTTTGAATTCTCGTCAGACGACCAGATTGCGTTAAAAAGCTCGTCGGCGGGAACTACCCTTTCCCTGTTTATCAAAAGATATTGAAGAAGTATCGTTTTCTTTTTTGAATCCTTAAGGCTTTCAACTACGTTTACTCCGTTTTTTACTATTCGAAAGCCGCCAAGAAGGTAAACCTTTAGTTTTTCCGTTTTTCCCGCCTCCTTTTCATTTTATTATAACAAATATTTATCCTCTTGTCACAAAAATTATTATTTTGTAACATCGGCGGCTTTATTGTCTTTTAAATCGGTATATGTTAATATTTAAATAAGAATAAGCGAATTTTGACAGTAAGGAGGTCTGTACACATTGCGGCCGAACACTATTGTTAAGTTCGCTGTTTTTTGTTTGGCGGCGGCGCTTCTTATGACCTCCTGCACTAACGGAGGCGGCGGCGAAGAACCGCTAAAGCCTGTCATCGGAAAAGCTGTTGAAACCCGAGACAAACGTGACAGCTCCCCTGTGGTTATGCTGCCTGAGGCGCTCGGCAACGACGCGCGCGGCAACGCCTCGGTTTCGGTGGACGTTTCAAACGCCGCAAGGGGCTATATCGGCGTCGCGTATAAGGGCAGTAACGGTAAGGTTCGCCTTCAGATAACCAAGGACAGCGCCGAGACCTACACCTACGTGATAAAAAACAGCGATTACGACTTCTTCCCTCTCTCGCTGGGCGACGGCAGCTATACTATAAACGTTTATGAAAACATTAAGGGCGATTCCTATGCTCTCGCCTTCGGCACTCAGATAGACGTCGTTCTTGAAGACGAGTTTCTGCCCTTCCTCTACTCAAACCAGTATGTGTTCTTCGATGAAGACACCGAGGCCGTCAAAAAAGGCTCAGCACTTGCCGAGGATACCTACGACGAGCTTGGCGTGGTCGAGAACGTCTACGACTATGTGACAAAGAACGTTTCCTACGATTACGACAAAGCGGCGGCGATTAGCGAGGGACGCCTTACCGACTACATTCCGAATGTGGACGAAACGCTCGCAAGCGGCAAGGGCATCTGCTTCGATTACGCAAGCCTTATGGTCGCTATGCTCAGAACACAGCGCATTCCCACAAAGCTCATCTTCGGCTACGCCGGCGAAAACTACCACGCATGGATAAATGTTTATGTCGAGGATATCGGCTGGGTCAACGGGGTAATACGCTTCGACGGCGAAACATGGGTGCGAATGGACCCGACCTTCGCCGCGGCATCGTCCGGCTTCGGTCAAAACAGTTATGTCGGCGACGGCGAGCATTATACAGAAATGTTCTATTATTGATTTTATTCGGGAGAAAAACATGGCTAAACAAAAGAAGCTTACAAATCTTGAGCTTTCCAACTTTTTTACAGAGCTTTCGCTTCTCACAAAGAGCGGTATGTCGGTCTATGAAGCGCTTTGTCTTATGAAGGAGAGCACCGACGTAAAAGGCGAGAGAGCCTTCTTCTCCTCGCTTGCGGATTTCACCTCCGCGGGCAGCACCCTTTCCGCGGCGCTTCGCGAGAACGGAAGCTTTCCGAACTACGCTGTGCGTATGATTGAGGTCGGCGAAAAGACGGGAAAGCTTGACGCCATATGCAAATCTCTCGGCGCGTATTACAAACAGAACGACGACCTGACGGGCGAAATCAAATCAGCCGTCGCTTATCCGATTATTATGCTGCTTGTTATTCTTGCTGTTATCTATGTTTTGTTTACTCTTGTAATGCCTGTCTTTGACAGGGTTTACGAGTCGCTTGGCGTGGGTAACGCGCATCTGCTTTCCGGTCTTCTCGGCGCGGGCTACGCGCTTAACACCGTGGCTCTTGTGCTTGGCGGAATTGTTGTTTTCGTTGTGCTCTGCTTTGGGATTATGAGCGTTACAAGCGGCGGTCGCGCCGCGCTCGGTGAGCTGTTCGACAACTCCGTTTTCACCCGCTCTGTTTCCGAAAAGCTTGCCGCTCACCGCTTCGCATACGCCATGTCGGTTATGCTTGAAGGGGGACTTTCCTTCGACAGCGCAATTGAGCTTTCGGGTGAAATCACGGGTAACAGAGAATTTAAGAAGAAGGTTAAACGCCTTCGGTACTTCCTCGACAACGGCGACAGCTTTGCCGAGTCGGTGTCAAAAAGCGCTGTTTTTGAAGCGGCGTATAACGGTATGATTTCCGCTTCCGCGCGTGCGGGGCAGACCGACTCCACGCTTATGGTGATAGCGAAACGCTACGAGGAGAATGTAAACCGCAAGATAGGCAACGCCGTCGCGGCGGTAGAACCCGCTCTGGTGGCGCTCCTTTCGGTTATAGTCGGTCTTGTTCTCATGTCGGTCGTGGTGCCGCTCGTGGGAATAATGAGCACTATGCTTTAAACGAATATGAAAAAAAGACGCTTCTTTGAAAAACAGAACACCTCTATTGCTCAAGGCGCCGCGCTTTCCTTTGTAATCGCGGCGGCGGTGCTCATCGCCGCGCAGATTTCGCTCGGCAGAATAAGCCTTAAGGCGAACGAGCAAAGCCTTTCTGAGGCGCGTGACAGCGTTGCACGTTCGGTGGTGCTATGCTACGCCTCTGAGGGTGTCTACCCTCAGAGCATTGAATATCTTGAGGAAAATTACGGTCTTACGCTCGACCGTGGACTGTACATATACCACTACCGTGCGCTCGGTGGAAATCTATTTCCCGAAATCAACGTATTTCAAAACGAGACCTAAGGAACTGCTATGACCGAAAGAAAAACCTCAATATTAAAAACGGCGGCAATCCTGCTATTAATCTGTGCCTTTGCCGCAAGCGCCCTGCTCACGGCGGTTATGAGCGCGGGGGTTTTTAACAATATCTCCGCACTTAGTAAACGCGGCTATGAGAGTCGGGTTAATATGCTCTACCTTCGCCAGAAGATACATTCCTTTGATTCCGACGGCTCATTTCGTATTGACAGCTTCGGTGAAAACGACGCGCTTGTCTTCACCGAGCTTGTGGACAACACACCATATGAAACATGGATTTACGCCGAGGACGGTAAGCTTTGCGAGGTAACGGTGAAAAACCGAAACGATATCTCTCGCGGTGCCGGTCAGGTAATAAGTGAGCTTTCTGCGCTTTCGGTTAACCATCTTGGTTCGGGACTTTATGAAATATCTGTAACCGGCGAGGACGGCGAAACAGCCTCGGCGCTTGTGCTTTTGCGCTGTAAGCAGGAGGAGGGCGTCGATAGATGAACAGAAACAGCGATAAATCCCGACTCTTTTTAATTGAATTTATCTGTGCGCTCATTATCTTCTGCGTTACCGCGGCGGTCTGTGCGGGCATACTTTCTTCCGCTTACAACAGAAGCCGCGAGAGCAAGGCGCGTGACCAAGCGGCGCTTAAGGTTTCCTCGGCTATCGACTATTTTAAAGCAACGGGCGATATGGGCGGCACGGCTGATATCCTTAACGGAAAGCTGCAGGGCAAAAGCGTGCGCGTTCTTTACGACGCCTCCTTTACTCCCTGTGAAAGCGACGACGAAGCGTTTTATACGCTTACCGCGGACTTCTGCGAAGGAAGACTCAGCACGGTTTCAATAACCGTCAAGGATAATAACGGCGACGATTTCTTTTCCGCTTCCTCCTCGGCAATTAACCTAAAGGAGGGCGAATAGATGAAGCATGAACGCAAGGTTGTAAGCACGGGAACAATTTCAATCTTTCTAATACTTGTGGTGCTGCTTTTCGTAACCTTTTCGCTGCTCTCCCTCACCCTTTCCACCTCAGACCTTCGTCTTTCAAAGCGCGCGGCTGAAACCGTCAGCGAGTATTACGCGGCGGACGATTCTGCGACAAGACGGCTTTACGGCTACTTGAGTGCCGCGGAAAAGGACGGATTAGAGACTGCAAAAAGCGCGGTTGAAAAGGACGGTGGAACACTGGAGACGGTGGACGGCGGCTACATAATATCCTTTTGCGAGCCTGTATCGGGAAGCCTTTCGCTCTTTGCCGAGGTGAGAATCACCTTGCAGGACAACAAAGCTTCCGAGCTGAATATTATCCGCTGGCAGTGCGCCGGCAACGAGAATTAACGGAGGTGTTATTATGGATTTGCTGGCATTCTTAAAGGAGTCGGTCGAACGGGACGTTTCCGATATTTTTATAGTCGCAGGCAAGCCGCTTAGCTATAAAATCGGAACCACCCTTCACGCGCATGATGAGGAGAGGCTTTCTCCCGAAAAAACAAACCTTCTTATAACCGAAATCTATCAAATGGCGGACAATCGCAGCACCGACCGTCTTCTTAAGAACGGAGACGACGATTTTTCCTTTTCACTTATGGGAATCTCGCGTTTTCGCGTAAGCGCATATAAACAGCGCGGCTCACTTGCGGCTGTAATTCGTGTTGTGGCACTCACTCTGCCCGACCCGATAAAGCTGCATATTCCCGATTTCGTGCTTGACCTTGCAAACATACCACGCGGAATGATTCTCGTTTCCGGTCCCTCCGGCTGCGGAAAGTCCACAACCCTCGCGTGTTTAATTGATATAATCAACGAACAGCGCGCTGGACACATTATCACCCTTGAAGACCCTATAGAATACCTGCACCCGCATAAGGCGTCGATAGTAAGCCAGCGCGAAATTGAAATGGACACCGTAAGCTACCCTTCGGCGTTACGCGCCGCTTTACGTCAAAACCCCGACGTAATTCTTATCGGCGAACTTCGCGACCCGCAGTCAATCTCCATAGCCCTAACCGCGGCGGAAACGGGTCATCTTGTCATCTCCACCCTTCATACGCTCGGTGCCGCGAACAGCATGGACCGTCTTGTGGACGCCTTCGAGCCAAGCCAGCAGCAACAGGTAAGAATGCAGCTTTCAATGGTACTTCAAGCGGTGGTTTCCCAACAGCTTGTACCCACGACAAGCAACGACGTTTTTCCTGTTTTTGAGGTTATGCTCTGTAATAACGCCATACGAAATATGATACGTGACGGGCGCACCCACCAGATAGACTCCGTCATCTTCTCAAGCTCGCAAAGCGGTATGGTCAGCATGGACACCTCGTTAATAGAGCTTTACAAACAGGGTATAATAACCGCGCAGGAGGCGGAGCTTCGCAGTCTTTCACCTGAACAGCTTAACCGCCAGCTAAAGGAACTGAAAAAGTAAGAGGAGGGCAGTATGTCCGAGACTTTAACAATAATTCTGCTCTGCGCAAAGATTTTCTGTTGCCGAATACTCGACGTTACGCTCGGAACCGTGCGGCAGGTGCTAACCATTAAGGAACGCACACTTCTTGCCGCGGCTATCGGCTTTGCCGAGGTGCTAATCTGGTATCTTGTCGTCCGCGAGGCTATTACCTCCGATTTCGGCATTTATACCGCGGTGGCTTACGCGGGCGGTTTCGCGGCCGGCACCTTTATCGGCGGCATGATAGCGAAACGCTTTATTACAGTGAAAATCTGTACGCAGGTGATAACCACCTCGCGCGACACAAACGTGGTGGAGACTATTCAAAAGGAGGGCTTCGGCGTATCGGTCGTGAACGTGAACAGCTCACAGTACGGCGAGGAAAAATATCTTCTTATTATCGAATCGAACGGCTCACGACTTGCCGAATTAAAACGGCTGATAAAAAGCGCAGACGAAAACGCCTTTATCTTTGTACAGGAATCTAAGCATGTAATAAACGGCTTTATAAAATAAACAAAGGGGCTTCCGAAAGGAAGCCCCTTTGTTATATGTTGATATTACGTACACCTAACGAAGATGTTTACTTAATAAATATCTTCTCATAGCTCTTTGAGCCGTCCGCACCCTCAACGGTGATAATCGCGTAGTCGCACATGTCGCTGTTGTTGAGCTTATGATAGTTTACAACTATCGAGTTGCCCTTGCTCTTAACGGTCAAGAGCGACTGAATGAAGTTGCTGGAGTTGCAGTAATACGCACCGTTGTCGGAACGCGTTACATCGCCCATAAAGCTGTAATCTATGTCGCTAATTGCAAGACCGGAGACCTTTGCGCCCTCTTTTGCGGGTGCAAGCGAGTAAACGGGGTTCGAGCTTGCGTAGCCAACATCGCCACCGTCGCTGCTCTTTTCGGTAAAGACGTCAAATATGTAAAACTCGTTCGGGTTGACATTTACCTCAATCATCTTCGAATAGATGTAAACGCCCTGACCCGTGAGGTCCTCCTCATACACCGTTTCACTAATTATGTCGTTCTTGTTGCCCATTACCGTGTATTTCGTCAGCCGCACAGAGGTTATCGCGTTTTTATCGGTCGCGTACAGCTTTGCTATTGTCGAAGCGTTCTCGGTCGTTGTAAAGTCCGCGCCCATTCCTACACCGCCCATCTCAAAGGTAATGCGGGGTCCGTTTGAGAAATAGAAATCGCCGCTTCTGAGCATATCGAAAACTGAATGCTGTGAAAGCCCGTTCATTCGCCCTTGAATGAAATATGTGCCGACCTGCTCGGGAAGAACGTTATTACTGCCCGCTGTTGCGAAAACCTTTTCGCGACCAGCTGTGGCGTAAAGCTTCCAGACGTTCATGGCGACCTTCGTCTCCATGGTGTCGAACGAATACGCGGGTGTAAATACCTCAAGTCCCGTAATTCCGTTGAGCGTCTTCGCCATATTAATTGACTCGGTTATGTCGTAGTCTCCGCCATAGAAGAAGGGCACAACCACAAGTCCGCCCGCGTCAATTACATCGCTCGCCGCGTCTTGATAGGTGCGCGAGGGGTGATATTGAAGGGTGCTTATCGCCATATTCGGAACCACGTCGGTGTCGTACGCGAGCATATACCGCAGCGGTTTGTTTATTATCGCCATCGTTTCGGATAGAATTAAATCTCCGACGCTTATCTTCTGTCTGCATATATCGCAAATCTCGTGGCGAATTCCCTCGCCGTAACAAGCCGAGATATCAATAAACCCGTTATCTGTTCCAGTTATTGTGGCTATCTCAGAAGCGGAAAGCGCGTTTGCGTAAGCGTTCTTTTCGGTGCTTGCAATAAAGCTCATTCCGTTAAGGTAGCCGAACTTCACGTTGTCGCTCTGCGAGGCGCTTACACTCGAATGGGTGTTAATATCGCCCGCGTAATAGCCCTCGCCCGCTATATCTATGTATTCGCTCTCCGCCTTTGCCACAAGGCTTCCGCCTTCAACAGCATAGCCGGTTATCTTTGCTCGACCGCCGTAAGCGGCTATTACGGGCACCTCCACGCTCACGCTTTCACCCGCGCCGAGAGAACCTATAGTATAGCTGTCGTCGCCCGTAAAGATAAAGTTTTCAGAGGTGAACTTTACTACGCTTCCCTTTACGGCGCTCTCACTTACATTTGTTACCGTTACGGGTACCTTGAGCTTGGAGCCCGCAAGGGTCAGACCGAGCTCAGCTTTGTGCGCCGCGCCATTAAGAGAGCGTGCGTTAATTCCACTGTCGTCCGTGCAATTCGCCCATGTTAGCGCGGTTGAAGGCGCGTCAACGTATACCTTGCAGTCGCTGAAGCTTACTCCATCCAGCTTCGCGCTTGAGCTTCCCCCGAGAAGCACCACCGTGCCGCCCGTAAAGTTCACGCTGTTATTGCCGCAATCGTAGCTAACAAGCGGAAGCACCGCGTAACCGCCGAAGCTCTCGTTAACGTCAATCGTCATATCAGCGGTAATTTCTATCGTGTCGCCCGAGCAAAGCGCCGGGTGCTTTAAGTACTTAATCAGGTTTTCGGCGCTGTCCACTGTGTAGCGGTTGCTCGTCACTCCGCCGGGAGCCGGTATAACACCGAATATGAATAACGCGCCAGCCACAATTACAAGCGCAAGAGCCGCGGCGATGACCTTAAGCAGCCCGCCCTTTTTCTTCTTTGTTTTTGTTTTAGTCATTTCTTCACTCTTTTTTTCAGTCTTTATTTTTTCACGCCGAAACTCCTTCTTTTGCGAAGAAATTACGCGCGGCGTTTCCTCAGTTTTGCCTTCGTCCTCCTCGCCCAGAGGCTCAAAGGAAATCTCCCCCGGTGCCGGCGCATAGAAAACCATATCCGTCGGGATAGGGGTCTTGTTTCCGCCTTCGTAGGAGAAAATGTCTTGTTCGCTCAGATTGAACATCTCCTTACCTTATATATAAGGATATAATATCAAAAATCGCGACGGATTTCAACTTATTAGAAAGTCTCGCTTTTCGCAATTATTTCCTCGGACAAATAAGGTGTACAAGGTGCGCTACGGCTGGTATTGATTCGCCCTGCTGAAACGAAGTCGGGCTCATAAGCGCGCCTGTCGCCATAAAGAGAATGTCACCCATCTTTCTTTTTTCAAGCTGAGGCAGAAGATAGCCGCAAAGCACGCTCGCGCAGCAGCCACAGCCTGAGCCGCCCGCAAAGACCCCCTGCTTTTGTCTGTCAAAGATAAGCTTTCCGCAGTCAAGATGATTTTTAATATCCACGCCGTCGCGCTTACAAAGGTCAAGAAACACGTCGCTTCCCACCTTGCCGAGGTCGCCCGTCACTATCGCGCCGAAATCCATTGGCGACGTGCCCGTGCTCTCGAAATACTTAATTACCGTGTCCGCCGCGGCGGGCGCCATAGCGCAGCCCATATTATTGATATCGCATACCTCGTAATCTACCACCGAGCCGAGGCAGACCTCGCTTATTGAAACCTTTGCGTCTTCGTGTGGGCTTAGAATTACACAGCCGGAACCCGAAACCGTCCACTGCGACGCAGGAGTGCGCTGTCCGCCGTACTCAAGGGGGAAGCGAAACTGGCGCTCGGCAGAGCAGAAGTGGCTGGAGGTCACCGCGGCGGCACGCCTTGCGTACTCGCCGTCCACCGCCATAGCGGCAAGCGCGAGTGACTCCGCCATAGTCGAACACGCGCCGAACAAGCCCGCGAAGGGTATCTCCGCGTCCCGCACAGCATAGCCCGACGCGACGCACTGGTTAAGAAGGTCGCCGCCGAAAAGAATATCTATATCGCCGTTCTTCAGCTCCGCGCTTTTCTTCGCAAGCGTAAAGCTTCTTTTTTGAAGCTCACATTCAGCAAACTCCCAGGATTTTTGACCGAAAAGAGAATCCTCGTCAAAGTTCTGAAAGAACTCGCCGAGTGGACCTTCCTTCTCTTTTTTTCCTACATACGCCGCATAGCCTTCCGCTGACGGAAGGGACGGCAGCTCAATTACAAAGCGACCTTTTCTTTTCATCGTCTACCTCAAAATAAAATATAAAATTCCCGCAATAACCGACGCGGCGACGCCGTATACAATAACCGGCCCCGCTATGATAAACATTTTCGCTCCCGTTCCGAGCACATAGCCCTCGCTTTTAAACTCAAGCGCAGGCGACACAACAGCGTTCGCAAAACCCGTTATCGGCACAAGTGTTCCCGCGCCCGCGTGACGCGAGAGCTTATCGTATACACCTATTCCCGTAGCAAGCGCCGAGAGAAAAATCAGAGTGATTGAGGTGAGCAGTGCCGCTGTGTCTTTGTCCACCCCGTCAAAAGTAATGTAAAGCTTACTCAGCGCCTCGCCCAAAACGCATATTGCCCCGCCGATGGTGAAAGCCACCGCACCGTCCTTAATGAAGTTGGATTTCGGCATATGCCCCTTGTATACGCCCTTATAGCTTTCCTTTCCCGTCTTTATCATTGTAGCCTTCCTTTTTAGTTAACTGTTTTGAACCGCTTTGAGCTATATGCCGACTCAAACACGGTGCCTTGTTTGTGAGCTTATATTTTTTTATCTGTTACCTATATTTGTTCCCGCTTTTTACAGCCTATATTCGCGCAACTTGAATATCTCGCCTTCTTCGTGTATTATGGAAATATCTACTGTACGATTATTGTCACATTAACGGAGGACGTTATGGCAGGAAACGCGAACCAAAAGCTGAAAACGCTCTATGTAATGAAATTCTTTTATGACAAAACCGACTCCGAGCACGGTGCAACCCTTTCGGAGCTTGGAGCCTACCTTGAAGCAAACGGTATTCAAAGCGAGCGGAAGTCGCTTTACAGCGATATTGAGTTGCTTCGTCAGTTTGGCTTGGATATCGAGCCGCGTCGCGGAAAGACCACCGATTACCGACTTCTCTCGCGCGAGTTTGAGCTGTCCGAGCTTAAGCTTTTGGTGGACGCGGTGGGCGCTTCAAAATTCATCACGGAAAAAAAGAGTCACACGCTGATAAAAAAGCTTGAGTCTCTCGCCAGCGCAAATGAGGCTCGCAGTCTCAACCGAAGCGTTTTTGTCGATAACCGCATTAAGACCATGAACGAGAGTATCTACTACAGCATTGACGCTATACACCTCGCAATTTCGGAAAACAGGAAACTCGCGTTTCGTTACTTCCGATACTCGCCGGAAAAGGAGCGTGTTTTCGGACACGACGGAAACGAATATATCGTAAGCCCGCTCGCGTTAGTTTATAATAACGAGAACTACTATCTTTATGCCTATTCGGGCGACACGGGCGAGATTAGAACCTATCGCGTAGACCGTGTTACCGAAGCGCGTGAGCTGAGTGAGCCGCGAGATAAAAACGACGTGATTAACGCCTTCAACCCCGCGGCGAGGGCTAACACCTCCTTTGATATGCTCTCGGGTGAGCTTCGCCGTGTTTCACTGCTTGTGGACAGCTCCCTTTCCACCGTCATTATTGACCGCTTTGGCAAGGACACCCGTTTTATTAAAGAAGCCGACGGGTGCTTTCGCATTAACGTAGACGTTACCGTCAGCGAAAATTTTCTCGGTTGGGTATTCGGCTTTGGCGACAAAATCAAAATACTGTCGCCCGACGACGTGCGAACACGGTTTTTTGAAATGCTGAAAACCGCGGCGAACGCTTACGAGTAAGCCTTGCATTCGGTTAATTAATATGTATAATAAAGTAAATCATTATAAGAGGTATCGTTTTGAATAACAAAAGCGGCGCGAAAAGAATAGTATTTAAGGTCGGCAGCTCCACCCTTATTCACCCCACAGGGAAAACCAATTTGCGGCATATGGGAGAGCTTGCGCGCGTTCTGTGCGACCTCAGGAACGAAGGCAGGCAGGTTGCCCTTGTCACATCGGGCGCTATAGGCGTGGGTGTGGGAAAGCTTGGGCTTTCAGTCCGTCCGTCTGACACCCCCGGAAGGCAGGCAACCGCGACGGTGGGACAGTGTGAGCTTATGTTTATCTATGACAAGCTGTTTTCGGAATACAGCTGTACTGTCGGTCAGCTTCTCATTACAAAGAGCGACGTGGACGACAAAGAACGACGCCAAAACCTAATCAACACCTTCGAAAAGCTTTTCGAATATGAGGCAATACCTATAATCAACGAAAACGACTCGGTGGCTATTGAGGAGATAGTTTACGGCGACAACGACAGCCTTTCGGCTACGGTTGCAGAGCTAATCGGCGCAGACCTCTTAGTAATTCTGACCGACACGGAAGGGCTTTACGACAGAAACCCAAGCGAAGCCGGCGCTCGGCTAATACCTCTCGTGGAGACAATTACTCCCGAAATTGAAGCACTCGGCGGCGGTGCGGGAAGCGAGCTTGGAACGGGCGGAATGGCGACAAAGATACACGCGGCAAAGCTTGCAACGCAAGCGGGAATAGAAACCGTGGTAATGAGCAGCACCCCTATCGACGCTATATACGACCTGCTTGACGGCAAGCCTGTCGGCACAACCTTTAAGGCGGTAAAAAAATGACGGACGTTAAGGAAAGGGGCGAAGCGGCGAAGCGGGCAAAAAACGCGCTTGCTCTCGCTTCCACAGAAGACAAAAACACCGCGCTCGCCGCTATAGCGAGAGCTATAATCGACAACAGCGCGGATATATTGAAAGCAAACGAAACGGACCTTGCGAATGGACGGGCGAACGGGCTTTCCTCAGGGCTTCTCGACAGACTTATGCTTAATGACGAACGGCTTAAGGGTATATGCGACAGCATAGACGAAATCATCGGCTTTGACGACCCTATAGGACGCACCCTTTCGCATAGCACGCGCGAGGGGCTGGAGATAAGGAAGCTCAGCGTTCCTATCGGTGTTATCGGCGTTATCTTTGAATCCCGCCCCAATGTGGCGGTGGATTCCGCCGCGCTCTGTCTTAAGAGCGGAAACGCGGTTATTCTCCGCGGCGGCAAGGAAGCGATAAACTCAAATATAGCGCTTATTGATACAATCCGTAAAGCAATAGAAAGCGCGGGACTGCCCGCCGACTGCGTTAACCTTATTCACGACGTAACACGCGACTCCGCAAACGAGCTAATGTGCGCGTCGGAATATGTGGACCTTCTCATTCCGCGCGGCGGACGCGGACTTATTGACGCTGTGGTGAAGAACGCGAGCGTTCCTGTAATTGAAACGGGCGCGGGCGTCTGCCACACCTATGTAGACAAAGACGCAGACCTTGATATGGCGGCAAAGGTCATCTTCAACGCCAAGGTTTCCCGCCCGTCGGTCTGCAATTCACTCGAATGTATCTTAGTTAATAAAGCGGTTGCACACGACGCGCTTCCAAGAATAAAGAAAGAGCTTGATAAGGCGGGCGTCGAAATGCGCGGAGACAAAGCTACACTCGCGATACTCCCCAACATAACCCCCGCGTCCGACGACGACTGGGGAAAAGAGTACAACGACCTTATTATCGCTGTAAAGACTGTAAGCGACATAAACGAGGCGATAGCGCATATCGACCGTTACGGCACAAAGCACAGCGAGGCGATAATAACCAACGACAAAACAGCGGCAACATACTTTCTCAACTGCGTTGACGCGGCGGCGGTTTACGTCAACGCCTCCACCCGCTTCACTGACGGCGGCGTGTTCGGGCTTGGCGCGGAAATCGGAATCAGCACCCAAAAGCTGCACGCACGCGGTCCGCTCGGGCTTCGCGAGCTTACCACCTATAAGTATGAAATACTCGGAAACGGCAATATTCGGTAGAAATAGCGCGAACCCGCAAATAGAATATTCTTGAATTATCATACCTTTTACTGTATTATGATATTAGAAAACTCAAAAGAAAAGGAGATAGTAATGAAAAGATTTCTTTCTTTCGCGCTTGTTTTTCTGCTCGCTCTCACACTCCTTGTAGGCTGTAGCTCAACAAAAAGCTACACCTTCCGCGTAGCAACCGGCGACAATATCAAGATAACGCTTGACACCTCGAGCGGTCTTGACCTCGTTCAGGATAACGGCCAGTTCGCTATAAAATCTGGCGACGAAACTATATTTGCGGGTGCATTCATAGAGGCGGACACTTATACGCAGTATATTGACTCGATTCACGCCGACGGCGGCGAGGCTATTACGGTTATCTCGGAAGATGGCTACGGAGTCTTCTATACGGTAAACGGTTCAGTAGGCGTCGAATACGATTACATTACCTTCATTGACGGCGGTAACACCGGTATTCTTATGGGCAGCGTTTCTTCCCAAGCGAATGCAGAGGCGGCGCTCGCATGCATCACCTTCGAGCTTGCGTAAACAATAGGCTATATATCAAAATAATCAGCCCTCATAATAAAATGAGGGCTGATTTTCTATTATTCTGTAAATGAATGTTTCTATTTTGAGTGTTTGGCTTTCTCGTTCTTCTTTTCTATAACGGTTTCAACAAAATGAGCCGCTGCATATCCCATAGCCAGCAGCCCTATTAGCGCCGCAGAGGAGTAATACATAACATAAGTAGAGATTCCAAAGTTCACCGCTTGGATATAGGAGAGCCCGAAAACCCTTACGACAATTGAAAGAAAAATACCGAAAAGCAGAACCGCAAAAACAAATTTTAAGGTAAACACCTTCTTAAACGGTGTTTTGAAGATAGCCCAAAGGTCTCTCACAATATAGATAAGCGACAGAATAAACGCAAACGGCGTAAGAACTCTGTATACCCAGGCAACTGCGTCCGTTATCAAGCCCGCCGCCTTTTGTACTCTTGTGTAATGCGGAACATCGGTGTTGTATTCAGCTATCTTGCTTGCCTCGGTATATGTGAAATCCTCGATAACCTTCGCCTCCTCCTGCGTCACACGGCTAAGCGGTGCCTTGGAGTCTGTCTGTTCATAGAAAAAGATTATCTTAAAGCCTCTGCCTATCTCCTCGATAGTCGGCTTTAGGTACGTTTCGTCATAAGGAAGTATATATGCGTTAATCGACGGGCACTTGTCAAACGCGTCTATTCGTCCCTCGTCGCACGCCGCGTTTATCTCCCGCGCTATATCGCTAAAGAAAGCGTCAGCTTCAGTTGCTGACTCAGCAAAGCCCGCGTCCTGCGCCGCCTTCCTTATCGCCCAGCATATTCCCGCACTGCCTATCTCGCCGGTCTCCTTATTTCCATAGCTGTTATATACGTTTTCATTCTCTATAAACGGCTTTAGCTTCGCAAGGCTCGGTGACACTCCATACAGCTTCTCTCTCGTGTCTTTACAGACAAGATTATGGTCGTGAGGAATATCCGTGTCAGCTCGCACCATAGCCGCCATTGCAGACGAGAAGCCTGACGAGTAATAGTCGTTTGTCGCAAAGATGCCATACTTAAAGTAGTTTGCCGTACAGTAGCTCCCGACCAAAATCATTCCGACTGCGAAGCTCAACAGCGGCACCGATATAATCTTAATTGCCGCCTTTTTTATTGAGCCTTCATTGAACGCTACGGCAAAAGCGTAAACGAGAGCCGCACAGAAACCAAAGGGGAAAATCCAATACGCGTCTTCCCTTGTAAGCCATGAAAGTCCGAAACCAAGCCCCGCCGCCAACGCGAAGGGTATCTGTCGCTTAACGGGTTGTTCCCGTCTCAGACAAAAGCCGATTATCCCCGCGAAGAACAAGAGCACGAGCTGAGGGAAAATGCTGTCTCTATAGACTCTTAAAGTAAACTGCGCCCACGAAAACGGCGAAAACCAGATAACAGTAAAGAGAATAAGCTTCGCCCAGATATTCTTAATAACAGGTCTCAACGAAATAACGGTGAACACTGTAACCGCGAGATAAAGAAGTTGGTTCGCTATTAAGTATGGTATGTGCAGTTGATTTAGCAGAACTATGTAGATGGAAAAAAACATATTCTTTCCAAGCGTTACCCAGCTGTAATCTCCAAGCCAATTCCCGTTAAGAATGCTCTGCGCCGCGAGAAATACACAGCCGTCGTCTATAGGCGCTGAGTCTATGGCATAAATGTGAATCATCTGCACGGAGGTTATCGCAAGCTTTGCCGCAACAAACAGCGCCGCAAGCAGAAAAAACAGCACCGTTTCTTTCCTGCTTCCAATAGCCTTAAACTTCTCTTTAATCATTACTCCACTCCGCCGTTAACGTTTTTTTAAGTTTATCATTGCAAAGAAGCTTTGTAAAGCGCGCTGACTATTGTTCATACATTCTTAATTGCCAAACACGCGCACATAAGATAGAATAAGGAAGAAGGGACGGTGGTTTAATGCAGAAAACCGCTATAGTAACGGGCGCGTCACGCGGTATCGGTGCGGCGACGGCTCTGCTTCTTTCCAGAAACGGCTACCGCGTGGTAATTAACTACCTAAAGAGCGCAGACAGAGCGAAGACTCTGCTTTCGCAGATAAAAAGCGAGGGAAACGAGGCGTCAATTTTTAAAGCCGACGTTTCAAAATCCGACGAGGCGGACGCGCTTGTAAACTTCGCTATTGATTATTACGGCGCAATAGACCTTGTGGTCAATAACGCTGGCGTTTCGCTTTTCTCGCTTGTCACCGAAACGGACGACGAGCAGTATGAAAAGGTCTTCGGCGTCAACACAAAGGGCGTTTTCAATATGTGCCGAAGCGCGGTTTCGTTTATGATTAACAGAAAACGCGGCGCGATAGTTAATATCGGCTCTATGTGGGGACGCGTGGGCGCTTCCTGCGAAGCGGTCTACTCCGCGAGCAAGGCGGCGGTCGAGGGCTTTACCAAAGCGCTCGCCAAGGAGATTTCTCCCAGCGGAATAACCGTTAACTGCATTGCCCCCGGGCTTATTGACACCGAGATGAACTCCAACCTTACGAAGGAGGACATAGACGCTATCGTAGAGGTTACCCCCGCCGGCAAGATGGGCACACCCGACGACATTGCGCGGCTGGTTTTGTTCCTTGCGCGCGAGGACTACATAACCGGGCAGATAATAAGCTGTGACGGCGGTCTTACAATATGAGCGCTCATCTTTCCCTTTGCGGCGACGACTGCGCCAACTGCCCGCGATATCTTGCGAAAACCGACGCAGAGCTTTCGCATGTCGCTGAGCTCTGGTACCGCGTAGGCTGGCGAGAGCGAATACTTCCGCCTGACGATATGCGCTGCGACGGCTGTTCCTCCGACAAGCTTTGCGGATATGGGCTTACTGAATGCACTCGCGCAAACGGCGTCAAAAGGTGCGGTGAATGTGCCCGTTTTCCCTGCGACAGGATAGGCGACCTGCTCGCCCGCTCAAAAGACTTCGAAGAAGTCTGCAAGGCTCGGTGCACGGCTAAGGAATTCGCTGAGCTTTCAGCGGCGTTTTTTAACAAAAAGGCTAACCTCGGCTTATAAACGCTTCTCTTTTCCATAAACACTTTTTCAACACAAAAGGCTTCCGACAGTATCGGAAGCCTTGTTTTAATAATCGGTTACATGTTCCGCAAGAATGCGTTTACCCTCTCAATAGCCCTGCTGTTCTTTATACTTGTCTACAGCTTTTTTCTGTTCGCCGCAGCAAACATTTTTGAACGACTGACAATCGGTGCATTGATTCATAGCGGGGTCCACCTCGTGTGTGCCGATGCAGACGCAATCGAGCGAGCAGAAGTCCTCCGCCGAGCAGTGATGTTCGCAGGAATCTACCTTGCATTTAATGGAACGGTTAGCTTTTTCGGACATAAATAAACCTCCTTTTTTGTTCAAGGCTTATTATGCCCGCCGCCGTTCTATTTATGCAAGCAGATGTACTTTCGGCAGTTCGTTGTAAGAAAGCGATACGCGCAGTCGGCAAAAACGACGACTGCGAAAATCGCAATTACAATACCAAGCGCCGATAACAGCTTTTTCATTTTCGCACCTCCGAAACGGTTTATCAGTAGCTTACCGCGGTGAACTCGCAAAGATTGGAGAAAGAGAAGATAACCTCGTCCTTTATCCTTGAAATAGCGCCGAGGTGGGAATCGCTTCCCGTAAGCTTTAGCTTATATATATTACCATACATAGTATGCCCGTTATCTATTTCTGACACACCGTACAGCTTTTCGAGAATATCGTTTGTTATCGTAAAGCGAACGCCCCAATACCAGCCCTGCTCGTCCTCGCCAGCGTAGGTTTCCGTTTCAATCGGAAGCGTCGCTTGCTCGCCGCTTAAAAAAACGTCGTATTTTCCACTCTTGTTGAGGGCGACGGTTACCGTCTCGCTTGATATTTCAGGAAAGAAATCGAAGGTAGCTGCAACGCAGCTTCCGTCCATAACAAATTCACAGCACTCGGGGTCGCGCTCGAAGGCGGTGAGGTCGAATAGAACGCCTTTGTTCTTTACAACCGCGATGCGAGCGTAGCAAAGGGGCTTGAAGCTCCCCTCCTCCCACGGGTATTCTGTTGTCTTAAAAACTGGCATAGTGTCCAGCCCGGGAGCACCTTCCGAAATGCTTATATACCGCATAATCCCTCATTTTGTCTATTCTTTACGGTTTTAGTATAACACTAATATTTTTGAAGGTAAATAACCTATCCGTTAATCAATATTACAGATTTATTAACATTTTCGGCATTAGAAATTGATTTTAAACAGGAAAAGCCTTATAATAAAACACAACACACACGCCCCAATAGTAAAATGGATATTACGAGCCCCTCCTAAGGGCTAATTGTAGGTTCGATTCCTACTTGGGGTGCCACGGCGTCGCAAACGCCGCTCATATCAAAACCGGACTTACTCCTCTGTTTGTCCGGTTTTTCTTATCGCTTTGTTGCTCCGCCTTTTCCCGTCAAGCAGTCGCTGCGTCTTCGCCTGCTCGTTTGCAAGCGCTCTCG
>CAZUOY010000008.1:20405-50930 GCA_964622315.1 uncultured Oscillospiraceae bacterium | reverse complement strand
CTCAAAATCCGGTGGTAGCGATACCGTGTCGGTTCGACCCCGACTACCGGCACCAGAAACATATAATCCGAACCTTATCCGCGTAGGAAATGGGTTCGGATTATTGCTTTTCTGATAAACTTCTTTAATATTTTTATTAACATTCTTGCAGCTCAATTATGATTATCAAAGTATTAGTGCTTGCATTCATTTGAAATAACAAAGTAGAAATACAAAGAATACTGTGCAAATAGACACACCCTATTTAAATTATTTTGTGGTAAAATGAACTTAATAAGGTTATTTGGAGGTTCTAAATGAAGAAAAATATAATTCGCTTACTTGCGTGCATTTTGGCGTTACTTATGTTAGTTGGCTGCTCGGTGTCGCAAGGAATAGATGAGAATGGCGAAACCAAGCCCGTGGAGCCTCAGACGACGCCGCTTACGGAATTGGACATAGCAAAGGAGCTTAATATTATTCCTGAAAGTTGGGACGAGGACTTTTCTGCGACCGCCGATTTTGAGGGCTATTCTGTTATGCTCGAAAAGATGATGGGGCTTTGCGACAAAGAGGCGATAGGCAGATACCAAAGCCTAATTAACAAAGACGCTTTTCCCAGTAGGGTGATGAGGCGTGACGACGGACTAATACTTTCGGCTATGGCGGCGGAAGCCCTCGACTGGATAGATACAAACTGCATAGACCTGCCCGCATATGTTGAGAACAACGTCAGTTATGATTTGTTATATTCTCAAACGTCGTGGGACTATCCCTACGTAGTTGACCCTGAACATGAAATAACAACCCACTATAAGGTGCAAAGCTATTCGTTTGACGATGTCTGGCAAGCGCAACACCTAATGTTTTTCGTTTTGTTTAGGCGAGTAGACCTCGACAGCCGTAAGACGCTGCTTGACGACGAGAACTATGACTATCATCTTGACGGCGTTCTTACGCGTGAAGACGCGGTTAAAATTGTTGTTCGGCTTTACAACAGCGAAAACGCCGAGTATGACTTCACGCGTGTTAATGAACCGAGCGAAGAGGACATAAAGCTTCTTGAAAACGCCGAAATGATGAAAATGGCGATTTTAGAGAATACTGACAGTTTGCCGTGCACGGGTACAGCATACTATGTGTCATACAATACAGGAAACGATGACAATGACGGAAAAACTCCGCAGACGGCTTGGAAAACCCTTGAAAGGGTGAATACCGCTGAGCTTTCCTCGGGAGACGGCGTATACTTTAACCGCGGCGAGCTATGGCGCGGTCAGCTGTGGTGCGCAAGCGGCGTGACCTACTCCGCTTATGGCAGTGGCGAGAAGCCGAAGCTATATGCTTCGCCCGAAGACGGCGCGAAGTCGAGTATGTGGAAGCTGCTTGAGGGCACAGATAACATCTGGGTTTACAACAAACAGATGCTCGATTGCGGAAACCTTGTTTTTAACGGCGGGGAATTGTACGGCTTTAAAGCTATGCCGAACTATGTGGACGGCTATCGCTCGCTGACAGATAACGAAGCACCGTTTGATGTAACTAAAGAGCTTACGCAAAACCTAATGTTTTTCTCAAAGGCGGACAGTATTTTATACCGCGGAGCGCCCTTCCGCTTTGAAGTAATGGATTCGGGTGACCACAATGAAACAGAAGAAGTCGTAGGCGAGCTTTATCTTCGCTGCGACGAGGGCAACCCCGGAGATGTATTCAATTCAATTGAATTCCTTGCGCGGCAGAATATAATAGTTGCGGCAAAAGATGCCGTTATAAATAACCTCTGCCTAAAATATACGGGAGGACACGGTATTTATCATTATGAAAATTATCACGTCTCCTTCTGTGAAATAGGATGGATTGGCGGCGCAATTCAGTATTTTGACGAAGATGGTATACCTATCCCGTGGGGGAACGGCGTGGAGTGCGGCGGAAATAACATTGATAACTTCTCGGTTGAGGATTGCTATATCTATCAATGCTTTGACGCCGGCGCATCCAATCAGGGCGGCGCAAATATTCAGAAGAATATTCTGTATGCTCGAAATCTGATTGAATACTCGGATATGCCCATAGAGATATTTATTAGTGATATGGACAGAGAGCCAGATATTAATAACCTACGACTCGAAAACCTTGTCATTGAGGATAACTACCTTATGTACGCTGGCTTCGGCTGGGCAAGCGCTACTCAAGAATACAAAATAGCGCGAAGCTCGGGCTATCAAGGCTGGAATCATCATAATCCTTCCAAGGATTTTACTATTCGCAACAATGTGTTCTATTTGAGTACGGGACCGCTACTGACTACAAGCACCAAAGACGAATGGGCGCCGACCTTAGAGGGGAACACATACGTTCAAACGAAAGGCAATTACTTCATTAGCTGGCAGGGCAGCGAAGGAGAACAGTGGGGAACTATGTATGTAGCCGAAAGCGAAACCATAGAAGACATTATGCAGAATGTCCTGTTGGACAAAACAGGAACCGCGCGCGTGCAGTAGAAGGTAGTGGAGAAACACTAAGACGCAAATCAAGTAAAATCATCTTACGAAAAATACTACTACATTTATAAATTCAGTTCTACTAAATTTCTTTTATCGCTGACTATAATAGCTGTGATAGTATTAATGAAATTCAGCCTTAAAGTGTAGTGCAAGAGCAAAGTATTAATAATCAAAAAAACACCCTAACGGGTGTTTTTTTGATTGAACTTTTTATTCTATTTTGCCGAGGTTGGTAAAAACGAGAAGGGCATCTTCTTTGAAAGGTAGCTTCCCTGTCCGTACGCAACTTCAAAGATGCTCGCGAAGCTGTATGCCTCCTTACTGTCTATGCCCTTTTGTATTATGCTGGCGTTAAGTCTGCCTATGGCGGCGTAGATTATCGAAAGGTACCCTGCGTTCTTCGCGCCTTGAATTGCGCTTGTAAGTAAGCTTCCAGTTATTTTAATTCGCTTGTATTTTATTCCCGTGAGGAAGTCGAAATCAATGTAACCGGCTCCGAAATTATCAATTGCCAGAACATAGCCGCTATCCGCGAGAAGGTTAACATTTTCAACTATTCTCTTTATATCCGCTGAGGGCATAACGTTACAGAGATTTAGGCAAATCGTGTCCTTGCGATAGCTTTTTGTTTTTGAAAAGCGCTTGAGGTATCCGACAAAATCGTCGTCCGAAAATATTTCAAGCGGAATCGCTACCTCAAGCTTTAGCTCCACCGTTTGATTATCCGAAAGATAGGCGAAAATTCTATCAAACATATCGTAACAAAGTCTTTTCAGCATACCGGTTTGGTTTGCAAGAGAAAAGATGGTTTCCGCGTCAGCCTCACGGTACTTTTCCGAGTCAACGCTCGGAAAGACCTCGTATGACGCTGGCGAGCGCTTCATATCGGTAATAGGCTGACACTCAAGGAAAACCTTGTTATCTTCGACTATTTCCGGCAGGTCAGCCTCAAGTATGGCTCTGTTTGATATTCTTCTGAGAATGTCGGGCGTAATAACCTTCAGGCTTTCGTCTTCACTGAATATATTCAAAAGGAAGATGTTATCAATCGCGTCAAGTAGCTCGGGCACACCTTTAAACATATTGCCCTGAAGATAAGCCGCGCCGATGTTCCGCGCAAAGCTGTTTCCGCGATAGGTGTGGGTGTGCTGAGCCTTTGCTATCTTTGCCGCCGCCACATCTTGAGGGAAGGCGTTTCGGTTGTCCATAACTATAAGTGTTTTATAATTCAAACGGAAGATAAAGCACCGCGGAAAACACCTTCCGAGATACTGCGAAAGAGCCTGTAGCGCCGATTCCGCCGACGCCGAGCCGTAAAAGTTGCTGATGTGGTCAAAGTTTGTGAAGCACACAAGGGTAAAGGAAAACTTTTTCGCGGCGTCAGAGGAATATAGCTCGTTTGCAAAGACGGGGAACGCCACCCTGTTAAAGTTGTTGGTAAGGCTATCAAGATAGTTGTTAGGAGCAAGCATAATGAAATACATGCCGAGCACCGAAAAAGCCGTGGCGCTGGAAACTATCGTTAACGCATTGAATTTAAGCTGTATAAGGAGTGAAAAGAGTATTATCGCCGAATACACTAAGCCCAGCAGTATAGTTCTTTTCCCGAGCATTTCTTTGAACTTGAGTAGTACGCCAAGAGCAAAAAGCAGGTAAAACGCCATTGCGAGCCAAAGCACCCACGCAAGCTTTCCGGATACAAAAGCATTGTTCTTGTTTATGGAATATGCCCCGTAATCGCAGAAGGCGGACATAATAATTGCTACAAAAGCGGCGATATGCGGCACTACTATAACTATTCTCACCGCGTTGCTCATTCGTTGGAAGTCACCTGTAAACAAAAGCAGATACTTTAGGAAGGTCGGCAGACAGTACTGCATAGAGAAAGTAAAGATTATATATGAGACGTGGAGAACCCAGCGCGGTGTTTCCGTAAAGGTCGAGGTTAAAAACTGAGAGATAAAATCAAAAAGCACGGTTAATGTTGCCGCTATCATAAGCCTTGAATAAACGTGGTTCATCTCGTTGGGCAAACGCCTGTGTGTGAAGTAATAGAAGCAGGATATAACCATAAACACAAGCGCGCACAGCGGATAATAAAAATGAGCCGCAGTCATACCTTCGCCTCCTCAAGCCGCCCGACATATTCGAGCAGTTCGTTCTCGGGTATAGGCTTTGAAAAAAAGAAGCCCTGAAGCATATTAATCCCCATTTCGGTCAAAAGCTCAACCTGCTTTTCCGTTTCAACTCCCTCGCAAACCGTAAGTAACCCCAGACGCTTAATAATATCGTTACACGCATCAAGCGCCGCCTTGCTTCCAGCCGAAGCGTCGCAGTTCCAAAGCAATGTTTTATCAAGCTTTACACAGTAAAACGGAAGCTCGGAAAGGTAGTTGAAGTTTGCGTAGCCGCTTCCGAAATCATCAAGCAGGAAGGAGAAGCCTCTGTCTATAAGCCGCTTCATATTTTCACGGACACGGGCGAGCGACGAGGCGGATTCCGTTTCGGTCAATTCAAAGCGCAGGACGCCCGGCTTTATGTCGTGCTCGTCAATTATCCTGATAATTGCCTCCGCCATAGGCGCTTGCATAAACTGCATTATTGAAAGGTTTACGCCTATATGCTCAAGGTGCCACGCTTCGACATTGCATTCGTTTATAAATCTACATACCTTTTCAAGCACCTGCTCGGTCAGCTTAAATATGCTGCCGTTACGCTCGGCGACGGCGATAAATATATCCGGACGAATGAAGCCCAGCTCATCATCTTTTAATCGGCACAGCGCCTCCAACGCCACAAGATTTCCGTTAGTGTCGTGAATAGGCTGGTAATAAACCATAAGTGTATCCAGTCTCAGCGCGTTTTCGAGCGCGCCTTCAACCTTCCGCATAAAGGTCATCTTTTCCTTATAATCGTCGTCCATAAGTGTTATTTCGGAAACGCCGTCGTTCTTCGAAAAATCGCGAACTACATACCTTACCGCACCCAGCACCTCGCCGAGCGTGGCAAAATCAGCACTATTTAATCCAACCACGGAAGATTCAATTTCTACCGAGGTGTTCTCAAGCTGTACGGGGTAAGCGAAACGCTCATGCATAGCCGTAAGGCTTTCCTTTGTTAACTGCTGTGCTTCCTTCGTTTCAAAGATAACGACAAACACCTCGCCCGAAACTCTTACAACGGAAGCGTCTGGGTACTGTGAGTTAAGCCGTCGCGCAAGCTCGGTAAGCACGAGGTCCCCGCTGTTGGTGCCGTAAACGTGGTTTATTACGCGAAAGGAGGTAAGCGGGAACACCACCACCGCAAAAGGCTTTGCTTGGTCAAAATAATCAATAACAATTTCATCAAGCGCGGAGGCATTAAATATTTTTGTCAGTGCGTCGATATTTCTGTTGGGCAGTTGAAGGGTGAAATACATAATAAACAACGCAAAGGCATAGCCTGAGGTGTTAATAAGCAGTCTGCCCGACAGGGTGTGTATAAGCATACAGATAATTGTAACCGAAACGAAGGAATATATCGTTAATCGTCTGCGCCTTGATATTACTCTGTGGTTTACCACAACAAACGAAATGCTCGCTATTAAATAAAAGGCAATAGCGGCGTAAAGCGCCATATGAAGCGGACCCATTTTGTAATAGCCCGCGTCGTCTATATAAAAGATGGCGTTTCTCGTGAATAGCGCGGAAGTCAGAAGAACAAGAATGACAGCATAGGGAAGGTGCAGAATTATGCGTATGAAGCGCGGAATTTTAAAGTATTTTCCCGTAAGTATCATTGTATAGTAAAGGAAGGTAATTCCGCTTCCCTGCACACATGCCAAAAAGATAATGTTTATGACGGTGAGCAGAACAGGCGAAAACTGACCGGGGTAGCGGTCGAACAGCGCGCAGAAAAAGTCAAAGGCTATCGAAAGAAGCCCCAAAATAAGCAAAATGCCATACAGCCGAGAGCGCAGGGTCTTAACACGTCTCTGACTGAAATAGCTTAGCGTTACGAGTAATAAAAAAGCAAATGAAATAACACAGAAATCGAGAATGTAATACATACAAATACTCCGACACAACCGTAACAAAAATCATCGCAGCGTTACTTTTTCTCATTATAACATTTAGCGTTTTTCTGTGCAAATGTTTGAGGTTTTTTCTACAGTTTGCTGTATCTTTTGTCGGTTTTATGTACTTATTGCGCTTAAAGAGGTCTTGTACTATAAAGAAGCGTCTATTTTATGCATGCTCCCTTCTCGACCGCGCGGTTTTTAAGTTCGGCAAGCGTTATGCCACTTAATAGTTCCTCTACCGTACCCCTTAGGTCTTCGTAAACCTCTCGAACGGGACAAATGTCGGAGAAATACCCTTTACAGTCCTTGCTCTTTCCGGCACAGCGGTTAAGGTTCGCAGTCCCCTCTGTTACCTTTACAATGTCAAGCACCGAAATATCCTCTGCAGGGCGCGCGAGAAAATAGCCGCCGCTCACACCCGGCTCAGAGCCGAGCATTCCTGCCTCACGAAGCTTTCGAGACATGGTTACGAGATATTGCTTCGGAACGCCCACCTTTTCGGAAACCTCGGACGCAGGTGCCATTCGGTCAATTATCGCTAAATATAGTAATGAGCGCAAAGCGTAGTCTGTCGCCATAATTATCTGCATATCGGTCCTCCTTAATATGCGCAGGTTATATGTGGAGCGGCGTGAACCGCTAACGAACACCTCTGTCAGCCTTCGGCAAAGCTCGCGCTTATTCGACAACCTAAAGTAATTTTACTATCATTTTGTTTTCATAACAATCGCCTTACTATATTTGTCATTGACAATTTTATGTAACTTTGCGTGACACTGCAGTAATTTTCGTTGCGCGGTGCGGCGAAAACACGAAAAGCGTTCTAAACATAAAGCACGTTCCTGTAAAAAGCAAAACAGCCTCCCATTTGTTGTAAGGAAGGCTGTTTCGTTATTTAATCGCTGTTCTATTTTGATAGCTGTTCCATAAGCTTTACGCCGAGAAGTGTTGCGGGAATACGGTAGTTAGGCGGAAGATTGGAGAGTATAACCACAGCGGTATCCTTTTCCTTATTAAATTCCAAATGACTGTTGTAATCGCTCGTGCCGCCGTTGTGCCATACATCACCTGTCTCGCTGTTAGTTATCCACGCCATACCAATCGCGTCGGTACGAATACCCATTTTTATGTTACCCTCAACTTGGTTTGTTATCTCCGTTATGGGTGTGTGACAGGGGGCAAAGCGTTCGTCGTGAAGCTGAAGGTCGGCATAAACGAGCATATCATCAATATTCGAAGTAATTGCGCCCGCAGGGATATAGACGTCGTTCTCGTCCCAGTCCCAATACTTTCCGAGGTCGCCCTTGTTGTCGGAGACGTAGGTGTTTTGAAGCCCCATATCGTTCTTGGCAAAATCGTTCACAAGCGTCGTGTAATCTTGACCGTAAACCGCCTCCAGCACAAGCCCTAAGGTTGCGTATCCGAAATTTGAATAATTGAAGGGGTGCGGCTCACCATCTACAGAAATCTTCGCGAGACGCTCAAGGGTAATATCCTTGCCGACAAGATAGAAGCTGTTTCTGTTTTTTAAGAAATTCGCCGTCATCGGCGCTTCCATATAATGAGGTTTAAATCCGCTTGTATGGGTTAGTAACATCGCTATGGTAGGATAGGTATTGCTTTTCGGCAAATCGAGATATTCATCTATTGTGGCGCTGAGCTTAATTTTCCCCTCGCTGACGGCTTTCTGGATAAGCGCCGCCGTAAAGGTCTTTGTAAGCGAGCCAATCTCATAGGTATGCAACGCATTCGGAAGCACCTCGCCGCCCTTTCCGTAAACGGTCACAGTAGTCTTTCCGTCCTTAATAATTCCGACGGTTATAACCGCGTCCTCTCTATCGGAGAGGTCGAATTTCAGCATATCGTCAAACGAAAGCTCGGTTACCTTCTCCATCTGTTTTTTCGCATAAACTGACAAACCGCCGATTGCGATAAGTATTACGGCAACAACAGCAATAATTATGTAGAGCATTCTCTTTCTCCCTATCTTTTTCATTTTATTCCTCTCTGTAATCAAGTTAAACAACAGTAACAGTATACAGTAATTGACTTTCTATGACAACCGCTCAGTCGCTTCTTTAGTCCATTTGTCGTTATGCAAAAAGAAGAAAGATAAAATTCGGTAAAAAAGCAGAAAATACAATCTTGCTCATTTTTAAAGTTTATTTTCAGTCCCGATTAAAAAGAACTGTGCTATACTAATAAACAATTTACAGCCTTTGTGCCGAGAAAGCTTTATCTTTAAAGGCATTTTCGGGCTTATTCAGGAGGAATTATGAAACTGAAACGACTTATCTGTTTTATAGCCGTCGTGGCGCTTGCCTTCGGTGCGCTTGCGGTTCCGGTTTTTGCGGAGGATTATTACACGGTTGATATGAGCGAGTACGGCTTCGGCTTTTCCTTGGAGCTGCCTTCCTCTTATACCGTTTATACTGCGATAGACGAACCCGAGCTAATGGATTCAAACTATTTCTTTGACGCTTACTATTCAGAATCCGGTTCGGTTCCCGGGCTTAACCTAAACCTTGGCTGGGAAACGCCCGAGCCGTTTATTACAGACATAGCCGCGGCTGACGAGGAAACGCAGGCCGCCTTCGCAAGGCACATTGAAAGCGTAATATCCGCTAATTACGGTATGAATATGTCGGGTATAAGCTTCGAAACCGTTGAGATTAACGGAAAAGATTATCTGCACGCCGTGTTCTCCGCAAAGGGCTCGATAGGCGTCGGCTTTTTTGATAACTACTACGCAAATATCGGTGAAGACCTTATACGCTTTAGCGCGTTAGGTATGACATCGGACGGTGACACGGCGTATGCCGCCGAGGCGGCAGAGCTTTCTCTTAAGATGGTGAACAGCGTGGTTATTTCCGAGAACCCGGGTAGTGTCGCGGCGGCGCAGAAGGTAACTAACGATGTCGCGTCGGACAAGACAGACAACTTTTTCGAAGCGCTTACAACTACCGAGTTCCCGCTTTGGTTCTTTGTCGCCGCGCTCGCCGTTCTGCTTCTTTCGGGCGTAAGCGTTTCAAAGCGCGGAGAATGGCAGGAGGAGCCGCTGTCGCTCGACAGCTCAAAGGGTGTTCAGGGCTTCGCCGCCGTGGCAATTATTCTTCACCATATGTCGCAGGGAATATCGAACAGCAAAAAGGACCTCGGCGCTCTTTCGCTGTTCGTTGACGCGGGCGTTTTGTTCGTAGGTATATTCTTCTTCTTTTCGGGATATGGTTTGCTTAAGAGCCTTCGCACAAAGGATAACTATTTAAGCGGCTTCTTCAAAAAGCGACTTCCGACAATTCTCGTTCCCTTCTTTGCATGCATACTCGTCTTTCTTTCCTCAGAGTGGCTGCTCGGCGGAAAATTCAGAATTGGCGAGTTGCTCGGCTACCTTTCGGGCTGGTTTTTAATTAACAGTCATATGTGGTATATCGTCGAAATCGCTGTTTTATATGTTGCTTTCTTCCTCATCTTTAGGTTTATAAAAAACGAAAAGCTTGCGTTCGCGGCTATGGGCGGGTTCCTCCTCCTGCTTGTTACGGGAAGCCTGCTTCTCGGACACGGCCGCTTTTGGTTCCAAGGCGAATGGTGGTTTAACGCTACGCTTCTTTTCTTCGTTGGAATGCTTATAGCACGCTTCGAGCTTCCGCTCGCGAGGTTTGCCAAGCGTTTTTACGCGCTTCTTCTTCCGATATGCGTCGCGGCGTTCGGCTTCCTTTTTGCGCTTAACGTAAAGCTCATTTATGAGGTATCATATTACCGCGACACCGCATCAAGCTTTCTTTGTCTTGGCGTTCAGCTTCCCGCGATAATATTCTTTGTGCTTTCAGTTCTGCTCATTATGTTAAAAGTAAAATTCCAAAACCGTGCGCTGAAATTTTTAGGCTCAATTGCACTGGAGCTTTATCTTGTACACAATCTGTTTATCCAGTATCTTCGCTCAAATTCGGTTATGAACGTGCGCTCGGATTCAATGTATATTCTGCTGGTTATCCTTTTCTCAGTGCTTCTCGCCGCTGTTCTTCACGGCTTTGACAGATATATAATCGGGCTCGTGACGGGGAAGCTTCATCCGTCGCTGTCAGCCGAGGGTGACAAAAAGCTTCACTCAATAGACCTACTGAGGTTACTTGCTATCTACTTTGTTATTGTGATACACCTTCCGTTCAGAGCCTCCTTGCCTACGGGTATAACGATTGCCTTCGGCAAAATAGCCGTTCCCTTCTTCCTTGTTGTCTGCGGCTACTTCCTCTATCGCGAGGACACCGCACAGTTTATGGCGCGACTTAAAAAACAGGCTTTGAAAATCTTTATTCTCGCGGTGGGCTCCCACCTTTTCTACACCCTTTTCGCTTTTCTTCGCTCTGATATGCCGTTCGGCGAATTCATTAAAACAAACTTTACGGGAAGCAACGCAGTAAACCTTCTTTTGTGGAATATGTCGCCCTTCAGCGACCACCTTTGGTACTTAGGCTCGCTTCTCTACGCGATATTAATTATAATGCTGCTTTGTAAAACGAAGGTGTTTAAGTACGCTATGTTCGCCGCGCCGCTTCTTCTCGCGGGCTACATAGTTCTTTCCTTTACACAGAACCCCGCTAATTACTTTATGTACCGAAACGCCCTGCTTTGCACCTTGCCATATCTAATGTTCGGCTGCCTCATCAGACGATATAAGGACCTTCTTATGAATCCAAGCGTATGGTGGTACATAGTCGCAACTGTTCTGCTTTGCATAACAACCCTGCTTGAGTTTAGTCTTCACAGCGGCTCGGTCGCTATGCCGTATTTCAGCGCGGAGCTTCTTGTTTACGCTGTCATACTTGTCGCTTTGAAGCTCCCGTCATTTGCGGCGGGGACGCTCGCTGAACGGCTCGGAAGCAGAACAACACTCTTTATGTATATCTTCCACATGGCTATCGCTCAGCTTATTCTGCCGCTTGAGGGCGCGCCTGCCGCCTTTGTCACCCTCGCGCCTGTCGTGGTGTTTATCGCGTCGCTTCTGAGCGCCGCAGTTTGGGATTACCTGAAATCGCTTGTTCCCAAAAAGCAAAAGACTCTCGCAGAAACAAGCGAATCGAAGGTTCTGTGAATTATATCAAGTCGAGTATGATAATTTGCGTCAGTGATGTAAACGATACTTCTATTTCCAATGATATGAGAAAAGCCGCCCGATGGGCGGCTTTTCTTCGTCTATTTATAAAGGTAAATTGAGCCTTCCATTTTACACCCAAGCTTGCTATAGTATTCGTCGTTGCCGGACATAATATATATATCAGCATCAGTAAACATCTCCTTTAGCGGACGTATAAGCCTCTCGCCCAACCCGTTCCCCCGAAACTTACTACCTACGAGTAAATCACACACATAAACGCAGAGCGCGTCCTTAATCGAGCGCGAATAGCCGCACACTCTGCCGTCGCAAAGCGCAAGAAAGGTAACGCATTCACTCAGTGATTCTTTATACTTTGAAGCGTTCGGTTCCTCCCAATAAATCCGCCAGTCCTCGCCCTGGGCACGTATAAGCGACATAAGCGCACCCTCATATTTTGGCTCGTATCTTATTATTTCAATCATAGTCTTTACCGTTCCTTTACTCTGTTACCACGACGCCCGCTTTTATTAGCGCGGCTCTTTTCTTTTCAAATCTTGCGGCGTTTTTTACGCCTATATAACCTTGCGGCATTACTGCGGAAAACCCTAAAAGCCGCGCGTCGAGAGCACTGCTTGCAACACAACAGCACCCGTCTATGCCGATAAGCTCAAGCTCTGTAACGCCGCTGTTTCGAAGCAAAGCCGCAAAATCCGCATCCGTGAATATGGAAGCGCGTTCTTTATAAACTATCTTGTCGGAAAGCACTAAAAGGCCGTCGGCAAATTCATTCACAGCCTTTTCGCCCTTCAGCTTACGGACATTCTTAACATAAACGATAAGTTCCCCGTCTTTTTCGACTTTTTTCAGCCTCTCGTTAATGCGCGACAGCAATTCTTCTCCGTAACTTTCAATGTATCCCTTCTGTACGTCAATTACCAAAAGCGCCTTCATTGTTTACCTCCAAAAGATTACTTCGCAGATACATTATAACAGCTTTCGCGCAAAACAGAACCCGTCTATCTAAAACAGACGGGTTCTGCTTGCAGAAAATAAGATTTAATTAATACTCGGTTTCTTTTTGCTGAACCAGCCTTTAAAGATTCCGCCCTTGAAGACAGATATTATCGTGAAAAAAATGTCTGCGATAATAATGAAAATAAAAGACGGGATAAGTATTCTCGTGAACCTCTCGCCCGCCGGTTTGCCCTTTTTAATAAAGCAGCCCATGCGAAGCGTGTAGATAAACACACCGAGATTTAGGAAAAGCAAGAGTAATGCGCTTGTCGAAAACTCAATTAGCTCGTTAGTCGGCAGCCAGTTGTCTGTCTGTACGCCGCTTAAAACTATTTCAAGCAACAAAAGCGCAATATTAACGACAAACAGTATCCTCGTTACATTAAGCATTACGCCGCCGCCGATTCCTACGCCGCCACACCAACGATTACCGCTGCGCGCGCAGAAATTTTCAAAAACGCGGAACATCGGCCTGCTCTGATTACCCTCGATAAAGCCGCTGTTTGAAACCGCATAAATGTTAAGGTTTACTTTATTTTCACGGCAGAAGCTTTCAAGCTCTTTCATAAAGCTGAGAAAATGGGAAGGAACGCCGTCAATATAAAGAGGAAGACAGAACACCGCGTTATCGGCGTCCTTAAGCTCGCCCAAAATCCTTTCGTAATCCGCCTTGCCGCGAAGTTTTTCCTTTACCGCTATTCCGCCTGTAAAAAAGCGTTGAATGCCGAGAAAATAGGACGACGCGCTAAAGCTCTTTTTCGGGCTTCCATTAATGAAAACCGTTTTCATATTGACTCACCCTCCAGCTTCGAAATATCGTCCAGAAAAACAACGCTTGCTTCTCTGTATCCGAAGTTTATCGCGTTTCTTTTTGCCATAAGCTCAAAGGTTGCCTTTTCCGCTTCGGTAATGTCGCCGTGGACGTAAACGCTCAGCTTATCCTTCTTTCCGTAACGAAGCGTATGGTGCATCTGACCGCCGCGATAGGTGCTGAAGGGTGTGGACATTCCTATGCTTCGGTCAAGCACATTCTTCACCTCGGGGCAGTATCCGCCATAAAAGTTCTTGCTGATAATGACAAGCTCATCTGCGCACCCCTTTACTCTGCAAACCTCATTTAAGCTGTCCTTCATGGCGCATTTTGCGGGGTGCTTTGTCCAACAGCAGAAGCACCCCTGACAGGGCGCGTACCTTCCGTCAGCGTTAATTATTGCGTCGCAGCTGCCTTTAATTCTTTCGTTATACTTCTCGCCTAAATCGTGAATTACAACCTTCATTTAGTTTCCGTGCCCCTCTCCTGTTCTTTCGGAAGTGTTATTAACAGTACTACCGTATAGGCGACGAAAATGGCGATTCGAATAGCGAACCATATCATATCCTCTTTGAAGCTTATGCCCTCCGGATTTGCGAAGGCGCTCGCCATATCAATGGCTGAATGAGTAAGTATGCAAGGAATAATGCTTCCGCCGCGGTAGTAGATAACCACAAAGAGAAAGCCGATGATTATAGCTCCGATTACCTGACAGACCGTTTCAAAAACGCTTTCGTTATTGCCGTTAAAAGCATTTATTACATGCCCAAGTCCGAAGGTAACGCTCGCGATAACAATCGCAAGCTTTATATTGTCCTTTGCTATCGCTTCAAACAATAGCCCACGGAAAAGCACCTCCTCAACTATACCGACACAGAACATATAGATTAAATAGCATGTTAAGGCGGCGGGCTCATACTTCATGGCTATTCCGTTCCAAAGGTTAAGCGAGGCAATAATCACAAGTGGGATAAACCACAAGAACTTAATGGCGGGCGAGGTGGGCTTTTGAAATTTATACCTGTTCTTAAGTCCGTTTTTAAATATAAACCAAAGAAGAAACGCCGCCAAAAACACATTAAATATAGCGTTGGCAGAGTAGCCGACACCTATAGCTTTATTAAGCTCGTTAGCGAAGGACTGCCCAACACTGTAGATGATGATTAGAATAAGCGCAAACCAAAGCTCGTTTTTTTCGTAAAACTTTTTCATATTTCAAACCTTTACCTTTCTTCTTTTACAGCCAGTATCGCTCCGCGATACGCTCTGTCTAAATGTGTGATTACAACCTGCTCGTCATATTCAAGCGAGTTGTTCGCGATAATACTCGCATAGCCGTGAGCGAAAACCGCTATTGAAACAAAGACCTTCTTGGTGCTTTCGGAGTCCAGCTCCATAGCCCCTTGCATAGCCTCGATAACGGGAACAAGCTCCTTTGAATCCACCATTTCGAGCAGGTTGTTTTCAACGGCGTAGCCCGATTGGAACAGAAAGCGGAAAAGCTGTGGCTCCTTGATGGCAAAGCGAATGTAATTAAGCCCTATTCCGAGCATAATCTCCTCGGGATTCTCTACGTTCATAAGAAAATCGGAATGGAACCAATCCGCCATTTCATAAACAGCTCTCTTAAGCTCCTCTATAGTCGCGAAAAGATACATAACGGGTTGTGTTGAGCAACCAAGCTTTTTTGAGACAGTCCGTGCGCTGACATTTTCAATTCCTTCCTCTCGCGCTATCTCAAACGCGGCTTCGAGAACCATTTCCCTCGTTATCTTTGTTTTTGGAGGCATAGCTTTTCTCCCTTCTTTAAATATAAACTTATTCTTTCAACTCTAATTGTAACGTGCGTTATATAACTACTGTTATATAATAACTCGCACTTTTCTCTTTGTCAACACTGTTTGTCAATTTTTTTGTAAAAACGCCAAAATTTTTGCTTCGTCGCTGGACATTGGAACATATGTTTGATATAATGTTATAAAAGACTTATAAAATCAGGGGGAACGACAATGTCAGATAATTTCGATACCTACTGCGGGTTATCCTGCGAAAGCTGCGAATACAGAGAGAAGATGAACTGTAGCGGCTGTATCTCAAGCGAGGGTAAGCCGTTTCACGGTGAATGTAAGGTCGCAAAATGCGCCGTGGATAAAAAAAGAAGATTCTGCGGTGAATGCGGAGAATTTCCTTGTGAGCTGCTGAAAAGCTATTCTTATGACAAAGAGCAAGGCGATAACGGAGCGCGTATAGAAAACTGCAAGCAAATTAAAGCAGCGCTTGTCGCAAAGGCGCGTGAGGGCATAAATCCGCTCGGTGTATGCGGCTTTAACTGCAACCATTGCTTTATGGGCAAGGACTGCGGCGGCTGCCGCAGCAGCTACAACTGTTGCTCCTACGGTACGCTTTTTGAGGGTAACGTCTGTCCGAACGTCTCCTGCGCGGCCGAAAAGGGGCTTGACGGCTGTTACGAATGTGCTGAGCTTGAGGGCTGTGAAAAAGGCTACTACGGTGTAAAGAATGAGTATATCGCTAAGTCCGCGGCGCTGTGTATTAGAGATTATGGCCCTGAGCGCTCCGAGAAGGCACTTAAGGGCGTACAGAAGGCCTCCGAGACGACGGGACGCACATTGGAAAAGACAAACAGCGTAGAAGAAGCTTATTCTTTACTTAAAGAGTTTATTTAGTGCTTTTAACAAGCAATGCTAAAGGGGAACCGTTACGGTTCCCCTTTTCATTTTTGGCATATTCGTTTTTGAACGATGTAGTGTTGTCTCCTTGTGCTTTAAAGCCGAGATATCTACTTCTTTACCTTAACCGACAAAACAGAGCTGTAGGTGCCACGTATTCTTTCCGCTGGTGTTTGGTTGTCGTCAAGTAAAGCTATTCTGAAGTAATATGTTGTGCCGATATCCATGCTTTCTATAGTTTTGACGGTTATACTGTCAGCCACCGTTATTGAAGTAAAAGCGTTAGTGAAGTTTTTGTCTGTAGCATATTCTATCACATAGCCACCCGCGCCGGGCATTGCCTTCCATTTGATTGTAACCTTTTTGCCTGTTTCATTCTTTAATCCCGTTACCGTCATTTTAGGCATTGCTATTTTGAAGGTTTTTTTGCCGATAGAGCCGCTTGAATAATTCCCTATTCCTGTAACCGTCACCTGCGCTGTGCCCGCATACTTATTGTATGCGTAACCCGTTACATAGTCTGTTCCATACTTTAGCGTCTTACTTCCGTCCTTTACGGTGAGTGACGGCTTTTTCAGCGTTCCGTCGTAGGTCTGGTTCTTTATTGTTCCCACCGACAGCGCCGCCGTCTTCGGCGTTATGCTGAAGCTCAGCGTCTTTGTCCAGCCTGCGTAGTTACCCATGCCCTTCACCGTCACCGTTGCTGTTCCTGCGTTTATATTATTTTTATAAGCTACGGAGTATTCTCGGTTGAGCCTCATTGAACGAGTCGAATCCGCAGTGTCGGTTGCTGTTACCGTAGGCTTTTGGGCTTTTCCGTTGTAGCCGAAGGTGTCAGCTGAAAGCACAGCGTTAAAATCTCTGCCCAGTATTGTAAAGCTTACCGTTCGGCTGCCTGTGTATTTTCCTATGCCCCTTATCGTTATCTTTGCCTTGCCAACCCTTACGTTGTTTGAGTAGCTTACCGTGTAATCTGTGTTCTCTGTAAGCGTGTTGCCAGAATAGGTAAGGGTCAGTCCGCCTTGTCGCTTAGCCGTGCCGTCATATGTTACTTCTGGCGTTACTCCCGTAACCGTCACGTCGCTCGCGCTTATCGGGTGCTTTGCTATCGAGAAGTTTATTGTTTTGCTGCCTGTAAAGTTGCCGCCTTCCGCTCCGATTACCGTTACGGTTGCTTTTCCGATTGCGGTGTTGTTGCTATATGTTAGTGTGTAATCATCCGTTAGTGCCAGCGTGGTTTTGCCCATCTTTATCACGGGCTGAGGGGTTATCTCCAAGCCAGTATAGTACTGCGTGCTTATTGACGCCACAGAAAGCCTACTTACTGAGTAGGGCACTATTTCAAATGTTTGCGTAAGAGTTCCATAGTAATTACCTTTGAAATAAATTGTAACTGTCGCGCTGCCTACGTCGATGTTGTATCTGTACCTCAACATGTAGTCAGTTCCAGACCTCAGCGTTTTCGTGTTCCACTTGATTGTCACTGACGGCTTTATCTCTTTTCCCGTGTAGACCTTGTTAGATATTGAGCTTATAACTACGTCTTCCGCTTCAAGGGTTCTTGTGGAAATATTGAAAGTTACCTTCTTAGTTCCTGTATACTCACCAATACCCGTTACCGTAGCAGTAGCTGTACCCACATTGATATTATTCTTATACCCGCTTACCGTGAAGTCTTTTCCGTATATCAACGGTGTTTCGTCATACTCAATAACCGGAATAGGCTTCAGCTGTGAGCCACTATAGCTTCTGTATCCCAGCTGTCCAAATGTACAGTCATCAAGCACCTTTCCGCTGACTATTTTGTAGCTTTTCTTCACGGTTCCGGTGAAGTTGCCTGCTCCCGATATTGTTACGTTCGCTGTTCCTGTTGTGTCATACTTTGCATACAAAAGTGTATAGTCCGTGTTTGCAATTAGTGTATCACGCGCAAATGTTATTTCGGGAGCTGCCTTATTGTCGTCGGCGTTTTCAGGATTGTTCTGAATGTGCGACGGTACAACTATAGTCGCCTTTGATATCGAAACGGGCTTGATTGTGAAGCTTGCGGCTTCCGTGGGAGCGCTGCCAAGATAGTTGCCCGCTCCTGCGACCGTTACAATAGCCGTTCCGACGTTTAGGTTTTCGCTGTATTCTACGATGTAGTCCACTCCCGCCTTGAGAGTCTTTCTGCCATCCTTCACGGTAACGGCGGGCGTCAACCTACTTCCCGAGTAGGTCTGCGCTACTATCGAAGACACTGTTAACACAGCTACCTTCGGCTCAATTGTAAAGTCGGCGCTTACCGTGCCCTTATAGTTGCCCTTGCCTGTTATCGTCGCAGTCGCTGTTCCCGCATTTACGTTGTTCGTGTACTTAACTGTGTAGTCTTTGTTTAGCTTAAGGAGGGTTTCGCCGTCTTTTACAGTCAGTGTGGGCTTTATCTGTGAGCCTTTATAGACTGCGTTTTCTATTGTTCCTATCGCATTGGCGGGAAGCTCCTTCGCCACAATCTTAAAGGTTACCGTCACGGTTCCCTTGTAGCTGTTTATGCCCTTTATTGTCGCCGTCGCAGTACCCTTATTGATATTGTTCCTGTAGGTCACCTTGTAGTCGGCGTTGGGGTTGCTTGGATTAGCGGCATCATATGGCGTGAGAGTTGTCTCGCCGTCCTTTACCACCACAGGAGTCAGCGCCGCACCTGTATACGTGAGCTCGGCTATAGCCTGCGGCATCGTTTTACTTAACGTCCTTGTGTTTATCTTAAAGTTAACCGTTATAACGCCTGTGTAGTTGCCTATTCCCGTGATTGTTGCCGTCGCCGTCCCCGCGCCTGTGTTGTTTGTGTACTCCACCGTGTAGTCGCGGTCTTTTTCAAGCTTTATACCGCTGTACGCGATAATGATTGGTGGTTCGACTTCGCCGTGACCGACTATATAGTCCTGAGCGGGTATTGCCGCCACCATACTTGCGTCAATAGAATACTTTACAATTTCAAAGCTCTTTGTAACGGACCCGCTGTAGTTGCCAAGTCCCGCTATCTCCGCCGTCTTTACTCCGATTTCCGTGTCGCCTTCATCTTCAAACGTGACGGTATAGTCGGTATTTTTAACAAGGGTATAGCCGTTATAGCTTATTTTGAACGGGTCCATCGGATGACCGTCAAACAAGTACTTTTCAGAAACCGCTTCAAACATATCGTCGCTTAGAGTTTTAGGTACTATTGTAAACTCTTTTTCCAACGTGCCCGTATAGTTTCCTATCCCCATCACCACGGCTTTGCCTGTACCTACATTAATGTTACTTGAATATTCAACTGCATAATCCGTTCCCGATATAAGACCCGTAAGGGTAAGCTCCGGCGTAATCTCTGAGCCGGTATATACAAAGCTTTCTTCCTCGGAAAAGTTGAGCATCTCTATAGTCAAGCCCTGCTTAACCGTCAAGGTATAGCTTGAAGTGAGACCTTCGGCGGCGACAGCGGTTATTTCAACCGTGCCCGCGCCAATGCCCGTTACAATTCCGTCTTCGTCTACTGACGCTATACTGCTGTCACTGCTCGTCCATATTATGTCCTTTTCTACCGTGCATTTCGGCAGTAGCTCGGCGTTGGACGAAACGCTGTCGCCCGCCGCAATTGTTCTTTCCTTCTCGGCAAAACGCAGTAGCACGGGCAGACCGTCGTAGTCGCTAAACTGATTAAAGAATATATCGTTGTACTCAACGCCTTGCGGAATAACCAGCTTAACCGAGCTTCCGCAACCCTGACACACATTACAGCTGACAAGCTCAACGACACTTGAAACCTCGATGAGCTTTATGTTTGTACAGCCTAAGAAAACGCCTTCTTCTATATACTTACAATTATCTCCCGTGTAAACATAACCGTTAAGACCTTCACAATTACTGAAAACCTTATCATTGAGGACTTCCATATTGTTGGGAAGAATCAAATCACCGGTGAATTTCGACTGCTCAAACGCACTGCCTCCAATCTCCACCACGCTGTCGGGAATTATTAGTCTTCCTTTAAACCCAGTTACCGCAAACGCTCTTGCACCGATAAGCCTTAAGGATTCAGGCAGGTGCAAATCACCTGTAAACCCTGCGTTCAAAAATCCACATTCTGCTATCTCCTCTGTTCCCTCAGGAAAATATAAATCACCGACAAACCCGTTATTCGCAAACGCAGCGAAGCCGATTACCGTAGTTTTGTCTCCCAGCGTCAACGTTCCGCCTTTCAAATAGCTGTAGGCAAACGCCAGCTCGCCTATCTCCTCAACGCTGTTTGGAATAACAATGCTCTTAGCAAGCTTTGTGCACCTCTCGAAGCACAAATCGCCGATTTTCTTAATGTTGGGGTGGAATTTAATTGTCCCCGTTTTGCTCCTCGGGCAGAAAACTGCTTCCTCGTAGTCAGATGTATAAATTACGCCCTCGTACCATACAAAGTTTTTGCAGTTGGAGCCGATTTTAACGTCTACTTTTCCTAACGTTCCAAACATACCGTCGATATTACTCATTGACGCGCCTAAGGTAACCGACCGAAGGCTGTCGCAGTTTAAAAACGCATTCTCGCCAACGGTTTTAAGTTTATCGGGGAAGACCACCTTTTGAAGCTTCTCGCAATTTTCAAAAGCTTCCTTTCCAATATGCTCGACATTAGCGGGAAGCGTAATTGAAGGCAACGAAGTATCTGACGAAAAGGCATAATCGTCAATTATGGTGACGCTACTTGGAAGCTGTATTGATGTAAGCGCATAACAATCACCGAAAGCGGACTTTCCTATTACAGTCAAGCCTTCCTTTATCTTTACACTCTTAAGCTTGAAGCAGGAACCAAAAGCATGCGCACCAAGAGATTTAACGCTTGAGGGTATTGTAACGGCGGTAACTCCCGTGCAATTGCTAAATGCAGAATCACCGATTACCTCCACTCCCTCAGGCAGATTACAAGCCGTAATTCCAGAACTTTCAAATGCGCTCTCACCGATAGTCTTGACTGTAGCGGGTATTGTTATCGACTTTAGCTTACAGTTACTAAACGCTTCGCTTCCTATTTCAGTTACACCCTCAGGAATTACAACAGCAGTTAAATCGCAGTAGGCGAAGGCTTTACTCCCAATAGTTTTCAAGCTTTTCGGAAAGGTAACCGAACCAATCTTTGCGTCCGAAAACATACTCGGAATTATTGCGGTTGTCCCCTCGGCATATTCCACCGACTCAATTCTCGCATTTTGAAATGTGTTTTTTCCTATGGACTGCAGTGAAGACGGAACGGTAAAACTCTTTAGGCTTTGACAGTTGTAAAAGGCTTTGTCGCCGATGTAGTTTACACTGTTGCCCATTGTTACGGTTTGAAGTGAGCTTGCACCGTAAAAAACACTGTTTTCTATTCTTGTCAAGCCGCTCGGCAGCGTAACAGAAACTAAACCGCAGTATTTAAAGGCGTTTTCACCTATTGCCGTTACGCTGTTCGGAATTACAAGATTTCTTACAGACGAATAGCTAAAAGCATCGCTTCCGATTCTTGTCAGTTCACTTGGCAATGTTACAGAGGTCAATCGTGAACATCCCGAAAAAGCGTTTGCATTGATTACTTTAACCTTTTCAGGTATAACGATGGCGCTTGACAAACTGCTGCAGTCGGCAAAAGCTAACGCGCCAATTTCGGTTACATTTTCGGGAATGTTTATTGTATTTAGTGAAGAACAGCTTGAGAAAGCTCGTTCACCGATAGTTTTTACCGAACTCGGAAGCTCTATTGCTGTTAGTGATGAGCAGCCTTCAAACGCGGCATAGTAAACACCCGTCACGCTGTCAGGAATAGTTATTGATTTTAAATTTCTACAGCAATAGAAGGCTTGCATAGATATGGATATTGTCTTTTTCGGCAGCACAATTGTCTCGAACTTACACCCTCTGAAAGCCGAACAGCCAATGTTTATTATGCTGTCTGGCAAAACGATTGATTTTATGGTATATGTATCGTCGCTGTCTAACATAAACGTGTAGTTACCGATACTATCAACGACTATGTCTTCAATCTTTTCGGGTACTACTACATCTATGTCTCCTGTGGCGTCACTGCTGAATCCACTGATTTGCACATAAGTACCGTTAGTGTCGGTCTGTATAAAGTACTCGAAAGTATAGTTGCAGTTCTCAGGTGTGAATGACTTGGTTTCTGAAATTCCGCTGACGCTTATAATTAGCTGGTCCGACTCAGCTTCGATATTTTCGTCCGTCGGTTCCTCAGGTATCTCGTCCGTCGGCTCCTCGGGCATCTCGTCCGTCGGCTCCTCGGGTATCTCGTCCGTCGGCTCCTCAGGTATCTCGTCCGTCGGCTCCTCGGGTATCTCGTCCGTCGGCTCCTCAGGTATCTCGTCCGTCGGCTCCTCAGGTATCTCGTCCGTTGGCTCCTCGGGTATCTCGTCAACAATCGAGTTCTCTGTGTTCTGTGTCGCGAGCCCGTCCTCGGCGAAAACAACCGTACCGCCCGAAGCGAACACAGATAGCGCCATAAGAAGCGCTAATGTTAAAGACACCGCTTTATTTAAAAGTTTCATCTTCTTATCTCCCTATATTTGTTCTGGCTGATGTGGCCGTACACTAATTATCAATATTCAGGTTGTTAATATCGAGGTCCGCATAGTCCTGATGGGGTTTTGTTGTAAGGCTGTATTTTATGTAATCGTAAGCCGCATTGAAATCAAACGCATCCACATGCTCCACGCGGGAGGATAAATAGTATTTCTCAGTTTTCTTTAAAGTATCTCCGTCCCGCTCGGTTTGGTCTTTAAGCAATAAAAAGTAATTATATGATGTATCGAGTAGCTTTATTTCATCATCACTAATGATTTCAAAATTGAAATAATATCCGCTATCATCGACAAGGGTAATCACACCGTTATCAACCGTATATCTTCCACAGATACACCCAGCGCCGCCTAATGCGTTTTCATACATAGTACATCTGCCATCAGCATGGAAATAGATGAACGAGGCAGGAAATTCATAATCCTCAGCGCACCGGCGCTGTGGCATAATGTAACGAGCTTCAAAGCAGCCTTCACGGTCGGGGCTTCTCTCCTCCACCACAACGGGAATTTTGTGTTTTTGCGCAAATAGCTGCATAGCGCTTCCATCGTAGCAGTGAATAGTTGGCCACTTAAGCTCACTTTCGGGGTTCGCGATAAGATTGTTTTCGTCGTAATAAAGCGAAGAATCTATTGCTATAGGTTCAAAACTGAAATCGCCGAAATGATACGGATTGTAAGAAACAAAAATCTCGGCAATTGCTTTACTGAACGCATAATCTTCAATCGTTACCGTCTGCTCGCTTATCTCAACTTTGCCCTCCTTACCGTTAGGACACCTGTAAAGTGTAGACAAATCTTTAGAGTAAAGCACTCCGTCAACCGTCACAAAGAAAGGATTTTGCTCGTCAATTGTAAATGCGGTTATCGAGCTGCAACTGACAAACGCGGAAGACTGAAATTGAGTCATTTCGGCGGGAAGGTGAACCTCTGTTATATTATGCTGTCCGTAAAAAATTTCGTCTGTAACGACGGATATTGTGTCGGGTAAATCGAGAACTCCGCGAACAGTACAGTTCTCGTTCTTTGTAAAAGCCTTAGGAGCAATTCCGACTACAACGCAATTGTCTATCGCATCGGGAATGATTAGTTCTCCGTCAATATTACCCGTAAAGCCGTCAATAATCAGATTTCCGTTTTCGTCAAAAACATATGTCAACTCATAGTTGTTATTTTTGATAAGCGAAAAGGCACCGACACCCATAGGCTTCGTAAAGCCTTTTGTCGCAACAGCCGCACCGCCGACCGCAAGCACTGCCACTGCGGCAGACGCAGCTATCAGCTTTGCCGTTAGAGAAACGCCGACCGACTTACCAACAGACGCGACCGTGCCCGCGGCGGAAGCCGAAGACGAAGCTGTACTCACGGAAGCCGCTGAGCCCTTTGCCAAAGCGGCAGCCATTGACTCGGATATTCTTGCCGTAAGCTCCGGAGCAAGCTTATATAGCTCGCCCTCGCCTCTGAGCGCACCGATAAGCAACCACACAGGTACGCTGTAAAGCTTGGTGCCCTGTTTTTCGTATGCAAGCACACCGTCCTTTATCTTTTCTCTGGAGTACCTAAGACGGCTTTTTATTGTGTTCTCGCTTATACCCAACGTCTGCGAAATCTCGTTCACGGACATTCCGTTGTAGTAGTACATATATGTACACATACGCTGGTCATCGGGAAGCGAATCCACCACTGCGGCAATCATACGCTTTGTTTCGCTGCTGTCGAGCAGCTCGTGCGGGGTACTGTCAGCAGTGTCGTCGGCGATATCAAATGGCTCGTTCGTTTCGTCGTCCTCGTACTGCGAAAACAGAAGCTCTGCGTTCTTTCCAAGCTTTCTGTAGCAAAGATTAGCGCTTATTCGCTTTATCCATGGAAAGAAAGCCTCGCTTTGTCTGAGCTTTTGTATGTTCTTGAATACTAATATCGCCGTTTCCTGAACGACATCCTCCGCCGCCTGCTGATTCTTAAGTATCTTCAGTGCAAAGTAATACACCTTATCCTTATAAGCACAGAACAGTTTGCTGTGCGCCTCAGAGTCGCCCGCTTGAGCTTGCGCTATCAGTTCTCTTAGGTTTGCGTTCTCCATCTGCCTCTCCTTTTGTTTTGTCGCTTTCTATGCTATATTCTCTCAAGTAATCGTCTTTACTCGGCGCACCTCTCATATACGGGTGCTTCTTGCTATCCCCGTAGAGCGCCGCGAAAATTAAGATATCCCAAAGCGAAACTTTAATCATCTCTCATACTGTCTTCTCCCTTCCGCGTTCGTTCATCTGATATATAGATACCGCGGGAAGGAAAAAGGTTTTATTTTTCTCAAAATAAATGATGTGATTTTTAACAAGTTTCTTCAACATTTTCTTTATATGAATGGTTATATTATACACATTATTATAAAATTTTACAAATATTTGATTTAATCGCCGCTTTTTTGAAATTTTTTTGGCTTTTTAAATATAGCAAACCGATAATCCTTAACCTGATAAACAAATGACACAAGAAAAAGGAGCCTCAGTTAAGGTTCCTTTATCTGTTGGTGAATTATTTGTAACAGCAGGCTAACTGCGAAAAGAATGTCAGCTTTCCAACAGCTCACAGCAGGTGTCGAACATACGGGACGGAACTATCGGCTTAGATACATGACCGTTCATGCCAGAATCGAAGGCTATCTTTTCGTCCTCAACAAAGGCGTCCGCCGTCATTGCAATGATGGGGACGGTCTTTGCGTCGCTGCGCTTCATCGCGCGAATGCGCTTTGTCGCGCTCAGCCCGTCCAGTACCGGCATCTTTATATCCATAAGAATTAAATCGTAGTATCCCTCGGCGGACCTATCGAACATTTCGCACGCCTTCTTGCCGTTATCGGCGTGCTCGACAATGCTGCCGCGTTTGTTGAAAAGCGCCTTCGCTATCTCTGCGTTTACTTCAACGTCCTCGGCAAGAAGTATTCTGCAGCCCTTCAGCTTTTCATAGTTGTGCGTAAGCTTGTCGCACTGCTTCTCGAATAAATCCGTCTCCTCGAAGGGTAATTCAATAATAAAGGTGGTTCCTTCGTTCAGCTTGCTGGTGAGTTGAATTGTACCGTTCATCATTCTGACAAGCTCGCGAACAATAGCAAGCCCAAGACCCGTTCCCGTCGTGTTTCGCGATAGCTCTGAGCGCTCCTCCTGTTGGAAGCTGTCAAACGCGCGGGGGATAAAATCTTCGCTCATGCCTATGCCGTTATCGCGAACGGTGAAGCGCTTAACCACCTTGCCTGCGCTGTTCTTTCCCAGCTCCTCAAGTATAAACTCAACCTTCCCGCCGTTCGGCGTAAACTTTACAGCGTTGGAAAGAAGATTAATGAATATCTGATTAAATCGGACGTGGTCAACAACAATACCGGGCGAGCCGTTCTTGCTTGTGTCCATTATAAATTCGATATTCTTGTCCTTACTCAGCTCGTCGATTACACCGTGAATAGTGTCCTCAAAATCTTTAACCAAGTAAGGCTCAGCGTTAAGCTTAATTCTGTCTTGTTCTATCCTCGACATATCCAGCACGTCGTTGACGATTCCGAGCATGTATTCGCCGGCAACGTTAATCTTACGCAGATACTCCTGCATCTTTATTTCGTCTGCGTTCTCCAGCAGAATTCCGCTTGAAAAGGACAGTATTGCGTTTAACGGCGTGCGCATATCATGGCTTAAATGCGAAATAAAGTCTGTCTTCGCTTTATTTGCCCTGTTAGCGTTGTTTACCGCCGATTTAAGCTCCGCTTGCCGCCGCATCTCCTCAAGGTAAAGCCCCGTAGTATCTCTGCGGGTAAGGACGATAATATCCTTCAGCTCGTCAAGGTAGTAGGCGTTTGTGGTTTTCCTTCGAAGCTTGTTATTCTCCGTAAGGCGGTAGGAAAGCGAAATCATTCGCTCGCTCTTTAGTCGCTTCACAAGGTTCTTTTTGTTGAAAAAGCTCGCGTACATCTCGCGGTCTTCTTTCGCCACGAAGTTGTTGCAGTATTCCTCAGCAACCTTGTTGTAATCAAATTCGCCGTACAGCTTATGGAAATTTACGTTCTCCCTCATATGAACAACTTCGGCTGTATCCTTGGTAATGTGAACATTAATTACCGACTCAATATCCTCGTTGATTATTGTGTTAATGGAAAGGCTCGTCTTCTTTTCGTGGTCGATGTTTCTGCCCTGATAGAACACTGCAAGGTCGCCGTTTCCGGGCTTTTCCATCATATGAACGTCCATTTGTACCCAGCAGTAATCATCACCCGAAATCTTGCGCCGATAAACCTCGGATATGAAGGTCGTGCCTTTACTGTAAGCCTTTTTAAGCGCATCAATAAAGATTGAATCGCGCACCCTCTCCAAATCGCCGGGGTAAATTTTTGACGCTATGGATTTATTCTGAATCTCTAAAAACGGCTCGCCTACCTTTGCCTCGACTATCTTTTCGCCTGTTGTCGAGTATTCCTCAAGCAGACCGTTCGTCAGGTTTACCTGATAATAGATAAAGGCGTCCTGTACAAGGCTCTTTCTCAACTGAAGCTCATGCTCATATTTAGTTCTGTTATCCTGTTCAAGCTGGTTAAGCTTAATCTCCGCGAGTTTCTTTTCGGTGATATCAAAAATAACCGTGCTTACCGTCACAGTATCTTCAGTTCGCTCAGAAACAATGCCGCGAAGATTAATCCACCGAAGAACGCCGTCCTTCCTCTCAATACGGCAGTCGTAGTCCACCGGTTCTCCGTTTAATACTATCCCCTCTATTTTTTCGCGCAGCTCGTTTCTGTCTTTTTCGTAAACGAAACTTAACGGGTTGTCGTTTTCAAGGTCGTATTCCTCTTTTGAATACCCAATAATTCGGTACACTCCGTCTGACACATACTGCGCTCTTATTCTATCTCGCTGAATGGTGTAGTTAACAAGCCCGCCCGGCATTGTATCGGTCAGAATCTGTAGGCGTTTAAACGCCTCTCTGTCGTCGGTAATGTCGCGTCCTGTCCCGTAAATACCTATTGCGTTGCCCAGCGCGTCCTTTAATAAGAAGAAGGAATTGTTGAAATATCTGGGCGCCGAATTGTTTATGGATAGGTTTTGGATACTTCCGACTATTGAATTTCCGCTGTTTAATACCTCAACTGCCAGCGCGTTATATTTATCCGCTATCTCCTTTTCGAAGATATCGTAGTCAGTCTTGCCTATTATCTCCTTCTCGTCGTTAAGCCCCACAAGCTTCGCAAACGCGCGCGACGCACACACATAGGTAAGTGACCTGTCCTTAATGAAAGAAAGGTCTTCGGACGAGGACATCATTGTTTCCAACGCCACGGGAAGCATTTGTCTGAAGGTGATGGCATCCTCGGCGATAGAGGTATAGGTGGAATAGAGCGATATTTTGCCTGACTTATACTTAATTACGCTTGTACGTATGACAAAGGGAACATAGTGTCCGTCCCCGTTAACTATCCTGACCTCGCACTCCTTTTCCTTGCCTGTGGCAATTATGTTCTGAATTACCTCGCGAAGGTAGGGTCTGTCGCCCTCGTGAACAAAGCGTAAGGCTGAGCTGTCGCCGTCTACCTCCGGTTGTCTTCCGACAAGCTCCCAGTACTTTTTGTTAAGATACTTCGTGATAATATCGCCGTTTACTACCTCAAAGATACCCGCGCCGCAGGGCAGGTTTTCCAAAAGCTCCTTCTGGTGCTCCTCCTCGCGGTATTCCTCGGTAATATCCTCAAAAACACTCAGCTGTAAAACCTGATTGTTTCTGTACTCCTTTGAAACAATCACCATTCTAACTTTGATGATGGATTTGTCTCTGCGGAAGACACGGTACTCGAGAACCAGCGGTTTATCTCCGGGCTTCAACCTGTGTACCGCGTCGTAAATAATCTGCCTGTCGTCGGGATGGAATATTTGAAAGGTGTCTGATACCTCGGCAAAATACTGTTCCTTAGTGTAGCCAAGCATCGAGAAATAGTTGTCATTGGAGAAAAGATACTTAACGTCGCTTCCGTCGAGCGTTACAGCCGTAACTCCGCTCGCCACGTTATCAATTATAAGTCGCGTTAGCTCTAAATTTTCCCGTTCCTTAATACGCGCCTCAAGCTCAGTTGTAATATCTTCGGTAATAAATATCTGATAAGGCTCATTGCTTTCGCTTTGAATGAAGCTTGAAATTGCGCTTCTCATGCTGGCTATCGTGCCGTCGCGCTTACGAACACGGTAGATTATGCGGTCAACGACCTTCCCCTCGCCGGCAAGTATACGTTGGTCTCGAAGTAGCGGCCGGTCTTCCTCGCAGATTATATCTCTTACATCCTTAACCTCATTCTCGTACTGCTCTCTTGTATAGCCGCGCTGCTCGTAGAACCTGTCATTTGCAAAATACATAATGGCGTTATTATCATCTCGATAATGACACGCAACGACGCCGTTATTCATCTCCTTGAGAATGGTCTGTAACTGCTGCATAACATGCTTTTCGTGCAGCTCGCTTTCCATTGCGGCGGTAATATCCTCAATGACGCAGTAAAAAAGGTGACGGTTGCCTGAGCTTGCGATAACGCGAAGAACCGAACGGATATAGACCGACCTATCAGGCGGGTCTATACCTTTTAGCTCGCTTTCTATCGTCAATTCTTCTCCGGTCTCTATTGCCCTGCGAAGCGAGTCGTTTGATTCCTTCAGCGACTGCTCTGTAAACCTGTTTTTCCAAACCATACTTAGCGCCTGTTCGGAATATTCACTGTCTCCAAGCATGATTTTTACGTATTTTTCGTTTACTTTTAGATACCTAATTACGCCGTTATTAAATTCGAAAACACACGCGCCGCCGACAAAGCTGTTGAAGATAAGCGAATCTATCGACTGCGGATTCCATAGCTCCTTGCTTCCGTTATTGTCCTTATTTTCTGAGTCTTCTTCCTTGCCGAGCGCAAACATCCGCTCGTATATCATCTCTTTAGTCTGTTCGAAAACGTCGCGGCTGTTATAAAGCTCGCTTAAGACGTCCATCCTTGTCTCGTTGGCAATAGCCGCCTGCTCACCGAATTTAATTATGTTGTGAAGGCGGTTTCTAAGAATTATTGGGTTGCAGGGTTTCACGACAAAATCCATTGCTCCCGCTTCAAGCACCTTTTCCTCGGTGCCGTCAGTTTTGCTTACGCTGCCCGTTATGACCACAACGGGAACGCTCGAATATTCGGGAACAGCCTTTATCTTGTCGAGCAGCTCGTATCCGCTCATTATTGGCATATTAAGGTCAAGGAGAATTGCAGACAGTCTTCCGCGTTCCTGCTTTACTATGTTATACGCCACTAAACCGTTAGCGGCCTCAAGCACTTCATAGTCCGTTTCAAGAATTGTTTTCATAAGTAAACGGTTTATCGCGGAATCATCAACAATTAAGATTTTCCTTTTCATAGCTGTTTACCTCCTTAAGCGGATAGTTCACCATTAGCGGTAAGTTGTTTTAAGTAATGTGGGGGTACTTATTTAATTTCTATTGTCTAACCGTCTGTATAAAAGCGTTATCTACTGCTTTACACTGTGTTTTAGCCAATATTTGTTTTTGTCTGCTTGAATGAGCAGTACTTATATGATATTATAAATAAAAATAATACTACAAATTGTTATGGTTTTCCGTTAATTTTGATATTATCTGACACATCTGGGCAGACAGTTAATCTGCAGCGACTTAAAACGGAGGATACTGATGAAAACTCGGGTAAAAATATCGGCGGCATTTCTGGCTTTATGCGTAATTCTTTGCAGCTGCGGCACAGGCGCGAGTAATTACAATAAAATTGTGGTA
>CAZUOY010000008.1:0-20395 GCA_964622315.1 uncultured Oscillospiraceae bacterium | reverse complement strand
TGTGGTAACCGAAAGCCTAGAAAACAAGCCCGTGCTGGTCGGAAACCTACCATGTGAGTTCCCTCTTACAAACGACAGCTCACGACTAAGGATAATGACCCGCTGCCACGCTGATTATCCCGCAGAGAATATTTATGTATGGCAGAAGTACGAGGAGATGACGGGGGTCGGTGTCGATTGGCTGACCATAAATAAGGCAAACAGCAAAGAACTCGTTAACGTCGCGCTGACTAATAAACAGGACATTGACCTGATTATTCGTTGCAGAATCCCAGCGGAGACGCTCGCACAGTACGGCGACAACGGACTGATACTTGACCTTGCGAAGGACGGCATGCTACAAAGATGCGCGCCCAACTGTTGGGCATACCTTCAGTCTCATCCTGACGCTCTTGCCGCAGTTACCTCTCCCAGCGGCGAAATCTATTCCCTGCCGCAGGTGAACGCAGGCGCTGAGCTTCGCGTTTCAAGAAAGATTTTTATTAACAAGAAGTGGTTGGATAATTTAGGTCTGTCCTTACCTTCCACTACTGAAGAATTCTATACTCTGCTTAAAGCTTTTAAGGAACAAGACGCCAACGGCAACGGCGACCCTCACGACGAAATACCAATCTGCTCGCAGGATTGGTCGAGCGTTGAGGAGACCTTTCTCGGTGCCTTTGGGCTTGCTAACCGCGGCGTACATAACCTCACGGTAGACTGCGACGAAACCACAAACGGCGTCAGACTAATTGCCGCAAGCGACGAATACAGAAGCTTCCTTGAATATTTTAACCGCCTTTATACCGAGGGTCTTCTTGATAACAATGTTTTTACCATTTCAATGGAGGAGTGGCTGTTTAACGCCGAAAACGACCGAATAGGCGTATACTTCAACACCAATCTTGCAACTATGCCCGCCGATAAGGCTGACAACTGGATAGCGGTCGAGGAAGCTCTTGAGGGTCCAAACGGCAATAAGCTGTTTTCCGCCGTAAGGGCAAACTTTCATTCGACGGGTGCCGCCGTTATCCCCTCTACCTGCTCAAACCCCGAGCTTGCGCTTCGCTGGCTTGATTACTTCTGGACCGATGAGGGCACCCTTTTCTATCATATGGGAATTGAGGGCGACACCTTTGTTGTTACCGACGACGGTCACTATGACTACTCCGAGAGGATTTATAACGAGTTAAAGGAAGGAAGCAGTTCCTTTGACGATGTTATTAGCCACATATCGCCTTATCCCGGCGGCGGTAATCCAACCGTTGAGGTTTCGCCGTATTTTAAGGGCGGAGAGATGGCGGATTTGCCTGCCTCCGCCGCAAGAGCGCTGTTTGAATACGGTCCCACGGAATTTTGGCCGAGCTTCACCTTCACTTCTGAGGAGAACACGCGGCTGGACACAATTAACACCGACCTAAACAAATACATCACTACCAGCCGCAAGGAATTTATTACAGGCTCTCGTTCTCTATCCAAGTGGAACGAGTATACCGAGCAGCTGGAGGCTCTGGGCTCGCACGAGCTGCTTTCCATATATTCCGACGCTGTCGAACGCTTCTATCAGCTAAAGTCGAGCATAAGCGAACAACAGTAGCGTAAATTATCAATTCCCAAAACCGCCGAAAGGCGGTTTTTTTGCTACTATCTGAGTATTTCGCTCAGCTTCTCATAAAGTGACTCCGGTGTGTAGGGCTTTCCGATGTGTCCGTTCATGCCAAGCTCAACCACCTGCTTTACATCCTCGGCGAAGGTGTTGGCTGTAAGCGCGTAAATAGGTAGGCTTTCTGAGTCGGCACGTTTCAGCGAACGTATCACCGCCGTCGCCTCATAGCCGTTCATTTCGGGCATCTGCAGGTCCATTAGAATAGCGTCAAAATAATAAGCACTGTGCGTAACGTAAGCTTCAACGGCTTCTCTGCCGTTATGCGCCGTTACTATTTCTGCGCCAGTTTCTCTAATTATGCTACAGGCAATCTCCTGGTTTATGGCGTTATCCTCAACGATAAGCAGTCGCTTTCCGTTAAAAGAAGGAATAGTGTCCGTCAGCAGAGCCGTCTGCTTCATATCATCTGTGCGGTTTTCAAGAATGCTTATTACCGAGCTTCTGAACAGCGGCAGCTGTACATAGCCGTCCGCCTTACTGCTCGTGCTACCGTTAACGCCGATAAGGTCGCTCGACACCAGAATTATTTTCGTTCTATTGTTTTCTTTGCCGCTTCTTGCCGCCGCGAAGTATTCCTCGTTCTTGCCCTTCTCTGTTCGGTTAATTACTATGTAATCGTAAGGCTGCTCGGCGCTCTTTATTTTTTCTCCAAACTCATCTACACCCACGGCGCTGTCGGCGTTTACCCCAAGCTCTTTGAAGACGCTTCTTTCTGCCTCAACGTCATCCTTAAGCTCAGCGGCGATAATTACTCTTGCACCTGAATACTTCTCGTAGTGCGTCTTGTTGCTTGCTTCTTTCGAGTGTCGCAAATTAAGCTTAACGGTAAAGGTTGTGCCCTTGTTAAGCTTGCTTTCACAGGTTATCTCGCCACCCATAAGCTCCACAAGGTTCTTAGCTATCGCCATTCCAAGCCCCGTGCCTTCGGCGCGCGTTGTTCCGGCGGCGTCCGCTCTTGAGAAGGTGTCAAACACCCGTTCCACAAATTCAGGTGACATACCAATACCGGTATCGCTGAAAACAAAGGTGTACTCGCTCGTTGCGTCATGCGAGCGCTCTGCTTGAATTATCTTTACCTTTATTGTTCCGCCGCTCGGGGTGAACTTCACGGCGTTAGACAGAATATTCATAAAAATCTGCGTGAGTCTTATTCCGTCGGCAAAAACCGTTTCATTCGCCACATTCTTAGTTTCTATTCTAAGACGCAGCCCCTTCTCCTCAATATTGGGGTGAGAGATTGTTATGAGCTCGTATATAAGCTTGGAAAGGCTTATCTCCTCCTCAGAAAGGGTAAACTTTCCCGATTCTATTCTGCTCATATCAAGCACGTTGTTAATTATATCGAGCAGATACTTTGACGCGACTCTGACCTTTTGCAGACATTCCTTGACGTGCTCGGTATCCTCCGGGCGCTTTAAAGCAAGCTCGTTCATGCCGATAATTGCGTTCATCGGCGTTCTTATGTCGTGGCTCATGCTGGAGAGAAACGCCGATTTTGCCCTGCTCGCCGCCTGCGCCTCATGATAAGCACTTTCAAACTTCTCTTTTTGCTCGCTGTCGCCCTTCAGCGTCGCTATAGTGTCAGACAAAAGCTCCTTCTCGTCGATAATGCCTTCATCGGTCTTGCTTTTTGCCGTCTCAAGCGCAAGGTTGCTAATGGGTCGGTATTTACGCGTAATATCAATAAGAATTAACGTGGTGGCGATTAAAAACAGTACTAAAAGTAGCACGATAAAAACTATCTGTTTAGTAACGAGCTCTCCCATAATATCGTTCAGCCGAACCGCAGAAATATATATCCAGCCGTTTGTTTTTGATACCTCGCGCTGAATAACAAATTCTCTGCCGTCAGGCGTAATCGTTCTGTCTTCGTTTTGCAGCTCCATTAGACTTGTCGGAAGCGGTGCGTCAAGATTACTCTTTTCGCAAAGCTCTGTTCCGTCCGCGTTGAAGATACATATCTTCCCTCGGCTGCCAGAAAGCTGGGACGCAAGCATCGGCTCAACCTCCGAAAACGGAATGAGAACTATAATAAAAGCCTGCGGATTGGACGAAAGCTGAGGGTATGGACACACATAGGTAAAATAAGACTCGCGTGACCCGTCAGCGAGCGGCAATAGGTTTACTCCGCGACAGCTTGTTATCTCGCTTAGATATTCGCTCTCAGTAAACTCCGAAAAATTTAAATAGGTGTTATAAAAGGCATGAAAAGAAAGCTCTCCGCTGGAGGTGTATATCTTTTCGGGCTCTGACAGACGATAGTAGGCAATATAGTCGATAAAATCGTTGCCGACAAGATAACGCGAAAGCGCCGTCGTCATCTCATAGCCAGAATACTTCTCTCCGCTGACAGCCTCCAAAAAAAAGTTTTCGTCAACGCCGATGTTGTAGGTTATGCTCGCTACCTCCTCCATACGCGAGGAGATGGTGTCTACCACTATGCTAAGCTGCTTGTTTTTATCCTCTATGATATTCTTGTTAATCTCAGAGGTAAACGAAAAAAAGACCATTGTTTCAACGGCAATAAGAACTACAAGGAAGACCGCGACAATCCGAATAAAGATAGAGCGCAAAAACTTTGACTTCATTAAGTATTTAATTGTGTCAGATATGTTACCCAAAGGAAGTCCTCGTTTTCTTAAGTTAATCATGCCATAAAACTGCGGCGCACCCTAATTCCTGTTTACCACATACTTGCTTAGTATTTCAAAAAGCACCGCTGTGTCTATCGGCTTTGAAATGTGGTCTGTCATGCCCGCTTCAATAGCCTCTTGAATATTCTCCGAAAAGGCGTCCGCCGTCATAGCTATTATCGGTATGGTTTTTGCTTCGAGGTGAGCTGAGGCACGAATGCGCCGCGTCGCCTCGTGACCGTCCATTTCGGGCATATGCACATCCATAAGTATTGCCTTGTATGTTCCGGGCTGTGAGCGTTCAAACGTTTCAAGCGCCTCGCGACCGTTGAGCGCCGAATCGAAGGTTATGTTCGCGGTAAGCAGCACGTGCTTCGCAACCTCCATATTCATTGCGTTATCCTCAGCCAAAAGCACCTTCGCGCCCGCAAAGTCATAATCTGTGCTGCGCGCCATGTCGTCAGATGTCTGTCTGCCGCAGATGTTGGCAAGTAAATCAAAAAGCGATGACTGGAACAAAGGCTTGGAGATAAACATATTCACTCCCATACCCTTCGCCGCAACTATCTCGGAAAAATCGTAAGCGGTAAGAATAATAATCGGCACCTTGTCCCCCGCAATGCTTCTTATCTGTTTTACCGTTTCTATTCCGTCCATCTGCGGCATGCGCCAGTCAATGATACAAAGAGTGAAGCGGTCGTTCCCATCAATTAACGAGGTCTTGAACTCGTTAACGGCGTCCATTCCCGACATAACCGTCTTACAGCGCGCCCCGCAGCGGGTAAAGAGAAGCCTTACATAATCGCAGGTACTCTCGTCGTCGTCTACTACCAGAGCGCGGACATTACTAAAGTCATAGGTGTTAACCGTTTTCGGCTGTTCGGTGCGCTTAAGCGTAAGGTCAACTTTGAAGGTTGAACCGACCCCTTCGATACTCTCAACACTTATGGTTCCGCCCATAAGGTCAACCAGGCTCTTTGTTATGGTAAGCCCCAGCCCCGTTCCGCCGTAGCGGCGGGCAATAGAGGAATCTGCCTGTTCAAACGGCGCCCAAATATGACTGAGATATTCCTGCTTCATTCCGATTCCGGTGTCGGCCACTTCAAAATGTATATGAGCCGCGTTGGTTTTTGCCTCGGGCTGACATACTGTGAGCTTCACTCTACCGCCAACTTCGGTGAACTTAATCGCGTTGGACAGAAGGTTGGTTAGTATCTGATTTACCTTCATCTGGTCTCCGACAAACCATTCCTCGGTGAACGTATCAAAGACCACCTCAAAATCCACACCCTTACTTCTCGCTTGCGTGTAAAAAATAGAGGTTAGTGAATTGATGAGAACCTTGAAGTCAAACCGTTCGTTTTCCACTAACAGCTTTCCGCTTTCTATGGCGGACATATCAAGCACGTCGTTAATTATGGTAAGAAGGTGTTTTGAAGCCATCTCGCTCTTAGTGAGACAGTCCATTACCTTCATCTCCGCTTGTCTTCTCTCCTCGTCGCTGTTCGCCGCGGTAATGACGTCCTTAGCTATAGTGTTATAGCCGATAATGGCGTTAAGCGGCGTTCTTATCTCGTGTGATATACGCGACATAAACGCGCCCTTAGCCGCGCTCGCCTTTTCCGCCTCGGCAAGCGCCAAGGTCTCGACCTTGTTCTTCTGCTTCTCATTAAAATAAGCCAAACGCAGCTTTTTTATTGCCCCTCCTTTTAAAAGATAGAGCAGCAATAAAACCACTATCGCGACGGCAAAAGTGATAAGGATAACCACTAAAAACGGCTTGTTCTCCAAAAGCGCAGGCTTTTGAGCCGCGGAAGTCGCGGCGAGCAGCAAAAGCGCAAAGCTATCCCCTGCAAAAAAGCCTTCTGTTATTTGAAGTAAAACAACAAACGATATTCCCATTTATTCTCCTTTGCGAGACTCAATCACTCGCTTTCCTTAAACGCGGCTGTAATTCCCTCACACGCTCTTTTGTAAATCATCTCAACTCCGAAAAACTGACGGTCCACTTCAATATCGTCGTCAGTACTGAAACGGACAAGCTCCACAAGCGGAGACACCGCGTTGTAAAGCCTAATAATGCCCGCGTTACCGCATATACCCTTCAGCTCGTGCAGACTTTCAAAAAGCCGTCTGTAATCGTGTTGCTCATGCGCAAGCGCGGCATTTGGAAAGCTTTGGTCGTCTAAAAACATAGACAGAAGCTTTTCGAACAGCTCCGCATTGCCCATACAGTTCTTCAACCCGCTTTCGTAATCTATGCCGTATTCCGCTAAAAGCTCTTTATTCATTTGCTTGTTTCCCTTTCGTAGCCATGCCCGTCTCTAATTCCTCATAGCCGCATTGTTTAAACTGCGTTTTCGTTAAGCGCAGAACCGCCGTTCTACTTGCGCTTAATAAGCCTTGTCATTGCCGAAAGCAGGCTGTCTCGGTCAATCGGCTTTGTTGTATACTCGTTAATTCCCGCCTCGCGCGCCTTTCTGATGTCATCAGCAAAGCCGTTGGCGGATACACCGATTATCGGTATAGTCTTCGCGTCAGCCTTGTCCGATTCGCGAATCTGCGTCGTCGCCCTTATTCCGTCGAGCTTCGGCATTCTCATATCCATTAAGATGCAGTCAAAGGTCTGTTCAGCGGACTCGTGGAAGACCTTTACCGCTTCCTCGCCGTTCACCGCCTCCGTATAGGTCATACCCTCGTTTGTAAGCAGTGCGCCGAGTATCGTGCGGTTAAGCGCGTTATCCTCCGCGACAAGCACGTTACAGCCCGCGAGGTCATACTCCTCGGGCGAGGTAACCATATACTTTTCAGGTTCTCTGTCGTCGTCGGCATATCTTTCAAGCTCAACGTGGATAGTAAAGGTGCTTCCCTTACCAACCTCGCTTTCCACGGAAACGTCGCCCTCAAGCGACATAATCTGGTTGTAGGCGATAGAGAGCCCAAGCCCCATACCCGCCACGTTTTCATCGGCCTCGTCCTCGCGCGTGAACGGCTGGAACAGCTTCGGAAGGTAATCCTTCTTTATGCCGATTCCTGTATCGGCTATCACGAAGCAGACCCTTGCCTTACTTCCCTGACGCGGTTCTTCATAAGCGCGAAGGGAAACGGCGCCGCCTTCCTTTGTGTATTTAACTGAGTTGTTGAGGAAGTTAATGAGAATCTGCTGTATCTTTGTTTTGTTGCCTACATAGGTCGGGTTGAAATCGTCGTCAAGCGATACCTCGTACGCTATACCCGATTCCTCCACACGCGGCTCGATTATTGCGGAAACGTTGTCTATAACCGTTCTTAGCGCAAACGGCTCCGAAATTAGGTCGCTTGCGAGACGCTCGCTTATGGAAGCCTCCGAAATATCGGTTACTATCGAGGTCATATAGCCGACGGTATCCGAAATTTTGTCGAGACTTGAGAGCAGGTTCTCCTTGTTGTCTATCTGCTGCTTCGCTGTCTTTGAAAGGCTGAGAAGCGAGCTCATCGGCGTGCGTATTTCGTGAGCAATGCGAGAGAGATAGTCGCTCTTTGCGTCGCTCGCCTGTTGCGCCATGGAAAGCCGCTTTTCGGTGTTCTGAAGATTTGCCTGACTCTGTTTTTGCGAGGTAATATCCATTAGCGTTATTACGCAGCCGAGTATCTTGTTTTCGGTTGAACGGTAGGGCGCGACACGCATAAAGAACACCTTGTTGTTATTCGTGGAAACCTCCCGCTCATCGGGAATAAGTGTCTTTAATACGTTTGTGCATATTTCGGTAATATCCACCGACGGGAAATGATAGGAGATAAACGCAAGCGACCTTCCGACATCGTGGTCCATTACAGAAAACTCCGTAGTGACGTAGTCGGTGTAACGGCGAATGTTAAGCTTGTTATCCACAAAGATTATTCCCGTGAGGGTGGACGAGAGGAAGTTCGCGATATCGTCGTTTAGGTCGGAAAGCTCGGAAAGCTTCTGTTGGTATTCGGTATTTACGGTGTAAAGCTCCTCGTTGACCGACTGTAGCTCCTCGTTTGAGCTTTGCAGCTCCTCGTTCGCGGTGAGTAGTTCCTCGTTCGCCGCTTGTAACTCCTCGTTAACACATTCCTGCTCGGCAATGCTGCGGTCAAGCTTTGACTGTATCTCCGCAAGCTCCTGCTCAAGGTCGGTGATTCTCTGCGAGGCAACTCTGTCAATGTCGTAGGTTACGGAGTTTTCCGCCACCTCCTGCTGAGGACGAATATCGGAAAACACCAGCGCGTATAAGCTTTCAGATTCGTTGTTATCCTTACTTGCGGGCGAAACGGTAAGGTCGATAGTTGCCTTCTCCCTTTCACCTGAAAAATTAATGCTTCTGTATTGAACCTTCTGTTTCTTCTCCCTTGATTCCTTCAAAAGTGTTGAAACGGGTATCTTGAGAGCCTCGGTTATTAGGTCGAACAGATTGTTTGAATACTTGCCCTGCGGCATATGAACTACGTTTGAGGTGTCGCCGTAGGTATGAACAAGCTCGTTTTTCTCGTTGATTACCACGCAAGCGGGCATAAACTGAACCAATATGGTATTGTCTATTGCAACGTCTACGCTCTTGTAATCCCCCTCCGAAACGGAAAGAATACGCTGGAAATTATCGTTGCTGTCTGTGTAGTACTCCTCCTCAAGGTAGGTCGTCTGTAAGAACGGAACCTTCTTAGCTCCGGGTATCTTAGCTTCGCTGTTATGGGTAAAAATCTTTGCCGCCGCGTCAACAACAGGAAACGCGTCGGTATACGAGCCGATAGCCTCGGACTTTCCGAGGAAAAGATAGCCGCTGTCCTTCAACGCCTGATGGAAGATAGCAAACAGGTCGTTTTGCAGCACAGGCTGGAAGTAGATAAGCATATTGCGGCAGGAGATGAGGTCAAGTCGTCCGAAGGGCGGGTCCTGAAAAACGTTGTGCGGCGAAAAGACTATCATCTTGCGAATTTCGCGGTTGACCGTGTAGGTGTTGTTTCTTCTTGTAAAGAACCGACTAAGCCTTGCGGGCGAAACGGAATCTACGATATTGTCGCCGTATACGCCTTTGCCCGCCGCGGCGATAGCCTCAGCATCAAGGTCGGTTGCGAAAATCTTTATACTGCGCTTAATGCTGAGCGTCTCCATAACCTCACAGAACAGCATTGCTATGGAGTAGGCCTCCTCGCCCGTAGAGCAGCCCGCCACCCATACGCGAATAGGCTCCTCGGATACGCTGCGGGAAACAATATCCGTAATAGATTTTTCCTTTAAGGTCTGGAAGAAGTCGGGGTCGCGGAAGAAGCTTGTTACTCCTATGAGCACCTCTTTTGAAAGTATTCTAACCTCCTCGGGAGATTCCTGAAGGTAATCTACATAATCCGAGAGCTGGTCCTTATGGGTCAGCATCATACGGCGTTCCATTCGGCGCAGTATTGTTGTCTGCTTATAATGGGTAAAGTTTACGTTGCTGACCTTTTTAAGTATCATGTAAACCTTGCGCATAAGCTCGGTGTCTATTTCCTGTGTGCTTTTGTCCTCGCTTGAAACTATATATGTTCCCGCTATATGCTGTAGCTCTATAGCTATCTCCTCAGGGCTTATCTGGGCGTCCACAAGCCCTGTGCGCATAGCCGAGCGGGGCATTCCGTCAAACTTAGAGGTCTCAAGGTCTTGAACGAAAACAAGTCCCTCGTTTTCTTTAATTACCTTTAATCCGTTTGTTCCGTCAGAGCCCGTACCCGAAAGAATAATGGCGACGGCATGTGCGCCCGCTTCCTCGGCAAGAGAGCGGAAGAAAATATCTATCGGAAGGTTCAGCTCCTTGGGACGCTGGTCAACAAGAAGCAGCTTACCCTTGCTTATACGCATATTTTTGCCCGGCTGGATAATATACACATTATCCGGCTCAACCTTCATACCGTCCTCTGCCTGAATAACCGGCATATCTGTGTATTTCCCGAGTATTTCGCCCAAAAGGCTTTTATAATCGGGAGACAGATGCTGAACGATTATAAACGGAAAGCCCGTGTTTGAGGGCAACGCGGTTAAAAGCTTCTGCAATGCCTCCAACCCGCCCGCAGACGCGCCTATACCTACTATAAATTTGTAGTCCTGCTGTTTCTTTTCGGCTTTCATATTATTCATCCCCCTGAGTTTGTATAAAATTTTGACTAATTGCGTCGGTTATGTCTCTGTAATCGCTGTTTACCTGCAGCATACTTTCGTCCACTTCACGCAGTCTCCCGCTACGTATTAGCACCACCAACTGACCTACGGCATGCATAAGCGGAACAAAGCCCATATTTCCCGCAAGACCTTTTAGCGCATGGGCGGCGGTAAACGCGTCGTCCCAGCGCTTCTCCTTTACGGTCTTGTTCAGCTCTCTTATCGTCTCGTCCTCCAAAAAAAGCTGAAGGCAGGAGATATAAAAGCTTTCGTTGTTCTCAAACCGCCTCATTGCGCCTTCAATGTCGGTATTTCGCAGAACCAAGGCGCGCTCCTGATTTTCATCCATTTGTTCATTACCTTTCGTCAGTTTTTCATCCCACAAAACCGTTACTTCCAGTAACTATGCTTTCTTTCCCTTTTCCTTGCCGTCTGAATAAATCGAGTAGCTGTTCCTCCCGCTTCGTTTCGCCTCATAAAGCGCCTTATCCGCCATATCGTACAGCTCTTCAAACGTAATGTTCTTAACTCCGAACGCTGCGCCGATGCTGATACTGAGCGGATGGTCGTCATCTTCCCCAATACGGGCTTCGTTCACCTTGCTTTTAAGCATTTCCATCATCTTTTCAACGTTTTCCCTGTCGCTTACTCCGCTTAAAAAAACCACAAATTCGTCACCGCCGAAGCGACCGACCACGTCGGAATGACGGAAGCTGGATTCAATTACATCAGCGACTATTTTTATAGCTCTGTCTCCCTGCGGATGTCCCAAACTGTCGTTGATGACCTTTAAATTATCTATATCCAACAGCATGAAGGTACACGGTGCGCCTTTGTTTACCTTTAGGCGTTCTCTTATGTTTTCCTCCGCCGTAGTCTTGTTGAAAACCTCGGTAAGCCCGTCGATATCGGCTTTTCTCTTGAGCGCGCTCTCGTTTTTAAGAAGCACGTTATGCTCCATCTCGCGCGTATGCTGTTCGGTTATGTCAACAAAGGAGATAACCGCATATGCCGGCGCACCGTCGTCAGAAAAGATAGTTGACTGGTTCGCCTTAAGCCAGCGCCAGCCCTGAACGGTCTTACATTCAAATTCAGCCGTTCCGCTCTTTTCACCCCTTAACACACCCTCATAGAAATCAATGAAAGCGTCAACGCTGTCGGAGGCAACATTGCCCATACTAACTGTTGAATAGGGCACATCAACAACCTTTTCCTGCGTTCCGAAAATAGCGGCGACCTCTTTTGTCATATTGACCGAGCGGTCTTCGACATCGTAGCGGCACATTATTGTCTCACACTGCTGCATAACAAGCTTGTACTGCTCCTCGCTCATTCGCAGCTGTTCCTCCATCTGCTTAAGCTCGGTAATATCAAGCTTGACAACATTTATAATAAGCGTATCCGACAGCGCCTCTGAAACGATAGCGCGCAGATTTACCCAACGGTAGCCGCCGTCCTTCTTCCAATAGCGGCAGATAAAATCACCCGCTACAATCTCACCGCAGCGCGCCCGCTCAATGCTGTCAAGAATAGGCGGCAGGTCTTCCTCACAGATAAGACCTAACGGGTTAAAGTTAATTATTCTGCTGAACTCGTCACGGGTATAGCCCGTGTAGTTGTAAAAGCCCTCGTTGAAATATATATTCTCTAAGCCGTCCTTGGTAATTTCGAAGGAGGCTATGCCGCCGGGCACGGTTTCGGTCAAAAGCTTTAGCTGTTCAAACGCCGTTCTGTATTCCGTAATATCGCGCCCAACGCCGTATATTCCGATAACGTTACCCGATTCGTCGCGCAACGGATGCTTTGAGGTTGACGAGTAGTGCTGGTTTGATTCGTCGGACGGAATCGGCTCAAGTATGTCAACAAGGCTTTTCCCCGTCTTCAGAACCTTTTTATCGTCCGCCCTATACCTGTCGGCGATAGACTTCTCAAACAAGTCGTAATCTGTTTTGCCTATTAAGTCGCTTTCGCTTTCCAGTCCTATCATATAAATGAACGGTCTGCTTCCGCAAAGATAGCGAAGCTCCTTGTCCTTGGCAAAGGACAAGTCGGTTGTTGAATCCATAATAGCCGAAAGCACCAGCGGCACGGTATTCACCATGTCCGTGCTCTCCTTTGAAAGCGGAAGAAACGCAAGATAGATAGAATAACTGTTGTCGCCGTTCTCTATTGCCCTGCCGTTTATCTGGAAATTAATATACCGTGTTTCACTGTCGGCATATTTTATTCGTGCAGCGCAGCCTATCTCGCGGTTCTGCTTGACAGCGTCGCCTATCAGCGCGATTAGGTTGTCATAGTCGTCAGCATGAAGTGCGCTCTTTACGTCAGTGGAGGCAAGCTCTTTACGGGGACGTTCAACCAGCTGCCAATAGCGTTTGTTGAGGTGTTCCACCTTTATTTTCCCGTTTACATATCTAAATAGACCCGCTCCGCAAGGCAGGTTGTCAAGCAGCTCCTTTCTCTCCTCCTCAAGTCGCAGCTGCTGAGTTATATCGGTGTAATAGGCGTTTACATAAACCTCGTTATTCTCTGTTTCAATAATTCTTCCGAAAAGCACGGTATCTATATAGCTGCCGTTGCTGTGACGGAGTCTGCACTTTATATGAAGCTGGCCTCCCTCGGAACGCGCCGAACGAAACGCCTCTCTTACCGTTGTTCTGTCGTTAGGGTGAACACCCTTCAGCGCAGAGGTTCCGTAAACGCTCCGCAAGGAATCCTTATCCATACCAACGAGCTTGCAGAAGCCCGCGTTGACATAGGTTATTCTGGCTGTTCTGTCAGGCTGAATCTGCATTTGGCAGAAGCCGCCGGGCGTATCGTCCATAACGGCGCGCATCTGTTCAAACGCCTCGCGCTCTTTTCTTTCCGCCTCGCGAAGCGCTGTTGTATTGAAAACCGTGCTGTAAAGCAAATAACGCGTATCCGTCTGCGCTATTACCCTCACCGCCACGCGAAGATAGGTTTTTACCCCGTAGCCGGCAACCCCCGTCAGGCAAACCTCGCAGGAGGATTCCTTGTTTGTTTCAATAGCTTTTTTTATGTTCTCGTCCATACGCTGAGCGTTTTCGACGTCCATGTACTGCTCAAGCACCAACTCCTGCGCTTCGCTTGCCGTTAGCTTTCCGGCTCCGACCTCTCGGGCATAGTTTTCGTTTATTCTTAAAAGCTCTGCCCTTCCGTTATTGTATTCGAATATGCACGCGCCGCCGACATAGCTGTTAAAAATAAGCGTTTCGAGCGAATGGGGGTCCCAGAAGTTTACGTTATCGAGGTGTTCGAGCGTCTGTAGCTTTAACATCTCGTCTTCCTTCGAGCGCTTAGTGCTGAACTGCGTATATTCACTCGCCGGCATAGGATGCGCGTAAAGGAACCCCTGAACGTAGTAACAGCCTATGGATTTAAGGAACTCCGCTTGTTCAATGGTTTCCACTCCCTCGGCAATGACGGGCATACCGAGCCAGCGTGCCATTCTAACAACCGATTCAAGTATATTTCCGCCGCGCTCGGGGTTTCTTCCGTTTTCAAGAAAACGCATATCTAATTTAATTATATCGGCTGGAACGTCCTTCAGCGTGTTGAGCGAGGAGTAGCCGCTGCCGAAATCGTCAATCTCGACAATAAAGCCCTTCTTTGTAAGCTGCTCGACTACGTCAATAACCCTGTCAGACGAGGTTGCAAACGCCGATTCGGTTATCTCCAGCCTCAAAAGCTCAATGGGTATCTTGTTCTTGTCAACCGCTTCGCTAATTCTGTCCGTGACGTCCTCACAAAAGAGGTCGCAGCGAGAAACGTTAACCGAAATAGGTAGGGGTATGTCGTCCTCGGCTATTCGCTCGCGTATGTATCGGCATACCTCGTTCCAGACATACTTGTCCAGCTCATATATAAAGCCATTGCGCTCGAAAACACGGATAAATTCATCAGGATTGATGATTCCCTTTTGCGGGTGGTTCCAGCGGACGAGTGCTTCTGCGCCTATTAGCGCGCCTGAGGAATGGTTGAACTGCGGCTGATACCAAACCTCGAACTGTCCGCTCTCAAGCGCGCCCTTCATATCGCTTACTATCTCCTGCTCGCGAAGAATGTCGGCTAACATAGTATCAACATATTCCGCAATGCTAACTCCGTAAAGGCCTTTTACGCTCTCCTCGGCGATAGACGCGCGGTCATACATCGTGCTTACCGAAACTGTTTTGTCGTCAACAAGATAGCGGCCTATTCTTATCGTTATAGGTCTGTCTATGCACTCAGGAGTATTAATGCTTTCGCGGCATTGCTTAAGCGCTTTCGAATTCTTAGATTCCGCAGGATATAGCGCCGCAAAGCTGTCCGCCGAAACGCGGCAGCATAAGCCGTCAACCTTTGAAAGATATCTGTCTACACACGCGGCGATATGCTTTAATACCTTGTCGCCCTTCTCGGTTCCGTACTGGTCGTTAATCACCTTGAAGTTGTCAATGTTGAAGGAAACTAAAATATAGTGGCCGTTCTCCTTCGACTCTATCTTTTCCTTAGCCTTTTCAAAGAACAGCTCACGTGTATATAGCCCAGTGAGAAAGTCACGCTGAAGCTTTCGCAGAGTCGCCGCCGTCTCGCGAAGATTTATTGTGTTGCGAAGACAGTGAAGAATGAGCGAGGGATTATATGGCTTCGTGATATAGTCGTCCGCGCCCAGCGACAATGCTTGTACCTCGGCGTCCTCATCGTCAACACCTGTTGCGACAACGACGGGAATTATTGATAGCTTCGCATCGTTACGCATCTTTTCAAGAACCTCGAAGCCGCTCATTACCGGCATAACAATATCTAAAAGCACAGCCGAAACCGAGGCATACTCTTTTTCGAGTATCCTCAGCGCCTGCTTCCCGTTCTCAGCTTCAATAATGTCATATTCATCGGCAAGCATAGAGCGAAGAATGCCGCGGTTAAGACTGTTGTCTTCCGCAACCAGCACCCTTTTCTTTGTATTTGTTGCTTTTGGCATTCAAAGCCTCCGTGTAAAAGCCTTTAGTTTTTTGTGTTTTTCGCTTTACCGATTAAATCCGAAAGCGTATCGTAAAGCATATCGTGGTCTATCGGCTTACTCATATGCGCGTTCATGCCTGCGTCTATGCAGTCCTTGACGTCACTCTCATATGCATTGGCGGTCATTGCAAGAATTGGAACAGCTGCGGCGTCAGGGCGGTCCATCTCTCTTATTGCCCGCGTTGCGTCCAGTCCGTTCATCTCCGGCATCATTACGTCCATAAGAACAGCGTCATAGGTATACGGCTCTGATTCTGAAAACATTTTTGTTGCAAGCCTTCCGTTTGTGGCAACGTCAACATTTATTCCCCAAACCTCAAGGGTCTTCTGAGCCACAAGTACGTTGATGGCGTTATCCTCGCACAACAATACGCGCAAACCTTCAAGCTTGACGCTGACCCTTTCCTTTGTAACGGTCTGCGCTTCCTTGCAAACGGGCGCTTCCAGGTGCACGGTGAAGGTGGAGCCGACGCCCTGCTTGCTTTGCACGCTAATACTTCCGTTCATAAGCTTTATTAAGCTGCTTACTATCGCGAGACCTAACCCCGTGCCTGTTTTAGCTGTCTGGGTTTTTTCCTGCGTAAACGACTCAAACATATGCTTTTGAAATTCCTCGCTCATGCCTACGCCGTTATCACGCACCGAAATATCAAGCGCAACCTGCCCCTCTGACAGCTCCTCGCGCTTCCACGTAAGCTCCACAAAGCCGCCCTCAGGCGTGTATTTCACAGCGTTGGATAAAAGATTGTACATTATCTGGTTAAATCTTAATCTGTCCAGAAGAACCGGCGTATTCTCGTCAGCCTTCTGCATTCTAAGCTCAAGGCCCTTTTCCTTACAAAGCGGCGTAGCAACCGCCTTGGCGTACTTATAAAGGTCTCTGCTCGAATACGGTTCGGGCTTCAGCTCAACCTTTCCGCTTTCCACCTTGCTAAGGTCAAGAATATCGTTTACAAGTCCCGTAAGAAACTGACCCGAAACCTTAATGTTATCAAGATAATCGCGTACCGTCTGCGAAACATTCTCGTTAAGCGCAAGCGTGGTTAGCCCGATTATTCCGTTTATCGGCGTGCGAATATCGTGGCTCATACGCGAAAGAAAATCGGTTTTTGCCTCGCTTGCTTCCTTTTCGCGAATTGCGCTTACACGAAGTCTGCGGTTAATGTTTTGCAGCCAAATGGCGTCCATTATAAACAGCACCGTCAGTGCCAAAACCGCAAATACCGCGTAATCAGCCTTTAGTGCAGGATTGCGGAAAGAGTCAATGGGCACGCAGGTTACGCAGTACCAGTCGTTTGTCGCCGTCTTTTCGTAGCGGAACACGCAATCCTCGCCGAGCGCGTTTTTGTAATACAGCTCGCCCTTTTCCTTTTCGGCGACTTCGATTTCTATGGCTGTTCGCTCGTCAAGCGAAAGGTCGTTATACACATATAGGTAGTGGAAAAAGTTATCTGACTTGAAGTCGCTGCTGCCTACAATATAGCCGCCCTTCGAATCCATAAGTATTGCCGATTGTCCCTTAAAGTCCTTTTGATTGTTGAAGACGGCAAGAACGTCCTTTGATTTTGCGCAGAGCAAAAGCGCATAGGTCTCGTCTTGGTTCTCCTTAGTCGAAAGGGTAAGGTGACGGTAAATTGCAAAGCATTTATAAGCGCTTATACTGTCGGTGAACTCGGGAGCAAAGCAGACATCCTCGTTGGCGCTGTCCATCGAGTCGTCTAACGATTTTTGAAGGTCCGCGTAAAAGCTTGATGAGTAGGAAACAGGAATAAACTCGCCGTTCTCATCTCGCGCCGCAAGAAAGCCCTCGTAGTCGCTGCCAATAAGCTCAAACTGGCGGTCAGCAGTGGAGTTAGACTGTTCGATAACCAAAAGCGCCTCGTCCGGACTTAGCTCGTTCTTTTCTATGTAGCCGATAACGTCCTTCAGCTTAATGCTCCAGCTGTCAACCAGCGCCGTCGCGTTAAGAGCCGACGCCTTATTCATGTTGGCAATATTTCCGAGATTCTCCTCACGAAGTCCTTGCTGGTACATTGAAACATATCTGCCGTATAAAAGCGCGGCGATAACAAGCAGAACAACGTTCAATACGGCGACAGTAACCGAAAAGGTTCTTTTCAGTATGCTTTGTCGTATTTTTATCTTGTCATCGAACTTACTCATCATTGCGCCTCGATAGCTGCCTCTAATTCGTCCATATAGTAGTTAAGCGGATACAATGAAAGATTACCGCTTCCATCGTCCTTCATGTATTTCGGGTTGTTGCACTTAGATATGTTTGCAAGCGTGGGTTTCACCAGCTCGTAAAAGCCATAATCGAAGGTCACCTGACCCAAATGGCATATCCTGCTTTCGGGCAAATCATACAGCGTCTTAATATAATCAAACGCCTTAGCCGTGTTCGGAATCACGTTAAAAGCCTTTGCAAACACTTCATTGTTGCTTTGCTTAAACAGGAAATTCAAAAATTCAACGGCAAAATCAAGGTTGGCTGAGTTCTTGTTGGCGGCTATTCCGTGAGCCGGCGAAAGATAGGCAAAGCCTCCTTCATTTGACACGGGCGCGGGGATAAAGACATACTCTATCTCGCTGTGATAGTCCTCTTTGGTTTTATCCACTACGTTCTTCATTGACATAGCGCCCGGCAAAAACGCCACTTGACCCACGTCGTCTTTCTTTATATAGCTTTCTCCGCTTTCAGCTATATTCAAGAAGTCACGCGAAGAAGCGGGGTCTGACGCGTCAACGAACAAGTTGAACTTCTCCTGAGCGGTTTTGTAATCGTAATAGCCGTTTTCGACAAGCGAATAGAGAAAGGCGAACTGCTCTCGAAAAAGCTCGCTCATGCCCGGCTCGCATGCGGCGACCGTCGCGTGCATCGCCTCGGGGTCGGCGGCGTTTGCCACCGTGTTCGCAAGCCACGGATATATTAGCATCTGCGCGAAATTGCTGGGGTTTCCGTGCATGGGTATGTAGCCGTTCTCTTTGAGCACCTCGCAGTCATGAAGAAGCTCGCTTTGGTTTGTCGGCACCTCAAGGCCCAAGCTTTTTAGCAGAGTAACGTTCACATACATTCCGCGCATCTCCGCTCCAAGCGGTATAGCGTAAAGTTTAGTGTTTTCTCCGCTTTCCTCACGGAAGGTGAAGTTTTCTATAAGACCCGCAAAGGTTTCGGACAAATCAAGATTTTCGCAACTGTTGAGGTCTAACACGTACGGAAGCATTTCCGAATCAGCTTGTATGTTAGTGGTGAAAAACAAATCCACTGCGTCAGCGCCGTTCATTCTTTTCGGAAGCGCCGCGTAATAGTCCTGCATATACTCGTAAGCTATCGTACAGTTGGGATAAACCTCGTTAAACAGCTTTGCCGTTTCATCAAGCGCGCGGCAATCGGTCCAGCTACCCGCGACAATCAGTGTTACTTCTTCTTTGGGAAGGTCGGTTCTTGCTTTATAGCCTTTCGCGCAGCCCGAAAATGAGCAGAGCGCCAAAGCGGCTATAAGAAAAACAGCGGTCAGTCTTTTGAACATATCTCGCTCCTTATAAAATCGTTCCCGTTCGGTTTGTCTTTTTCGACAAAATATAACAATCTAATGTAATTCTATATTAATATCTTTTTATTTTCAATTATTTAGGCGAAATGTCAGTGACATATTTTTGTAATTTTTCGTGACAAACATATTGATTTGCAGTCATTTTGTGTGATATATTGGATAAAAGGAGGCGACGCGATGACTTTTTCCGACAGGATTGTTTTCTTAATGGAGCTTACCTCCACAACAAATAAACAGCTTGCCGACGCGGCGAAGGTTGACCCTTCACTCATCAGCCTGATACGCACCGGCAGGCGCGAGCCTTCAAAAAACAACACTTATGTTAGAGCGTTATCCGACTTCTTTTCAGCCAAATGCACCGAAAACTATCAGCGTATCGCTCTTTCTGAGGCGATAGGAAACAAAAATCTTCAGCCCGGCATGGATAAAAAACAGCTTTCATCTATTATCTTTGATTGGCTGACCGATAACCGCGACAGTGTGGGCACGTTAATGAGCACCTTCGAGCGCTCGGTTCTTGAGGAATACCCCGCCCAAACACCCCTTGGACCTGTCGAGGCGCCGCCTAAGGTGACCTCAAACTGTTTTTCATTTTTCGGTAACGAGGGAAAACGAAGCGCTATTAACACCTTCATTAATCATCTGTCCAGACTTAGCGAGCCGGGAACAATACTTCTCTATACCGATGAAAGCTCTGAATATCTTTTTGAGGAGCCTGTTTATCTTCCTAAGCTTGAGGGAAAGATTATGCATCTTCTTCGCAAGGGCTTTAAAATCCGCAGAATTACAGGCTTAATATCAAGCGCCGACCAGGCTTTCTTTTCGCTTACAAGATGGTTGCCTTTATATATGACCGGACATGTGGAAAGTTTCTACTATCCGCGCCTTCGCGACAATCTCTTGCGGCGGACGCTAATAGTAATGCCAAATGTCGGGGCGGTTATTTCTAATTCAACCGAGGGACAGAAGAACAGCAGAACTACTTTATACGTGCTCGACAGACATATGGCTAATTCCTACGCGGGTGAGTTCGAGGATATGCTTTCCAAATGCCGTCCTATGATGACGACCTATTCCCGTGAGGAAAATCTTAATGAGATACTTCGCTGCTTCTCTCAATTTGAAAGCGACCAGGGAAGCAGGATACAGCAAAGCTCCTCGTTATCATCTATAACGCTTCCGATTTCACTCATGCCTATCGCGGCGGGAAGAAGCGACAAGGACGAGACCGAGGCTATCGTGGCTTCACTTTCTGAAAGTGCCGATAAATTTCGCCAGTGTCTTGCCGAGTACCCCGTTATTGATATCCACCATATAGCTCAAGTTGAAGACATTAAGGCGGGAAAAATTGGCTAAACGCAAAATCGGGTTGAAATCGGGATTTGTTGTCTGAACATCGAAGTAG
>CAZUOY010000007.1:0-53848 GCA_964622315.1 uncultured Oscillospiraceae bacterium | reverse complement strand
GTCGAGCACGATTTGAGCGAAAAGACCTTCGACGCTATCTGTGAGCACGCGAAAAGTACATATAAATAAGAAAATCTGTTTAGCGGAAACAAACGCCGAGATGAATTGGTATAACCAATTCATCTCGGTTTTTTGTTAAGGTATTGACTTTTTCGTTTTGATTGTGTACAATTCAATTGTAAACATTGTTTGCGATTTAATTGTACACAATTATTTAGGAGGTAATTACTTTGAATATTTACGATTTTACGGTCAAGACGCGTGACAAAAGCGAGGTTTCCCTTTCCGACTATAAGGGAAAAGTGCTTCTCATTGTTAACACCGCAACGGGCTGCGGCTTCACGCCGCAATATGACGGCTTGCAGGATTTGTATGAAAAGTATCAAGACAAGGGTTTTGAAATACTTGATTTTCCATGCAATCAGTTTGCGGGACAAGCTCCGGGTGCTGATGAAGAAATTCATTCGTTCTGCACCGGACGCTTCGGAATTACATTTCCGCAGTTTTCAAAGATTGATGTAAACGGTGAGGATGAAGACCCGCTTTACACATTTCTGAAATCACAGCAAAAAGGCGTGATGGGAAATAATATAAAATGGAACTTCACCAAATTTCTGGTTGACCGAGACGGGAATGTTGTCGGACGCTTCGCTCCGACGGTAACGCCTGAGAAGCTGGATGAAAGGGTAAAGGAGCTGTTGTAATGGACTATACCTATCAAACTGAAATGGTCTGCTCGCAGGAAATTCATTTTTGCCTTGACGGTAATGTGATTACAAATATCAGCTTCGTGGGTGGCTGTAATGGAAATTTGAAGGCCATATCAAAGCTCGTTGACGGCTTTACAGTTGAACAAATTGAAGAAAAACTACTTGGAAACACCTGCGGCAGACGTCCTACCTCTTGCGCCGACCAGCTTGCAAAGGCTGTACGTCAAGCTTATGAAGAATCAAAAAGGAGTGCGTGAAATGAAAGTTTCTGTTAGGTATTATACGAAAACAGGAAACACAAGGAAGCTGGCGGACGCTATTGCCGCCGCCGTCGGCGAAAAAGCGTTCGATGTTTCGGTTCCGCTTTCGGAGGATACCGATATTCTTTTTCTCGGAAGCTCGGTCTACGCGGCCGGTGTAGACAACGAGATAAAACAATTTATTAATAGCATAAATACGCGAGTAGGTAAGGTCGTAAATTTCAGCACGGCGGCGCTTCTGCCCTCGACCTACAAACAGGTAAAGAAACTCGCCGAGCAAGCGGGGCTTTATATGTCAAAAGCGGAATTTCATTGCCGCGGAAGCTTCCAATCTATGCACAAGGGCAAACCGAACGCCGACGACTGCGCCAAAGTTGCAGAATTCGCAAAGGCGGTAATTGAAGGCACGATTGATTTGTGATAAGCTTAAATAGTACTAAAAAGCCGATATGAGGTACCGACGATGAACGACGATTACGATATGCTAAAGCTTGAGAACCAGCTTTGTTTCCCTCTTTACGCCTGCTCAAAAGAGGTCGTGAGGCGGTATAAGCCCTTTCTCGACCCGCTCGACCTGACCTATACGCAATATATTGCGATGATGGTTCTGTGGGAAGAAAAGAGTCTTAGTGTAAAGGATTTGGGTGAACGGCTGTGGCTTGATTCAGGAACATTAACGCCTGTTTTAAAGAAGCTTGAAGCAAAGGGCTATATTGCTCGCGAACGCAGAGCGGACGACGAGCGCAGCGTAAGCGTTACGATTACGAATACAGGCGAGAAGCTAAAGGAAGAAGCTAAACACATTCCCGCCGAGCTCGGTAAGTGCGTTCAGCTTTCTCAGGAGGACGCGGTTCAGCTTCACTCTTTGCTTCTCAAGGTACTTTCGGGACTTTCATAAAGAGCCGCACAATAATGAAGTGACCCCAAAAGTTAGGCAAAGTGAACAGTTAAGCAACATAAAGGGCTTGAAGTCTGTAAATAGCAGACATCAAGCCCTTTAGTTTTGCCTTATGCGGCGGTTAAGGTTTGCAGGTACTGTAATTCGCCTTCGAGCAAGCCGAAGAAATCTCTAATTAAATCTTTATTCTCTGTTTGCAAAATTAAACGCAGTTCTCTCCAAAGCCTTCTTCACGAACGTGTAAAACATAGGATGGCTTCTGTTGGGGCGGCTCTTGAATTCGGGGTGAAATTGACAGCCGACATAGAACGGGTGCTCCTTGCACTCCACCGCTTCCACAATATTGCCGTCGGGCGAGATTCCCGCCACGACAAGTCCCGCTTTTTCAAGAGACTGCTTGTAGTCGTTGTTAAATTCATATCTGTGGCGGTGGCGCTCACTAATTCTGTCTTTACTGTAAGCCGCATGAAGCTGTGTTCCCTTAATAAGCACGCATGGGTAACTTCCGAGCCGCATTGTTCCACCCTTATCAGTATCGTCAGTTTGGTCGGGCATATAATCTATCACGAGATGCTCTGAGTTCTCGTCAAATTCCCTTGAATTTGCATCTGAAAGTGATAGAACGTGTCTTGCATATTCGATAACAGCTATTTGCATACCAAGACATATTCCGAAATAAGGAACACCGTTCTCGCGCGCATATCTCGCGGTTGATATCATGCCCTCAATTCCCCTATCACCAAAGCCGCCGGGAATAAGAATACCGTGTAGCGCACTTAAGATTTCTGACGAGTTTTCATCGGTTATCTGTTCGGAATCAATCCATTCAATTTTCACCCTCGCTCCGTTTTCGTAACCCGCGTGGCGAAGCGCCTCGGCTACGGAAAGATAAGCGTCGTGAAACTTTGTATATTTGCCTACTATTCCTATTGTAACGCTTTTCTCTGCAGACTTTATCCGCTCAAGCATAGCCTCCCAGTCGCGCATATCGTTCTTCTTTGTTTTTAATCCAAGCTCTCGGCAGACAATCTCGTCAAGTCCGTTTCTTTTGAGCATAAGCGGCGCTTCGTAAAGCTCCGAAAGCGTGTTGTTTTCTATAACACATTCGGGTTTAACATTACAAAAGAGTGACACCTTCTCTTTTACGTCCTCGTCTATCTTCTCCTCGTCGCTTCTTAGCACGATGATATCGGGCGAAATTCCGATAGAACGCAGCTCCTTAACGGAATGCTGCGTCGGCTTCGATTTATATTCGCCAGAGCCGCGAAGATATGGAACAAGCGTAACGTGTATAAACACGCAGTTCTCCTTGCCAACCTCCAGCGAAATCTGACGTATCGCCTCAAGAAACGGCTGACTCTCTATATCGCCCGTAGTGCCGCCTATTTCAGTAATGACCACCTCCGCGTCGGTCTTTACGCCAACGTTATAGATAAAACGCTTTATCTCGTCGGTTATATGCGGAATGACCTGCACCGTTTTTCCGAGATACTCGCCCCTTCTCTCCTTATTTAAAACGTTCCAATATACCTTGCCCGTCGTAAGGTTAGAGTACTTATTCAAATCCTCGTCGATAAATCTTTCGTAATGCCCGAGGTCAAGGTCGGTTTCCGCTCCGTCCTCGGTGACGAACACCTCGCCGTGCTGATAGGGGCTCATAGTGCCGGGATCCACATTTATATATGGGTCAAGCTTCTGTGCCGCCACCTTTACCCCGCGCGACTTTAAAAGCCGTCCGAGTGACGCCGCCGTAATTCCCTTTCCAAGCCCCGAAACAACTCCACCCGTGACAAAAACGTATTTTGCCATACCATTCACCTCATCTGATAAATTTTTCAATTATTGTAAGCCCAGCTTCACCGCTCTTTTCGGGGTGAAACTGGCAGCCTGTTACGTTCCCGTTCCTATTCTTCACCACCGCGCATATCTCGCGCCCACCGTAGCACGCCGTAGCAACGACGCAGAACGGGTCATACGGCTTCGCCTCATAGGAATGAACGAAGTAAACCTCTTTTTCCTTTGGAAAGGCTTGAAGAAGTGTATTTCTAAAGCCCTTTCCTCTTTCATAAAGCCTGCTCCAGCCTATGTGCGGCACGCATTGACGAACGCCGTCCACGTCGGTATCTGGCAATCTTTCTACTGTTCCTTCAATTAAATTCAGTCCCGCGTGTTCTCCAAACTCCTCACTTTTTGAAAGAAGCATCTGCATTCCGAGACATATACCCAAAAGCGGCACGCCGTTTTTCGCCTGCTTAATTATAGGCTCAAACAAGCTCTTTTCTTTTAACCCAGCTATTCCGTCAGCGAAGGCTCCCACTCCGGGAAGAACGAGCTTTTCTGCTTTCATTACCTCGTTCGGGTCGCTTGTAACCAATGTATCCGCGCCCATATACTCAAATGCCCGCTTAACGCTTAACAGGTTGGAAAGTCCGTAATCAATTATTGTCACCGTCATAGTCTTACCTCTATTCCCCGCTCGACTATTTCTCTCTTGAGCTCTGTCACGTTTGTCTTTCCGTAATGTAGTATCGACGCTACCGCTACCGCCGAAGCGCCCGATTTAGCCGCGCTTGCCACATCGCTTGCACTGCCCGCCCCACCTGAGCATATCACAGGTACGTCCACGCAAGAGGACACCGCTTCAATTAGCTCCAAATCCATTCCACGCTGAAAGCCCTCTTTATCTACGCTTGTAAGGAGTATCTCGCCCGCTCCGAGCGAGACCGCCTTCTTTGCCCATTCGGTCACCTCAAGCCCGCTGTGCTCCCGACCGTTATCGTAGTAACATTCGTAGTTACCACCGCTCGTTTTCTTAGCTTCAATGCTAAGTACCATACACTGACTTCCGAAGCTTTTAGCTACCTTTGTTATCAGTTTAGGGTCTTTTATCGCCGCTGTGTTAATCGCCGCCTTATCCGCGCCGAGGGAAAGAATACCGCGTACGTCGTTTACCGAGCGAAGCCCGCCGCCTACGGTTATGGGTATAAACACCTCGTCAGAGGTGCGGCGGACAATATCACCGAGGTTGTTGCGGTTATATAGGCTCGCGACGATATCCATATAGATTATCTCGTCTATGCCGTCTTCGTAGTACCGCTTCGCAAACTCGTTCGGGCGCCCCATCTTACGAAGCCCCTCAAGCTGTATGCCCTTTACAAGGTAGTTATCCTTTACGTCAAGCCTCGCGGCAAGCCTTATTTTTTTCAAGGTGAATCACCTCTTATTCAAATACCGTGTGACGAAGCTTCCACACGCCGTTTTGTCTCATCCATAGGTGAGGCGAACGGAAGCGGTCGGTCAGATGTTCAAAGTATTCCCTATCCATCATCGGCTGCTCGAAGCATTTACACGCCTCGGGAAAATTCTTTTCGTCAATAGAAAGATAGCGGAAGATTTCGTCAGCAAATCGCTCGGGGAACTCACCGTCGTACTTCTTAACAAGCGCGACTCCCTCCTCGCGGGTAATCTCGTCGTTCCTTATCTCCTGCGCCGCGTCATAGCTTGCACGCCCCACGCCAAACTTTATCCATGTTGTGTAATAGAAAAAGTCGTCTATCTTGTCATCAATCGAATTATACTTTGAATAAGTACCCACCGTTCTTTCGGGGCTCGGCTTGAAGTCGCTGTGCTCAACGCTGTAATAGTACGCGCCCTGCGGGTGCCACTTAAGATAGTAGCCGAGATAGTGCACCTCAATACTATGCTTCTCCATCTCGTCCTCGCTCGCGGGTAGATATATAGAAAGGTCCGCGGGGTCTACCTTAAAGTCTTCCTCAAGCTCCTTTATGGAAACTCCACCGAGATAAATATTGTCCTTGCTGTTCGTAGCAAAATACGAACGGTCGCGTAAGGCCGATTTGTTATCGGCTATCGGGTTTCCGTATTCCGCTTCGTTTTCGCCATAGAAAACGAGCGGAATATTGAACATAGCCGCCATCTTCGGCGCAAGCTGCTTCTGTCCGAGGATAAATGGCTGGAACGGGTGAAACAGGTTCTCCGTGGCAAGGCGGGTCAGAAGCCTGTGGGTTTGTCCGTTCGGCGTACAAAGGTAATTGTCGAAGCCCGCGTGTATCCACGCCTCGAAGTTATCCCACCCCCACGGCGTATAGATATGCGGCGCCCATGTAACTGTCAGCGGATGCATTCCGTACTTATATTTCAGCATATGGCTCGCGTAGAAGCTGTCCTTTCCGCCCGAGCCCGGCACAAGGCAGTCGTAGCTGCCGTCCGTTTTTCGGAAGCGGTCACATAACTCTATAAGCTCCTTTTCACGAAGCTCCCAATCAATATTTCCGTTGCGCTTCTGCTCGTTCGCGCGGCAGGCGTCGCATACCCCGTCGCTCTCAATATGCATACTGTGTTTAATGCTGCTTTTTGTGTGCTCAAACTCCGAGCAGGAGTTCGGCTTTTGGTTACTCATAACACAGGTGTTGCAGAAGCGCACCTCGCTCGGAAGCCCATACATTACCTCGGGGCTTGCCATATTCGGCTCGTACTTTGAGTAATCTATCTCCTCGAATCGTTTTAAAGGTACCATACTTATATCTCCTTTCTTTGCAACAAAAAAAGACGTCCCGCGACTAAGGGCTTCTTCACCCTTGTCGCCGACGTCTTTGTCAACTGAAAGATTATATCACAGCGTTTTTTAAAATGCAACCTCAGATATTGTTTGCGGCTACAATCTCACGGGCTACCTCAAAACGGGTAAGCCTTGAGTCCATCGCGCGCTTTTCAATAAAGCGGTGCGCCTGTTGCTCGCTCATTCCCTCTTTTTCCATTAGCGCCCACTTTGCACGCTCCACAAGCTTAATTTCCTCGATTTTATATAGTAGCTTTTTATTCTCACTTTTAAGCTTGTCGTTTCTTCTGCTTCCTGCCGACGCAAGCATAAACGCCTGATGAAAGAGCGACTTTGAAACAGGCTTAGCGACAGTAAGTACGCCGTAATCGCCGACGCTGTAGCTTACCTCGTCAAAAAGCTCACTTTTCACAAGCATTATTGTCTCACATTCGGCGCTCTCTGTGAGCGCGCGACAAAGAGAATCTCCGAATTCATCGCCGAGCGGAGCGTTTACCACCGCGATATCAAACTCCTCGCTAATAATAATTCTTCTCGCTTCTCCCCCGCTGTGCGCGAAGGTAAATTCAAGGTTATTATTAAAAGCCAGCAGCTCTTTAATCGCTTCTATGCCCTTCTCGGACTTGGATATTACAAAGACTCTCAGCGGTCTGTCAGCGGCAATCATAAATTGCACCCCGTTTCGGTCTTTATATCGTTTCCGCCTTCTTAACATAGCATTCGATTATGCGTTCGGGTAGAACGCCCTTGACAAATTCACTTCGTTTAGCGAGGTCAAGAGCCATTGACAGACTCTGCGGCAGTCTTGTGTAGCTTGCCGCCGTTGCTTCGTCCAGCTCAAACAGATTGGCGTTGCACTCCTTTGGCGGTGCGGCTTTTCGCTCAATGCCGTCAAGACCCGCGTGGATAAGCAGTGCAAAGGCTATATATGGGTTCGCGAGGCAGTCTGGCGAACGTAACTCGAAACGTGTATTTGCGTCAAGAGTTGCGGGAATACGAATTAGCTGAGAGCGATTTTCGCGCGACCATGTTATATACCTCGGCGCTTTACAGCTGCCGAGTCTCTTATAGGATTCACTGTCGGGGTTTAAGAAAGCGGTTATTTCGGCTATTCTTTTCATTACGCCGCCAAGGAAAAAGAATAACAGTTCCTCTCCCTTGGTTTTTTCCTTGTTGCTGATTGAAATGTTTATATGAAAGCCGTTTCCGCTCTTTCCTTCAATCGGCTTTGGCATAAATGAGGCAAAAAGCCCGTTTCTCGCCGCTACGGAGGAAACAGCCGCCTTAAAGGCTATGACGTTATCTGCGCAGGTCATAGGGTCTGAGTATTTAAAGTCTACCTCGTTTTGGCCGGGTCCTTCCTCGTGATGTGAGCGCTCAATTTCAATGCCCATCTCCTCAAGGGTCAAGCAGATTTCGCGGCGAACGTTTTCACCCTTATCGTCTGGTGCAGCATCTATATAACCCGCGAAGTCAAGCGGCGTTTCGGTAGGTCTTCCGTCCTCGTCAGTCTTAAAAAGATAAAACTCACTTTCCGCGCCGAAATCGAGACGTATACCCATAGAAAGAGCGCGTGACATAGCGGTGCGCAGTATCGCCCTGTTATCCGATTCAAAGGGTCTACCGTCACGGTATTTTACATCACAGAAGAACCGTGCTACCCGTCCGTGGGAAGGACGCCACGGAAGCACTGTAAGCGATGATTTGTCAATACTTAGGAAAAGGTCGCTGTGGCAGATATCACCGAAGCCGCTTACCGCTGACGCGTCAAAGGATATTCCGCTGTTTAGTATCATCGGCAGCTCTGAACGCATTATTGATATGTTCTTCTGCTTTCCGAACGCGTCGCAGAAGGCAAGCTTAATAAACTTGACGTCGTTTTCCTCGCAAAACTCAAGAATCTCGTTATCGGAATAGGTCATAGGTAAGAATCCTTCCTTCCGTCAATATAGCTCTATTTTACACGAAATCGTAAAAGTTAACAATAAACATACAACCTTTTATATGGATTTTTGGTGTTTGGAGTTAGCACGAAAAAGCTTTCGCTCATTATTTCATCACTCAAACAGCCGAAACGTTTGCAATACTCATCCACATACTTTTCGACCTCTCTCATGTCTTCGCCGTCTGCCTTATGGCAGTTAATCTGAGGCGGAAGGTTTATCGGCTCACTTTTCGAGCGAATAAACATCTTACCGCCGTGCATTCCCACAGCACAGAAATCTCCTACCGTCTCATCCTCTGCGCCAATACCGAGCACCACAATTGTGCCGCCCGCTTGGTACTCTCCGAGAAAGCTTCCCGCGCTTCCGCCGATAACGAGTAGCGGTGATTTCTCTTTATACGCCTTCATATGTATTCCGCCGCGGTAGCCAGCGCTGTCGCGAATATATATCTCGCCGCCGCGCATAGCGTAGCCCACAGCGTCGCCCGTGCTTCCGTAAACGGTAATTGTGCCCTTGTTCATAGTGTCACCCGTCGCGTCCTGTGCGTTGCCGTGCAAAACAATGTCTGCTCCGTCAAGGTATGCGCCCAAGGCGTTGCCGGGAGTTCCATAAAGCTCAAAACTGCCCTCGCTTTTGCCGCAGGCTATGTATCTTTTACCGGTGCAGTTGTCCCTTTGTTCCATAGCGTTACTCCTTTATACGTGTGAAAGCATTTCGGCTCTATCCTTCTTCGCGAAGGCGGCGAGCTGAGGCTTCTTCTTTATTAATTCAAAATCAATGGTCGAAAGCGGTGTTTTGTTTCTTATTAACGAGGTATATATTCCCGCCCGTGCCACGTCACCAATAAGAATAAACCCACGAAGTACGTCGTCTTTATAATACAAAAGCTTAAGTGAGCCGTCCTCGTCTTTTAAATATTCCTCGCCGTCGTATACTCCCGCCGAGACTATATGAAGTCCAAAGAAGCCTATCGCGTTCATGGGTATAGCGTTTTGAAACAAAGAGTCGCCGCCCGCCATATTAATTCCCGCGCACTCGCCGCCGAGATACGCGTTCGGCAGTAATGCAAGTATCCGTTTCTCGCCGAGGAGCATATCAGTACCCTTTGAACAGTCGCCCGCACAATATATATCCTTAAGTGAGGTTTCCTGCCTCTCGTTTACCACAATACCCTTATCGACCTCGCCGCCCGCTTCTTCAATAAGTGCAGTGTTCGGGCGCACCCCGACGGCTGTAATAATAGCGTCGAAGCTTTCCGCTTCGCCGTTTTGAAAGATAACCCTTTCGCCGTCAAAGCGTTCCACACTGTTACCCAAATAGAAGCGTATGCCGTTTTCTTCAAGATGTCTTTGCACCTTTACGGCGCAGCGTTCGTCGAGTATGCTCGGAAGCACCCTTTTTGCTATATCGCAAACCGTTATTTCCTTCACACGGTTTTTAATTCCTTCGGCGCATTTTAGCCCGATAAGCCCCGCGCCTACAATCAACACTCGGTCGCTTGAGGTAAGGACCTTCTCAAGTAACAGCGCGTCGTCGAGCGACATAAATGTATATCTTCTTTTTACGCTTTCCAACCCCTCGAAAGTCGGCACAAACGGGCGGGAACCCGTCGCTACAAGCAGCTTCTTGTAGCCCTCGCGGCTTCCGTCGAGAAGAACGACCTCCTTCTTTTCCGGCTCTACTTTCACCGCCGTCGCGCCGAGCTTTAGCTTTACGCCGTTCCTATCATAAAAATCGTTAGGGCGATATTTCATTCGTTCGATATCTGTTTTGCCCGCGAGATAGTATGAGATAAGCGGACGAGAGTAGGTGTGCCGCTTCTCACTCGAAAGCACGGTTATCGAACCGTTTTTGTCTCTTTGTCTTATACCCTCAATACAACCTACCGCCGCGGCGGAATTTCCGATAATTAGATACTTACTCATACTTTTCCGCCTCCTCGTAAATAATTGCCTTGTTCGGACAGCCCTTTACGCAGGCGGGCTCGCCCGAGGTATTCTTTGTGCAAAGCTCGCACTTCTGCATCGCGCCCTCGTCCGACGGCATTACGCAACCGTAAGGGCAGACGAGCACGCAGGTAAAGCAGGAGACACATTTTTCGCGATTAATCTCAATTATGCCGTCGTTTACGGTAAGCGCGCCGCTTATACAGCTTTTTACGCAGATAGGCTCCTTACAATGGCGGCAGGAAACGGCAAAGCAGATATCTCCCTTCTCCTCTACCCTTATTCGCGGGTGTATCTCTACACCCATTAGCGCCTTTGCCATATCCTTTTCTCCGCTGTTAGCAAATGCGCAGTTAAATTCGCAAAGGTGACAGCCAAGACACCATTTTTCATTTACATATATTCTTTTCATTTTGTCACCTCATTCTCCCGCGTGCTTAATTCCGAGTATGGAAAGCTCCTTTTCGTTAAGTCCGACTCCGCGAAGCATAAGCCTATTCCCGCGAAGTGCCTCGATAGAGTTAATTCCCATACCACCCATCATCTCTTTAATCTCGTGCGTCCACGCTTCAACAAGATTTTCGAGCCGCTTGCAGCCTATGTCTGGGTTAAGCCGCTTAACAAGCTCGGGACGCTGTGTAGCTATGCCCCAGTTGCAGCGACCTGAGTGGCAGCTTCGACAAAGGTGACAACCGAGCGCAAGCAGAGCGCTTGTTGCAATATATACGGCGTCTGCGCCGAGCGCAATTGCCTTTACAACGTCGGCGCTATTGCGAAGCGAGCCACCGACTATAAGCGAAACGTTGTTCCTTATTCCCTCGTCGCGCAGCCGCTTATCCACGCTTGCAAGCGCAAGCTCAATCGGAATGCCTACGTTATCCCTTATCCTCGCGGGCGCAGCGCCTGTTCCTCCGCGAAAGCCGTCTATAGCAATACAGTCCGCGCCGCTTCGTGCTATACCCGAGGCTATCTCTGCGACGTTATGCACCGCCGCTATTTTGACTATTACGGGCTTATTGTATTCTGTCGCCTCTTTGAGTGATAAAACGAGCTGACGTAAATCTTCTATTGAATAAATATCGTGGTGCGGCGCGGGAGAGATAGCGTCCGAGCCCTCGGGCACCATCCTCGTTTTGGAAACGTCGCCCACTATCTTCGCGCCGGGCAGATGACCGCCTATACCGGGCTTCGCGCCCTGTCCCATCTTTATCTCTATCGCTGCGCCCGCGTTAAGGTAATCCTTATGTACGCCGAAGCGCCCCGAAGCGACCTGAACGATAGTGTTCTTTCCATACTTGTAGAAATCCTCGTGAAGTCCGCCCTCGCCGCTGTTGTAGTAGATACCGAGCGCAGACGCAGCCCGCGCAAGACTTTCGTGTGCGTTGTAGCTTATTGAACCATAAGACATGGCAGAAAACATAATAGGTGTAGTTAGCGTAAGATACGGCTTTGCGTTAGGCAAAATTTCACCGTTCTCGTCTCTTTCAAGCGGCGCGTTTTTCTGCCCTAAAAAGGTTCGCGTCTCCATCGGCTCGCGAAGCGGGTCAATGGAGGGGTTGGTCACCTGCGAGGCGTTAATAAGTATCTTATCCCAATACACAGGCAGCGGGTTCGGGTTGCCCATGGAGGAGAGAAGCACCCCACCGCTGCCCGCTTGACGATATATGTCGGCTATCTGGTTTGCCGTAAAGTTTGCGTTTTCTTTAAAGGTGTGCTCGCTCTTAATTATCTTAAGCGCCCTTGTGGGACAAAGCGCCACGCAGCGGTGGCAGTTGACGCATTTTGATTCGTCCGAAAACATTTTTTTTAGGTCGCTGTCATAGCGGTGCACCTCGTTCGCGCACTGCCTTTCGCAGACACGGCAGGCTATGCAGCGGTCGTAGTTGCGCACAACCTCGTATTCAGGATATAAAAAATCAACCGCCATTCTACCTTACCTCCTTATCAAGGGTATAGATTACGGGCTCACCACCGACGGGCGAATATATTCTGTCAAGCGACGGCTCAATAATTCTTATAGCCGATTCTTCGCTCGCTATATAAACCCTGTCGTCCTTTTCGCCCACCACCATAGAACGAAGCTTAAGCCTGTCATTCAGCGCCATAACACCACCGTCGAAGCCGAGAATAATCGAAAACGGACCCGTTATCAACAGTCCGCCGTAGATATTGCGAAGATAGGTAAAACGCGCCTTGTCATCTTCCTTCATTGCGTCTATCTTCTCCCAAAATGGCGCGGCTATTACCTCAGCCATTTCGGTAAGGGATAGCCCCTTCTTTCTCACGAGGTAGTCTATAGTGTAGGTAATTATTTCTGTATCAGTTAAAAGATTGCATTTGTAACCGAACATTTCAATGTTGCGCCTATTCGCGTCGTAGGAGGAAATTTCGCCGTTATGCACCACCGAGCGGTCAAGCATTGCAAAGGGGTGCGCGCCACCCCACCAGCCCGGAGTGTTCGTAGGATAGCGCCCGTGCGCCGTCCAACAGTAGCCCTCATAGCTATCAAGCTTATAAAATTCTCCTATGTCCTCAGGGTAACCTACGCCTTTAAAAACGCCCATATTCTTTCCGCTGGAGAAGACATACGCCCCGTCTATATTGGTATTAATCCTCATAACAGACCTCACAACAAACTCGTCTGGGTCAAGCTGAGAATCGGCAAGCTTTGTAGGTAGCGGGTTTGCAAAATATCGCCAGATAAGCGGCTCATCGGTTATCTTCGGTGTCTTCTTCGTAGGTATCTTCGAAAGGTTAATTATGTCGTAAAAACGGTTGAGGTAGCTTTCGCATTCCTCCTTCGCCTTCGCGTTTTCATAGAACAAATGAAAGGCATAAGCGTCGGCGTATTCTGGGTAGATTCCGTAGCCCGCGAAGCCGCCGCCGAGCCCGTTAGAGCGCTCGTGCATAAGCGCGATAGACTTAATAATATCCTCGCCCGTCATCCTCTCCCCGCTTCTTGAAAAGATAGCCGATACCGCACAGCCAGAGGGAATCCTTACACCGTCAATGCCTTCTCTTAACATCTCGTTTACCTCCGAAAAAATAAAAAAAGCGCCCGCTACAGGCACACATATACCTGTAACGGACGTCTTTGTCCTTTTGCATATTATAGAACGCGCCGCACATTTTGTCAACACTTTTTACAATAATTAGCCGCATACTTAGTTAATATTGCACATTATTAATGTCGTTTTTGCAGTACGACTCAGCAAAATTTTTTTCGAAAAATTTTGCAATTTTCTGTTGACAGATTGAATTTTTGGGTTTACAATGCTCACATCAAGAACAGCAAAGGCGCTGCGAGGTTATACCTCGCGGCGCCTTTTTTGTTTTTTATCGAAAGGAGTTGCAGAATGAAAAACGTACCTGAGCTTTTCGGAAGCATGGTTTTTAACGACGACGTGATGAAGGAGCGGCTTTCCAAAGACGTTTATAAATCGCTTCATAAGACCATAGGCGAACGCGGCGAGCTTGATATTACCGTAGCAAACGCTGTAGCCGTGGCAATGAAGGATTGGGCGATAGAGAAGGGCGCCACCCATTACACACATTGGTTCCAGCCGATGACGGGAATAACGGCTGAAAAGCACGACAGCTTTATCTCGCCGCAGGATGACGGCAGAGTAATAATGGAGTTTTCGGGCAAAGAACTTATTAAGGGAGAGCCTGATGCCTCCTCCTTCCCGTCGGGTGGTCTTAGAGCCACCTTTGAAGCACGCGGCTATACCGCGTGGGACCCCACCTCCTACGCCTTCATTAAGGACGATTCCCTTTGTATTCCAACCGTGTTTTGCTCTTATAGCGGCGAGGTGCTCGACAAGAAAACACCGTTGCTTCGTTCAATGGAATTAATCAGCAAACAGGCAAAAAGAGTACTTAAGGCGCTCGGCGACGACACTGTAAAGAGCGTAACGGGTACCGTGGGGCCCGAACAGGAATACTTCCTTATTGACAAGGAAATGTTCAAGAAGCGTAAGGATTTAATCTTTACAGGGCGCACGTTGTTCGGCGCAAAATCCCCGAAGGGGCAAGAGCTTGAAGACCACTACTTCGGTGTCATTAAACCCCGCGTAATGGCGTTTATGAAGGACCTTAACGAGGAACTGTGGAAGCTCGGCATCTACGCCAAGACAGAACATAACGAGGTTGCCCCCGCCCAGCATGAGCTTGCGCCGATTTTTACAAACATCAACACTGCTACCGACCACAATCAGCTTACGATGGAGGTTATGAAGCGGGTAGCTGACAGACACGGACTTGCTTGTCTTCTTCATGAAAAGCCTTTTGCTGGAGTAAACGGAAGCGGTAAGCATGTAAACTGGTCACTTTCGACCGATACGGGTAGAAACCTCTTTGACCCGGGCAAGAAGCCCGAGGAGAACAAACAGTTTTTACTGTTTATGAGCGCTGTTATTAAGGCGATAGACGAGCATCAGGACCTGCTTCGCATCTCCGCCGCGAGCGCTGGCAACGACTGCCGCCTCGGCGCGAACGAAGCGCCGCCCGCGATTGTTTCTATCTTCCTCGGCAGCGAGCTTACCGCTATCTTTAACTCGATAGCGAGTGGCAACGCCTACTCCCCCGTTGCAGTTTCAAAAATGCAGATGGGAGTTGAAACGGTGCCGCAGTTCCGAAAGGACTCCACCGACAGAAACCGCACCTCCCCCTTCGCCTTTACTGGCAACAAGTTCGAGTTCAGAATGCTCGGCTCGGCGTTCTCGATTTCGGGTCCGAACATTGTGCTAAACACCGTCGTTGCGGACGTTCTTGACGGCTTTGCCTCCCGGCTTGAGGCGGCAAAGGACGTTTCGACGGAGACGGAAGCGATAATTAAGGACGTTATAACAAAACACAAGCGTATTTTGTTTGACGGCAACAACTATTCCGACGAATGGGTGAAAGAGGCAAAAAAACGCGGTCTTCTCAATCTTCGCACCAGCGCCGACGCGATACCGCTCTTTGAAAGCGACAAGAATATAGAGCTTTTCACCAAGCACAATATCTTCTCCGAGGCGGAAATGCGTTCTCGCTGCGAAATCCTACTTGAAACCTACGAGAAGATTAACATGATTGACGCTTTGACTATGCTTGATATCGTCAAAAAGGAAATCTATCCCGCGGCACAGAGCTATGAGAAGGAGCTTTTGAGTGAGCTTTCGCTTAAAAAGTCGCTTGGTATCTCGATAGAAAAGGATTCCGTTCAACAGACGGTTATCGAGCTTAGCGAGTCCTCCGACGCGCTGTACAGCGGCGCTGAGGTGCTTGAAAAGTCCGTTAAGGAGATTGAATCACTGGACGGCGCTAAGGCGAAGGCAAACTATGTTCGCGATACCCTCGCGCCCTCTATGGCGGCGCTTAGAGCCTCGGCGGACAAGCTCGAAACCCTCGTTTCAAAGGAGTTCTGGCCCTTCCCGACCTACGGTGATATGCTTTTCAGCGTGTAAATGCAGGCAACCTTATGCACAATGGCGTGCGTTCCGAAAAGGAACGCACGCCGTTTTTATATATATAAATGAAATATAAAGGAGTTAAAACTATGTATTCTTCAGTAAACACAATTTGGGTACTCGTGGCGGCGGCGCTTGTCTTCTTTATGCAAGCTGGCTTCGCCATGGTGGAAACAGGCTTCACAAGAGCCAAGAACGCGGGCAACATAATTATGAAGAACCTTATGGACTTCAGTATCGGCACGCCGATATTCTGGATAATCGGCTTCGGTATTATGTTCGGCGGCGTAAGCTCACTATTCGGTGGTTTCGACCTTTTCACAATGAACGACTACAGTTCTATTCTTCCGAGCGGCGTGCCGTTCTATGCCTACTTCATCTTTCAGACCGTCTTCTGCGCAACGTCGGCGACTATCGTTTCTGGAGCTATGGCGGAACGCACAAAGTTCAGCGCCTACTGTATCTATTCGGCGGTTATCTCCGCCGTGATTTATCCTATTTCCGGTCACTGGATTTGGGGCGGCGGCTGGCTCGCTGAACTCGGCTTTCACGACTTCGCGGGCTCTACGGCGGTACATATGGTCGGTGGGCTTGCGGCGCTTATCGGTGCAAAAATTTTAGGGCCGCGTATCGGAAAATACGGCAAGGACGGAAAGCCTAAGGCTATTCCCGGACACAGCCTTACTCTTGGCGCGCTCGGCGTGTTTATCCTTTGGTTCTGCTGGTTCGGCTTTAACGGAGGCTCCACCGTATCCGCTGAGGGAGACGGCATTCTCGCTTCTATGGGCAGTGTCTTTTTTACCACAAACCTCGCGGCGGCGGTGGCAACTGTTGCTGTTATGCTTATCACCTGGGTGCGCTATAAGAAGCCCGACGTTTCCATGACACTCAACGGCACCCTTGCGGGGCTTGTAGCCATTACCGCTGGCGCGGACGTCGTAGACCCCTTCGGCGCGGCTGTTATCGGCGTAATTTCCGGCTTTGCTGTTGTCTTCGGCATTGAGTTCGTCGAAAAGAAGCTGAAGATTGACGACCCTGTCGGCGCGGTAGGCGTACACTTCATTAACGGTGCGCTCGGCACAATTCTTACAGGACTTTTCGCTGTTGACGGCGGACTTTTCTACGGCGGCGGCTTCAAAATGCTCGGCATACAGACGCTCGGTGTAGTTGCGGTAATGGCGTGGGTTGGAGTAACAACCTTTATTCTTTTCAAGGTTATTGAAAAGACGGTAGGACTTCGCTGCAAGGCGGAGGAGGAGATTAACGGACTTGATATCTCCGAGCATGGGCTTGCTTCTTCCTACGCGGATTTTATGCCGAGCTATCATGAGACAGGAAGTACAGTTATTCCCTCTGTTATCGGAAAAACCGACGAGGACGAGGCAGTTCCTGTAATACTCAAAAAGAGTAAAAGCGTTTCTGCCAGCGACGTGAAGATGACAAAGATAGAAATTATCACGAAACAGAGCAGCTTTGAGGCGCTAAAGAGCGCTATGGATTCACTCGGCATTACGGGTATGACGGTCACACAGGTAATCGGCTGCGGCATGCAGAAGGGCAAGCCCGAATACTACCGTGGCGTACCTATGGAAACCACCCTACTGCCGAAGATTTCAGTAGAGGTCGTAGTCTGCAAGATACCCGTCAAAACTGTAATTGACGCAGCTAAAAAGGCGCTCTACACAGGTCATATCGGTGATGGCAAGATTTTCGTCTACGACGTAGAAGATGTAGTTAAGGTAAGAACAGGTGAAAGCGGCTACGACGCGTTACAGGACGAAGAAGAACTTGTCGGCTCGGCGTTTTAGCAAACGAACGTCCGAACTTATAATAGAGTTTCGCAGATAAGTATTGAGTACAGACTTCATATCTGTTTATGTGAGAATTCTCACATTAATTCTGTAAATTGATTCATCTGTACGCCTTATATATCTTAGTCATACTAAATCCGATTTCTCTATATCTTTGACACACATTTCTTTTTCTGCAAATTTTGATTATTGGTTAACAAAATTGCGAACTTACCTTTTCATTTTTGAAATAGCGAAATTGGGTAGAATTAATGCGAAAACTAAGCAAAAACCGAATAATCAAAAATGAAAAAGCGCCATTTATGGCGCTTTTTCGGCTGTTAATTCATATTTTTATTAATGCAATAATTCGTGGGTCAAGAGATAGTAAGTTCAAATAAAACGCTGTACCGAATAAAGCTTACAAACTATTGCTTTCTAAATTGCACCGTTAGCTGCGTTCTGTTGGCACAAGCAGTCTTTTTTAGTATATTCTTAACGTGAAATTTAACTGTGCTTTCGGCTATATATAGGTCTGATGCAATTTCGGAGGTTGACCGTCCCGAAATGATAAGTCTGAAAACCTCGGTTTCCCGCACGGAGAGTTGATACTGTGCTTCAAACCGCTGAAGAAGCGCCTCATTGTTCGCTTCCTTTGAAAGCACCGCGGAATACGTTTTATTGTAATACATAAAAAATACAAATATCGTGACTATAAAGAGAACGGAAGAAACAGCAAGCAGAATGGAAGAACTGTTTCTCGTCGCTATCCCGCATATGGCGCTCGCCGCGTCTCCGACACGCCCAAACATAAGCCCAAAGCCCGCAATAAATAAAAGAGAGCTCTTTTTGCCGGATAAATCGCTGAAGGTCACTACGCGGTAAACCGAGAAGAAGCCGAAGAAAATGTAGCTTGCTATCCAGAGTGCGAGACCGAGAGACGGCTCGTCGCCGAGAGCCAGCGAAATAAAGGGGAAAACAAGAGCTGCAAGACAGCATATCGCGCCTGTCTTGCGGCTTTTGTCGTTTATTATACCCGCAAGAATAAGCCCTACGGCGTAAAAGGAACGCGCGAATATGGCGCTTACCGCGCCGCCAAGGTGGTCGGCCGCTGGAAAGTAAAAGCCCAATCCTTTTACAGCCGACAACAGCAGCACCGCTCCAGCCGCTAAAGGTATAACCGCTTTATCGAAGGCAAACGGTTTTGCAACATCCAAGTCGGAGAAATCGGCATTATCACTGGAAAGCTCTACTGCGATAACAGACGCAACAAGCAATGAGTAAACAATAAATATGTAGGGTGACGCAAGAAATTCGCCGTTCATAGGAAGCGAGATTAGCCACGAACCCACGCTTCCGAAGGCGTAAGCCACACCGAAAACCGTTCCCCTTTTCTGTTGTGGAACATTTAACGACAGACGCGTCAGGTAGTATCCGCCGATAACACCATGGAGAAAGTTCATTATAAAGCCGAAGGCGATAATTCCGAAAGCCGTGGGACTAAGAAAGGCAAGCGCGGTAAAGACAAGGTCCGCGATTAAAATGGATATAAAAAACGGGCGTGAAAGCGACAGCCTTTTATTTCTTTTAAGTAACAGCGAAAAGACAAAAATTCCGAAAACCTGAAATAGATAACCTATACCCTCAGAAAGAATGTCAGGCAGCGCACCGTCAACTACCGGCGCGAGCTTATATAATCACCACGTTATATATTCTGAGCCTGTAAGCAAAAAACAAAGTCCAATGAGCGCGCAAACGCTGAATGTGTCATAGGTTTTTTTAATGTTTACCGCCCCCTTAATGTACTGTTGTTATTCTAAATCACCTTTTCTTCTTTTTCAACATAATTGTCAACTTTCGTTAAGAGACGCGTCATTTTTAAAAACTATCCTTTTTCTATCCTTATCAAGAACGCGAAGCCGGTGTAAGCTGAAAGCAAGAAGTTTTTAAAGGAGGCGTGGCTGTGGACAACAACGAGACAGCGGAGGTTCTTCAATATGAGCGCGAATATGTGTTAAATGCAATCTATGACGTTATCGATTCACTCGGCATAAGCGCCGAGCATATTAACAGCGAGCGCGGAGTTATTATCGTTAAAGCGCCCGAGAGCGAACGAATAAGAATTACCGTGGAAAGGTTGTTTCCGAAAGGCAATACAAAAATCGGCGTAATTTCCGAGGACAATTCGAAGCAGGAGTGGATAAGCATTTTTTTCGACGAGCTTAAGGCCCTGCTAAAAAGCTGCGAACCAGTATAAATAGTTCAAATATAGAAAGGTAAAGAAAATGAAAAAACTACTTGCTCTACTGATTTCCGTTATTCTTCTCCTATCACTCGTTTCCTGCGGTGGCACTACCGCTCCCGAGGGAACGCAAACGGAGCCTCCTGCCATACAGCCTACAGCGTCGGTCGAGACAGTCTACTATAATTCACCGAACGCTGAGTATATGGTAAACTCCGACACCTACCCGAAGCCCGAAGACGAAGACCGCTTTCTTCCGTTCTTTCAAAACGGTGACGCGGAGGTGCTTTCCGAGGTAAAAGGCGTGAGCTTAACCGCCCCGCGCGAAGTCAATTACGCCACCTATTCGCGCGACTGCGGTCTTTCGGTTTGCGCGAAGATAACTAACAATTCTGACAAAACCGTTCAGCTTATCCCTGCCAACAATTTAGATGAGAACGAGTGGCAGAAGGTTGAAGGTTATGACCCCTCTCTTGTTTTCAAATGGGGCGAAGTTGAGGGCACCGAGGTAATCGCGCTTTCAGCGGCTTCGGTTCTCGAACCGGGTGAATCTACCGTTCAGCGCTATACCTATGTCGGAAGAAGCGGCGAGGATTACGATTCACTTGCGCGCTTTGCGTTCTATGTGAACGACGGCGAAAGCGAAGAGCTTCTTGCCGCCGTAATAAAGACTCATCAAAGGCCGTCGCAGGCGAAATACGGAAGCTGTACGGTTAACGGAATAGTCACCGACAGCGAGACGGGCGAGCCGCTTTCGGGCATAGACGTCCAAAGCTCACGGAACGAAAACGACCTTGCCACAACCGACGCAGACGGGCGCTTTTCGTTAGTTGTTCCCGCCTTTCAGTCGGACGCGACGGGTAACTGGGCGCGCACGACAATCTTCGTCAACGAAATAGGCGTAGGTAACAATCAGCCAAGACAGAACTCCGACTATGCCGAGGAATCTATCGTAATAGTTCCGAAAGACGGCGAAACCTTTGAGCTTAAGCTTGAGCTTAAAAGGAAGCCCGCGCAGGTACGCTACAACCTTATTAATGAGCACAATTTGGGTATGCAGGCGTACGGCTTCGATACCGACGCTGACATAGTCGCGACCACCCCCTTCCACACTACGTACACCGAGCAGTATCGCTTTGAAAACGGCTACTTACATGTCTTCGACAAGACGGGAACGCTGCTTTTTGAAAAGCCTATTTACGGCGAGGACCGTACCTGTGATGTTTCGAGTGACGGCTCGCTTGTGGCGGCTATTGTTCACACCGATAAGCTCGGCTCTGGCGCGGCTGACAAGGCGGTCATATGGGATATTGGCGGGAACGAAGTGTTTAGCTATCAAATACCTTATAAAGAGAATGCGGTGCTGTATGTAAAACCTGAAGCTCCCGCCGACGGCTATTTCAGCAGTATATACGATATTGAAATCTCTCCCGACAACACTATGGCGGCTATGCAGACCGACGAGGGGTATGTATGTGTAGTTGATATAGCGAGCAAAGCAATTATTCGCGACTTCTATATGATGAGCGGAAATAACCATAAGCTGTTTTTTAGCAATGACGGCAAGGTGCTTTACACCTCCTCCGACTGTGGCGACCTTACCGCGACGAAAATAGCGACGGGCAAGGTGCTTTGGGAGAAGTACATAGAGTCTATGATTATGGACTATGTAATAAGCGACAGCTTTGTTATTACTTCAACTAAGGCAACGGGGACAGGATATTTAATCTGCACCGAGCTTTCGTCGGGTAAAACGCTTTGGACGCTTGATGTGGGCATGCGCTCGTCAAAGATGAGCCTTTCGCACGACGGGAAAACGCTCTTTTGGGGAACAGATACTTCGGGCACAAACGAGCGTGCGATAATTATCGACACCGCCTCGGGCGCACCGATATGGGCAACAATATTCGGGCAGCAAGCGGCGGCGTTTTCAGCGGACGACCAGTACTTAGCTATGCGCAACGGCGGCAGCGTAACCCTTAGAACAGTGACTGGCGAACACCTTTTCGGTATGGGCGTTGCGCCCGACGCTATCTCCCTTAACTGGGGCTTGTACATGAGCGGCGACTGTAAAAATATAGTCACCTTTGCGGGCGGAAGCACTGACGACCGCTATGCCGGCTCGATGTATGCACTCGCACTTGATGATAGTACACCAATAAAATAGTTTGCAAACCGACAAAAAAGAAGGGTAGCTAATGCTACCCTTCTTTCGTTATATAAACAAAATTACACTCGCGTTTTTTCATGCTCCGCAATACACGTTTTCAAGAGGTGTATAGCGCGCCCTTTCCCGAGCGGTACTTCTTCATAAGCTCCGATAGGTTCCAAGACTCTCGCCGCGGGCTTCAACGATTTAGTATGCGCCGTACAGATGGGCGGATATTGGGGCGTAATAGACATAGTCGGAAACACTATTATTGATTTCACCTTTGACAGTTCGAGCTGTCCCTTTGAAGGTGCCTCCCACGGAACGATTACCTTCTGCGAGTTTGATGAGGACGGGTATATAATGAAGTATGGTCTTCTCACCACAGACGGAAAGCTTGTGAAGGAGCCTTCCTTTATGCAAATCGGCACCTTTATGACGTAAATTGATTTTTTCACTTATAAAGCAATGAAAAAGCGCCGTATACGGCGCTTTCAATTATTTTTTCATAATATATTATTAGGTTGTAATCTGGGGTCAAGAGGCCGCAAGTTCATTTTTTTCTATGCGAAACTCTCAGAAAGCTATCAAAATTTGCCCACATTTATGACTCCCACATCGCCACTTCAATACACAACATAAAATCAAAGTTGCCCGCGAAAACGAAGAATTCTCTGTTGTCGCTTAGCTGTTGCATTAAACTGCCCTCACCCACGGGCGAACGTTCAACATATAAATAGCAGTTTTGCCCGTCGTCACCTACCCAGCAACCATACCACGCCAATTGATTATCTGAGCGGTTTTCGCTGTAGGTATACAGTCCGCGCTCTTTTATAGCGTCAATATACTTATCTGCCTCCTCAAGGGTTACCGAACTGCTTCCTATTGAACAAAGCAGCGCGTCATCCATGCCGTAGCCATTAAGATACTCGTCACAGACAAGAAATGAATCTACTTTTTCAAGCGACGGAAGAAAATCGTCAAAGAAATATCCGCTTGGCCACGAACCATCGCCTGTCAAATTCAATGCGTCCTCCCTCATATTGAATATATCGTCTCCCTCGCAAAGCGCTCGTAAAATTCCGACATAGCCGTTCATACGCTTTGAGAAGTCGTGTAGTTCACTCCATTGAAACACCGCTATTTCTGCCCTTTGAGCAAGCTCCAATTCTTCAGAATCAATCATCATATCAAGTCTTAGAGGTATCGTCTTGTTCATAACCGCAAGATAGTAGTAGTCCTCCGAAAGTCCGAGAGAATCGGCGGCGTTCTTTGTTTCAGTAAGCTTTTTGTCGAGTTCAGCACGAAAAGCGACAAAGCTCTCCATGTCTTTTGGCAACTCACCCTCAGGAAGCACCAACGACGCGGCTTGAACAGAGAACAGTTTTTCCGACACTTTCGGTTCTTCTATCGTCTGCGGCGCAACGTCTTGAGGGACGCAGGAAGTTAAGAAGTTTATTATAAATAAAACGGCTATTATGAAGCGGAATGTCTTTTTCATTTTCTTTCCTCAACGTGTTTTACAAGCATAAGTAAAGTCTTATCTCACATAGGTCTTCTCAACGCCTGTGTCGCGGTTGATAGCAGTAAGCTTGTCACCTAATACGCTTGCTTCATACCAATTCAGGTCATAACGGTCTTCGTTCGGCCACTTAATATAAAATCTTCCGTCGTCGGCGACGCACCAAGTAAAGTTCATATAGATGTCAGATATCCAGTAGGTATTGCCCGTTCCGTTCGAACGAAAAGAAATGGACGGGTATTCTTCGCGCTCATTCTCTTGAACTTGCTTACCGTCTCGTTGAGCTATCTGATACCAGTCGCCGAGAAATTCCTCAGGACAACTTCCTGACGGAATATCATGCGGTTTCGCTAAAGCGGGAATGAAGCTGACCTCCTTTGTGCTGTAGTTTCCGACGAGCATAAATCCGTCTTCTGTCGTTACGGCTTCGGTTTGTATCCACGTGGCGGAAGACTCGTATTCAATTTCAATGTCTCCGTTTTTTGATAGCGACCAAGTAAAGCTCGGCGCGCCCAACACGCCTTTTTCCGAAAAGCCGGTACCGTCTTCATTAAAGACTAATCTGTAGGTAATGTCGTTTTTATCCTGCCATACTTCAGAGGAACAGAGAAGCTCCTTTGTTACGGGCTTGGTCGCTTCCGCTTTCGGTAAAGCTTCGTTTGTCTGAGGTTCTGTAACTGAAGGCGTACCGCAAGAGGCAAGGCACGCCGCCATAAGCAGAATAGTCAAAAACACGCTTGCTTTTCTTTTCATAATTAATCTCCTTACTGTGCGTCATAAAAGCTTGAAACACTCTCAAATATCGGTTCAGCCACCTGTTTTCCGTCGGTGGTCAAAAGACCGTAGCGTTCACCGTCGCGGTAAACAACAACTCCGTGCGTCGAGGATTCAAACGGCGAGCCGCTGTACCCGAAGCCCGTATCCATAAATGAAAATCCCGTTAGTTCTTTTCCTGCCGTATTTATAAGCCCCCAGTACTCGCCCTTCTTAACCGAAGCAACACCACCGCTGAACGCCGCACCGTAAAGGTGGCTTCCGAGCCGTTGCTCTAAAGGCGCTACTTCATCGTACTCCGCGCTAATTGCAAAGCTGCCGCTTTCGTCAATAAAACCCCATTTACCGTATACTTTGACGGCGGCAAGGCTATCGGTAAACGGCATAGCCTCATCATAAACAAAGTCGATAATGATATTTCCAAACTTGTCGATAAAGCCCCAAGCGCCATTTAGCTTAGCTACATAAATGCCGTTTTCGCAGTATTGAAGGCTTTCGTATTCCATCGGAACAATGGTGTTTCCGTACGCGTCGCAGAGTCCGTATAATTCGCCGAGCGCAAATTTATCGTTCTCTGTAAACCTCAAAAGCATATTATCGTCGAAGCCCATAGTGTCTACGGAATATTTCCCCGATATAGAGGCGACTGGTTTTCCGTCCATGCCGATTAAATAGGTGTCCTCAATGATTCCCAAAGAAGCTAACGACGAAGTATTGAGAGAACGCTGAACCGCCGCAAAGCCGCCCTTAAACGGTGTTGCCCGTGCAAAGCAGAATTCGTTTGCATAAGACGAGCCGTCAAGCTTCGGAATGTAGGTCGCGTCGATTACAATGCTTCCCTCCATGTCAATATAGACCATATTCTGTGCCAAGCCGTTGTCGAGATAAACTGCCGCGAGATTTTCGCTGAAGGGCGCTGTGTAAGCGCCTTTAGTTAGGCGATTGACATAGCCCTCGTTATCTGCGCCTTCAATTACAACCATGCCTGTGCGGTCAATATATTTATAGCTGTCCTCGCCCTCGATAAGCACGATTGCCAGTCCCTGCGAAAATCTGTTCGCACTATCGAAGGACGGCTCAATAACCCAGTTACCCGTTCGGTCAATGTAGCCGTAAAGACCGCTGTCAGCGTCCTTCGCGACAGCGAGTGAGCCGTCGTCAAAAATCTTAGCCGCTTCAAGCGAAACAGTTTCTTTTTCGGGCAGTATTCCCGTATACTCGGGAAGCGGCGTTTCTTTATTCTCACTTAGCGCGTCAAAAGCTTCAATATAGGGCAATATCTCGTCGTCGGTCGTGCCTTCGGGTATCGGTGGGACAGCTTCTGACATCTTTGCTCTACTTCTGATTTCCTTGTAAAACAATTCGGCTTCGGCGTTATCCGACGGTGACAGAAAACAGGTTATCTCCTCGCTGAATATGCTTATAAAGCAACGGATATAAATAGTTTCGTCCTCGTTTACCGCAAGCACCGAACGCCCCGCAAGGTCGTCCTGTTCTGTATAGACGTAAAGCTTCCATGTCGAGGGATATTCGAGTGATACACCGTAGCCATCGTAATGCGCCCACTCGGTATCCTCAAATTTAACTGTACCGTCGCTTTGCGGCTTAGAAGCAATCTTTTCAATACCACAGGAAACGAGCAGTAAGCAAAGCAAAAATGAAAGAAAGAAAAAAACAGTCTTTTTCAAAGCCACTCCCCCAAGCGTAGATTGTAGTAAATTGATAATGTTTTTATAGAAATTCGTTTTCGATAAGCTGTTCTATGCTGTCCGCGAGGTAATTAAGCGTTCTATTCTGTCCGCAAATTGAAAGCTTCGGAGACGATTTAACAAGCGCTATTCGGATTTCTGTTTTTGTGTCGTCAACCGCACGCGCCTCAAAAGACACACGGTTTTCGTTATCAAATACCTTTACCGTAGCGAATATCTGTCCCGTATTCTTATCGCTTGTTGCGTCGTCGCTCAAAGCGTCGGCTATATCCACCGTCGCCGCCTTTGCCACGCGCAGGGTGTATGGAACAATTCGCTCAAGCTGTTTCATTTGTTTTCCCCTTCCGACGCTTTGCTTTCCTTATTCCATTTTAACGAGCCGCCTTATCTTTTGTATAGGTCGGTATCCCGCCAAATAAAAAGACCTCACCGTGACGGTGAGGCCTTTTTGTAGTTTTGCTTTTTACTTGTTATAGTAGAGCTTAACGAGTCCGACGCGGGTGCGAGTGCCGGTCTTTTCGTAAATTGAGGTGATGTACCGCTCTGCAACACGAACGGAAATATACAGCTCACGCGCTATATCGGCGTTGGTGTTTTCGTTATCAACAAGCCTTGCGAGAACATCAGCCTCCCGAGGGGTCAAGCTGTGTTCCACGATAAATTGCTTCATTCTGTCTTCTGTTTGTTCGTTCTTTTCAGCGCGTATATTTAAACCACCGCCGATAACAAACAACACTAAAACAATAAGTGAGAGACAAATACCCGCAATAGAAATCCCCTCAATCCTTATTAGTTCAAAAAGAAAGTTGGAAAAGAATGCTGTCAACGCTATGAAAACTCCGCGAACAATTCGCCCCATACCCGCAAACAGGTCGGGCTTGTCTGTTTTCGGCGCGGCATCGGTAAAGGTGACGGTAAGGTACATAACATAAAAGCCCGAAAAAAGATACATTGCGCTGATATACGCGCCGTTCGCTGCCGCGTCGTTTCCGATAAAGAGCGTCATCGCGGAGCTTAGCACTAACATAAACAACGTACAAAGCGGCAAAAAACGTCTGTTTCTTATATCGGCAATTATACCGGCAACAATTACTCCTAAAGCGTAAAGCAGTCTTTCATAAGAGGTCAGGTCAATTACGCCGCTTGCGTGGAGCCGTGTGACCAAGCCGTCGCCAAGTCCGAAGCAAACCGACATAACCACAACAATGAGTATTGGCAACGCAAGGCTCTTTGGCTTTATTGTCGGCTCCTTCGAATAAGGAAGCGGGTTATCAAACATCCAATCCCTTATCGGGCGAAGCGTGAGATATATGATACCGCTAACGCCCAAGAATAAGCTTATTATAAGCGCGGTGTCGGTAATCAACAGGTTTTGAACGATGAATTGCAACAGCGTGGCGAGAGCAATAGAAAATCCTATAACCTTGCCGGAATAGTCTTTATTAAAGAGAAAAAGCGAAATGGCGTAATGAGAAAAGCCACCGACATAACCGAAAAGCAATAGCGCGGCAAGGGAGGAAACCGAGAACAGCTGTTTCGACGGGGTGAACATAAAACAAATCGTCGCCGCCATATAGCCCGCCGAAACCACGCATATAACCAGCTTTCTCGCACTCTCGCTTTTAAATAGTATTCGGCTTAAATAAAATGAAAGATACCCGACAGAGGTGCAAATTATTCCGAGCGAATATACAAGTATCACCGAGTCAGCACCAAAAACAACCTCACAACGCGCGTTGACGGTAAGCTCAGATAAAAGAAAGTTAAAGATATACAGAGTAAAAAGAATTAGAGAAATGACTATATTCTGTCTTTTGTTTAGCATAAACTAATTCCATTTGCCTTTCACTTGTTCTGATATCAGCATAACTACAAATTTATAATAGTAATATAGCATAATTTACGGCGGTAAACAATTTTCTCTGTCTCAGAAATGAAATTACAAAAGCGCAACCCGCCGACCTTTATAGTTTTTTATTCCCCGCTTCCCTTGTAGTTGGAAAGCACGCGGGCGGAGGGGTCGTTTACGTTGCAACCCTTCCACGTTTTGTTTGGCATCCAGAAATCAACTATCATATCCGCTTGGTCGGGGTAATACTCCTCGAAAAGCTCACGATATAAAAGCGACTCTTTCGTGAACGGTGTGGCGTGACTGTATCTCTTTCGCTTTTCCTCAAGCTCCGTGTCGGTGTATTTCTTTTCTGCGTACTCCTTAAGGTAGTCCACCATAGAATGACCCACAGCGTCGCTGAACGCCGCCTTCTCGCGCCAAAGTATCCTTTCGGGAAGATACCCGTCTTCTTCAAACGCCTTTCTTAAAAGGTACTTTCCCTTGCCGTAGCTGTTAAGCTTCATTTCGGGCGGAATTGACATAACATACTTAACAAAATCAAGGTCACCGAAAGGAACACGCGCTTCAAGGGAGTTTACCGATATACAACGGTCTGCGCGAAGCACATCGTACATATGAAGCTCGCGTATTCGCTTTTCCGCCTCGCGCTGAAACTCCTCGGCTGAGGGCGCAAAATCCGTATACTTATAGCCAAAAAGCTCGTCGGAGATTTCCCCCGTAAGAAGCACTCGTATATCTGTCGTCTCGTGTATCGCCTTACAGATAAGGTACATTCCTATGCTTGCTCTTATTGTTGTTATGTCGTAGGTTCCAAGTAGCGCCACAACCTCAAAAAGTGCCGCAAGCACGTCCTCTTTTGTAATAATAATTTCCGTATGGTCGCTTTTAATGAAATCCGCGACCTCTCGCGCGTATTTTAGGTCTATCGCGTCCTCGCTCATGCCAACGGCGAAGGTTCTAATCGGCTTTTTTAGAAGCCGCGCCGCCACCGCGCAGACGAGCGAGCTGTCGAGTCCCCCGCTTAATAGAAAACCGAGCGGCGCGTCTGCGTCAAGCCGTTTTTCTATCCCTGTGACAAGCTTTTCGTGTATCTTTCGAACTACGGTTTCTATATCGTCACTTGTGTATTTTTCGGACTTTGAAACGTCTGCGTAGCGGACAAATTTCCCGCCCGCATAATAGTGTCCAGGCGGAAAAGGCATAACCCTGTTGCAGAGTCCGATAAGGTTTTTCGCTTCGCTTGCGAAGATAGGCTCACCATTCATGTCATAGCCATAATATAGCGGACGAATACCTATCGGGTCTCGTGCGGCGATAAGCTCCTTCTTTTCACCGTCGTAGATAATCATGGCAAACTCCGCGTCAAGCATAGAGAACATAGAAAGCCCGTATTCTTTGTAGAGCGGCAGTATGATTTCGCAGTCGGAATCGCTTTTGAAGCTGTACTTCTTTTTTAGCTTTTCTCTCATGTCTCGAAAGCCGTAAAGCTCGCCGTTGCAGGCCGCCTTGCTCTCGCCGAGCGAAAAGGGCTGCATGCCTTCCTCATGTAAACCCATTATGGCAAGTCTGTGAAAGCCAAACCACCCGCCGTCTATCCTCTCCACGCGGGACATGTCGGGTCCGCGAGAGATTGTTTTTTGAAAGCCTCTTTTGAAATCCTCAAAGGATATTTCGCTTCCGATGTAGCCGATAATTGAACACATAAAAATAACACCTCCGGAAAAAAATAATGCAGCTAACGTCCTTACTTAGGACGAATAGCTGCTATCCGCGGTGCCACCTAAATTACTTAATAATAAGTCGCTCTCGGGTTCCGACAAACCCATGCCGCTTAACGCGCGGTACAACGTCTCGCCTACTTCTTTCGTTTCGGCTCGAAGCTCTGAAGTGTTCTTCCCAAAAGTCTTGTGCGGGTTTCTCACCGCCGCCCGCTCTCTTTGACAGAATTCCTTTGGTACTTTTCTTCGTCTTCGCCTTTGAATTATTTTTTATAAGATACTACTTTTCAAAAAGAATGTCAAGCACGTTCTTTGATAAATTTTAGCTGTTAATAACCCTAATACACTCTTACGCAAAACACACAGAAACACAGCTTTGTTTCTCAAAATTTCGCTCATTTGGGAAAGCTAACTGTTATCTCTGTACCTTTTTGGGGCTTGCTGTTAAGCTCAAGCCGTGCGCCGTGCAGTCGGGCAACGTGTTTTACAATTGAAAGCCCGAGACCTGTTCCGCCTATCTCCTTTGAGTGGCTCTTGTCGACACGATAGAAACGTTCAAATACCCTGTCCAGAGATTCGCTCGGAATTCCTATTCCGTTATCAAGCACTGATAAAACCGCTTCCTTATCCGTATCACTTATCTTAACCTTAACGAAGCCGCCCTCTCGGTTATACTTTATTGCGTTATCTATAAGATTGAAAATCAGCTCTGAAACAAGCGGTGACACACCCTCTATGTTTCCCTCACCGCCGTCAAGCGTAATTGAAACCTTCTTTGCTTTCGCTTGGGTTGAAAGGCGTTTTACCGCATCGTTTGCCAAAGCCATTAACGAAAGCTTTTCGCGTTCATCTTTGCCCGCGCCCTCATCAAGCCCTGAAAGCCTAATTATATCATCAACAAGGGTTATCATTCGCTGAGATTCCGAGTAGATTCTCTCAATAAAGCTTTTCAAATCCTCCGGCTCGACAAGACCGTTCATTATTATTTCAGATGTACCCGAAATAGTATGAAGCGGCGTCTTTAGTTCATGTGAAACATTTGCCGTAAATTCGCGTCTCATCTGCTCCGCACGCGCCTTTTCGGTTATGTCAAAGAACAACAGAGCCGTTCCCTGAACTTTATCCCCAGACTTAATTGGACTTGCGAAAACTTGAAACTCGCGTTCAAAAAGCTCAGAAATGCACTCGGCTTTCTCCCCCTTCGCCGACCTTTCCAGTAAGCTTTGAATATCAAGGTGTCGGCAAACCGAAATAAAGCTTTTCCGAAGTGCCTGTTCATCGGCTGACAGAATACGCATGGCGCTCTTGTTCATATTTAGAATTAAGTTATCCTCGTTAAGAAGAACTATTCCCTCGTTCATGCTTCCCGCAACGGCGTCCCACTCCTCCTCGCGGCGGTGTAGGTCTTGCATCTTCGCCTCTATCTCACGGTGCTGCCTTTCAATTTTCATTAGTAGCGGCGAGAGTTCCTCGTAAGAATCGTTATCCAGCGGAGTGTCCAAATTTAAAGAATTAAGCGGACTTACAATCCGTTTCGCAAGCCGAGAAGCTAACACAGCAGAAAGAATAATCGCTATAACAAGCACTATGAAAACAGGTTGCAGTATGCCAAGCGCCAGCGCGAGAACACTGCTCTCGGCACCCGCGACGCGAATTACGCTGCCGTCAGAAAGCCGCTTAGCGCAGTAAAGCATACGCTCGGTAAGTGTATCTGAATAACGCGCGCTTTCTCCAAGCCCCGTTTCTTTAGCTTCAATAAACTCCTCGCGGTCTGAGTGGTTTGTCATTGCCGACGTATCGGAATCGGTGTCGAAAAGCACGCTTCCTTCCGACGATATCCACGTTATTCGGTAAGAACCGCTGTCAAACCCTCTTAAAAAGCTCTCTCCCTCATTTTCAACCGCCCGGGCTACAAGAAGGGTCTGAGCCTTTATTTGTGCTTCCGACACACTCGCGAAGTAGTTATATAGAACCCCCATAACAATAATTAAGCACGCAACAAGCACCGCCGTAACCGCAAGAAGAATAGACCTGAATATTCTTTTAGTCATTTCAACTTCTCCTCAAGCCGATAGCCTACGCCTCGTACAGTTTCAATATAATCTCCGCCGTCGCCAAGCTTTTGTCTAAGCGTTCTTATATGAACGTCAACCGTTCTCGTTTCTCCGTCATAGTCCATTCCCCACACGCTTTCAAGAAGGTTGTCGCGTGTAAAGACCTTCCCGGGGTTTTCGAGGAGTAGTAAGAGCATTTCATATTCTTTTAGTGTTAGTATAACGCGTTCGCCGCTAACCGTTACCGTATGCTCGCTGTCGTTTACCGAAAGCGAACCGAGAGTATACTCTTTACTTGTTTTTGAAGGCGAAAGGCGCCGAAGCACTGCGCGGACGCGTGACACCATCTCCATCATTCCAAACGGCTTAGCAAGATAGTCGTCTGCACCGAGGTCAAGACCCGTTACCTTATCGTACTCAGTACTCTTAGCCGTTGCCATAATAACCGGAATGGCGTGAGTTGACGAAGCACCTCTCAGTTTTTTCAGAACCGATATTCCGTCCTCGCCCGGAAGCATAATATCAAGTATTACAAGCTCTGGAAGCTCTTTTTCCAACGCCTCCCAAAAAGCCTCAGCTTCCGAAAACCCGACGGCGTCAAACCCCGTCGAATTAAGCGTGTAGGTCATCATCTCGCGGATTCCCGCGTCGTCCTCAACAATATAAATCATAACTATTCCTTTTTTCCTGTCACGGAATAAAGCACCCATTCCGCGATATTCGTCGCATGGTCGCCTATGCGTTCAAAATATTTCGCTATCATCAATAAATCAAGGGCATATTCCATCTCGCCGCCGTTTTTGAAACGTTCGGCGAGCGCCTTTTTTACCTCGTCAAAAAGACCGTCAACAATGTCGTCGTATGCGATAGTCTCCCGCGCAAGACTTACGTCGCGTTTAACAAAGGCGTCCACACTTTCCGTAACCATCTTTATGACTGCGCGCGCCATGTCTCCGATATGCAAAGTCTCATCTGACGCGGTAATATTGGCCATAGTGACTATTTCGGCTATATCAGCCGATTGGTCGCCTATTCGCTCCATATCGGTTATCATTTTGAGTGCCGAGGAGATAGTGCGAAGGTCTCGCGCCACGGGCTGCTGCTGAAGCAAAAGCTTCATACAAAGCGTTTCTATATCTCGCTCAGCTCTGTCAATTTCCGCGTCAAATTCCGCTACTCTGTCAGCAAGCTTCATATCACCGTCCAAAAGCGCCTTGGCAGACATAGCTATTGTATTCTCGCAAAGCGCACCCATTTTTATCAATTGGGTATTTAGCTCCAAGAGCTGTTCGTCAAATTTTGAGCGCATTATCCGAACCTCCCCGTAATATAATCTTCCGTTCTCTTGTCACGCGGCGAAGCGAACATATCTTCCGTGTCGCCGTACTCAATAACCTCACCGAGCAGAAAGAAAGCTGTTTTATCCGAAATTCTCACGGCCTGCTGCATATTATGTGTAACTATAATTATAGTATAGTGTTTTTTTAACTCCGCTACAAGTTCTTCTATCTTCGCCGTAGAGATAGGGTCAAGTGCGCTTGTCGGCTCGTCCATAAGCAGCACCGTCGGTTCTACAGCCAACGCTCTTGCTATACAAAGCCTTTGCTGTTGCCCTCCCGAAAGTCCGAGCGCCGATTTGCTTAGTCTATCCTTCACTTCTTCCCATATAGCCGCGTCCTTTAGTGAGCTTTCGACAATATCATCAAGTTTAGCGCGGCTTTTTATTCCGTGGGTGCGCGGTCCGTACGCTACGTTATCATAGATACTCATAGGAAATGGATTCGGTTTTTGAAAAACCATTCCAACCTCGCGGCGAAGCTCGCTTACATCAACCCCTTGTTCATATATATTGAGACCGTTATAATTCACCTCTCCCGTAATGCGCACTATCGGAATAAGGTCGTTCATTCGGTTGAGTGTCTTGAGAAAGGTCGATTTTCCGCAGCCCGACGGGCCGATAAGAGCTGTTATACTCTTTTCGGGAATGTCCATGCTGACACTCTTAAGCGCCTGCGTTTCTCCGTACCAAAGGCAGAGGTCATTGACTGAAATTATATTCTTCATTCTTCTCGTCTCCTTTTAAAAAATCGGCTAACGAAGGACGCCGTGAGGTTTATTGTGAGCGTAAGCACCATTAGAATTGCGGCTATTGCAAACGCCACCTCAAATTCGCCTTGCTCCTTAGCATAGACATAAAGCGCCACGGTAAGCGTTGCGCCTGCACTGGAAAGACCGTCAAAGAAGCCGTTTAACGCATGCGCAAAGCCTGCCGTAAAGAGAAGCGCGGCCGACTCACCCAAAATTCTTCCCACCGAAAGAATACAACCAGTTACTATACCGTCTACGCTGCTCGGAAGCACTACGGTTCTAATTACGCGCCACTTGCCTGCCCCCAAGCCGAAGGCGCCCTCGCGATAGCTTTGCGGAACTGTCTTCAAGCTTTCCTGTGTGGTTCGCATAACGGTAGGAAGATTCATAATAACGAGAGTCATAGCTCCCGCTATCAGCGAGGTTTTGAAGCCGAGGAAATTGACGAAAAAGAGCATTCCGACAAGCCCGTAGATAATTGACGGAATACCTGAAAGCGTCTCCGCCGCATACTCAATTATCCCCACAAGCTTCTTGTTCGTTGCATATTCCGTAAGATATATCGCCGCACCAACGCCAAGCGGAAGCACTATAAAGAGAGTCGCTATAACGATATAAACCGTGTTGAGTATATCAGGCAGAATACCTATAGTGTCATTAAGGTAACTCGGCTTCGTAGAAAGCAGTTCCCACGAAATTCCCGGTAGTCCTTTAATTAGCACGTACGCTACTAAAAAGACTACGAGCGCGACGGTTATCGCTACAGCGACATACATTAATAGGTTCATTATCGCCGCGTATGCCTTGCGGCCCGCCGTTTTTTTCTTTTTCATCTACCCCTCCTCCTTTTCCCGCTTCAAAAAGAAGTTGAGCGTGGCGTTGATTAGCATTATAAAAAGGAACAGCACGAGTGCTATTGAAAAGAGTGCCTGTCTTTGAAGCCCGGAAGAATATGACATTTCACTCGCTACCGCTGTCGTGAGAAAGCGAACGCTTTCAAAAAGCCGAGGCATATTTGAGGCGTTTCCCGAAACCATCATAACCGCCATTGCTTCACCGATAGCGCGTCCCACCCCCAGAACAACAGCGGCGGCTATTCCGCTTTTCGCCGCTGGAACGGATACCCTAAAATATGTTTCCGTCTTAGTCGCACCGAGCGCAAGTGACGCGTTTTCGTATTCTTTAGGAACCGAGTCGAGAGCGGTCATCGAAACCTTTATGATGCTCGGAAGTATCATAATCGCAAGCACAATAATCGCAGCGAAAAGACTTGCGCCGTCAGGAACGCTAAACGCTTTTCTTATCGCGGGTACAAGCACAAGCATACCGACAAGTCCGTAAACCACCGACGGTATCCCCGCAAGAAGGCTTACCGCCCCGCCGACAAGTGTCTTCACCCTTTTGGGCGCCGCCTTAGAAAGATAAACCGCAGTAAAAAAGCCAATCGGTACGCCGATAACTATCGCCCCCGCCGTTCCATAGACGGAGGTTAGGATAAACGGAAGTATTCCATAGGAAGGCTCCGCCGCGGTGGATTCCCACTTTGCGCCAAGAAGAAACTCTTTTAAACCAATTTTACCGATAGCGGGAAGCCCCGATATGACAAGATAGACAGTAATAAGCAGTACGCTTGCAACCGTCACAAGACCGAGAATAAGAAATATTCCGTGAATGACCCTCTCAAGTAGCTTTTTTCCATTTAAATTTTTGTTCATGTCCTGTCCTTAACTATCGGAAACAACGGAGCTTTACAAGTTAAGCTCCGCTGTTTTCACGATTTTGTTGTCAGTTTGCAGAAACCGCGCCCGCCTTGGAAATTATCTCAGCCGCGCTTGCCGAGGTAATGTAGTCGAAGAACGCCTGCGCTGTATCCGAAAGCGCTTTATCTGTTTTTGTTACAAGCACGAAGGGGCGCTGTAGGAGGTAACTGCCGTCCTTAACCGTATTCTCAGTTGGGGTAATACCGCCGACCGAAACTGCCTTTACGCTCTCTTTTACCGAGGCAAGCGACGCGTAGCCTATCGCGTCGGGATTCTGCGAAACTGTAGTAATTACGTCACCTGTCGAGGTTAGCTCCTGACGATAAAGACAAGCGTCTGTGGTGCATGTAATGGACTCAAAGCCGTCTCGTGTTCCGCTTCCCGCCTCGCGCCCTATAAGCACAATCTCCGCGTCGTTTCCGCCGATTTCGCTCCAGTTTGTTATCTCGCCCTTGTAGATAGACGCTATCTGCTCAAGGGTAAGGTCGCTTACGGGATTTTGTGGATTAATAATGACCGCTATTCCGTCATAAGCAAGCACCGTGCCGGTTAAACCGAGTGCTTTCTCGTCATCCTTCAGCGCACGGCTTGAAAGACCGATGTCGCAACGTCCTTCGCTTACCGCTGTAATACCGCTTCCTGAGCCGGTGGGATTGTAGGTGAAGGTAACGCCGCCGTTTTCTTCCATAAACGCTTCGCCGAGCGAGCCGATTACCTTTTCCATTGAGGTTGAGCCGTCCGTTGACACGCTTCCTGAAAGCTCGCCGCTTCCTACTGCGGCTTCTTCCTTTGAACATGCTGTAAAAGCCGAGGCGACAAGAAGTGCCGCAAGAACAATTCCAATAATCTTTTTCATTTCAGTATCTCCTTTAATTTATTAATCTCTCTTGTACGTTCTAAGCTTACCGCCGCCTTGTAAAACCAAAAAGCAGGTTTATGTTAAATCTTTGTAAAGCGTCCTTTGAATACAGTTTAAGCATTACTCTATCAATAATAATAAATATTATTTCCAATAACAGTAGTACGGTTTAATCCTCAAGCGGCGGCATAAACGAAATAATTTGACTATTTGCTCCGTTATCGCGTTTTGCGCGAAATTTTACAGTAAGACATAAAAAACAGGCTTTCGTTTGAAAGCCTGTTTTTTTGTTTTATGCGGTATCTAAATTACGCTATTCAAAATAGCATTTCTCATATTATCTTTAGACAATCATTCGCAAGTGATATGTCGTCTGAAAGAAGCAAACTACAAGTCGTCGCAACTATCTCCTTCACTTTCTTTACACTACTCGACACTTATTCTGCCCGCTCGCTCAAGAAGATATAGTTCCTCTGTCGCAAGCGCCATTTTTGTTACAGAAAAGTCTTTGCCCTTAGGGTAAATATAAAGAGTGTCCGTAGTAGTATTAAGGTCTATGCAATCTCCAAACTTTCCGAGGTAATCGTATTCAATGTGACAGGAATACAGCGACCTTACGGGCTTCTCCATTCTGTAGGTTTCGCCTTCAAACTCGCCTTCTACAACAAAGCCGCGCAAATCGTGGGTTAACACGGCGTTCCCGAGGTCAATATATCTGTCTGCGTTCGGAAGTGCGTCCACTCGTACATCTGATTTAAACGAATACTCGCCGCGCAGTATCTCCTCACGGACATTCTTTCGCTCCCACTCGTACCAGTCGGGAATATGCGAAAACTCGGTTTCGCCTGACACTGCTTTCAGCTCTCCAAGCTCGCTCATCTCCCAGCGCTTGCCACATTCCTCACAGCAGAGGAACGCGCCGCTTGACGCCATACGGTATTCCTTACCGCAGGCGGGACACTGGTATAGCACCTTATGAAGCCCCTTCGCCCTGTCTTTAAAGTTGATTTTTATGTTATTATCCTTCTGCCACTTGAACTCATCATATACAAACGCTTCATTTATCGCGTCGTTTATCTCGTTAAACGGTTTTTCTGCGACCTCGTCGGCGGTAAAAAGGCATTTCATCTCTGCGCGTGTGCCCTTAAGCTTTCGGTCTGTTAGGTTCCAAAACGGAGAATTGAGATGATGCCCATGACAGATTAATGTGACAACGGGCACCCCAAGAAACTTAGCAAGCTTTCCGAGTGATTCGGGAAGCACCGCTGTGGTGCCGCAAAGCGAGTACCTCGCCTCGGGATAAATAACCGCTATGTCACCGTTGTCGATTACTCTGCGAAGCTGACGAATAAGCACCGTGTCGCTTGTGAATTTGCGTTTGCATATACAGCCCACCTGACGAAGCAACCATTCCCGCTTCAAAAAGCCGTCGATAGCAACGACATAGTTTGCTCTGTGCGGAAAAACAGCCGCCGTCGCGACCTTAAAATCCATAAAGGCATTATGGTTGCAAAGCAGAAGATACGGTGGCTTAATGCCCTGCATGTTAGTCTTCTCTATCTTGTTCTTGTGTGAAATAAGGTCAGGATAGGACAGTGCCCACGCTACGGGACGAAGTCTTTGACGTATAGGCTTGCGAGTCATATCAAACCGCTTAAACCGCTCAAGCATATTTTCCCTCTTTCGCGGTAAATACCGCGTCTCTCTGTTTTGAATCCTTGCAAAAAATAGTGTTGTCATTATAGCATACATTAACTAAATGTAACAGCTACGAGTTTAATGAGTCGCATTATTTGTACTCAACTCAGTTTTGTACTATACTAATATCAATAAATACCTCGGAGTGATACAAATGGAATTCAGCCGTTCAGATTCTATAAACAAGGAATATATTAAGCCACTCTTGCGAAAGGCAGAAAATACCGACGCTGACGATATATTCTCGCTTTACCGTTCGCTTGTCGGCACAAAGGGCTGTGTCTGGAACGACGAATATCCGTCGTATGAGGACGTCACAACCGACATCAAAAACGGCTCGCAGTACGTGGTATGTGACGAGGACGGAAGAATACTCGCCGCCGCGGTAGCGTTAATCGAGCAAGAGCAAAACGAGCTTAACTGCTGGAAGGCGAAGCTTGAAAATCCTTGTGAAATATCACGAGTAGGTGTAAAACAGGAATTACAGCATAAGGGGCTCGCGCGTTTTCTTGTTTCGGGAATTGAAAAAGAACTTGCGGCGCAGGGCTTCGACGGAGTAAGACTTCTTGCTTTTATCGACAACTGTAGCGCGGTTGCTCTTTATAGGTCGCTCGGTTATGCAGAAGCGGGCGAGGTTGAGATGTACGGTCTTGGCAGATACCTTTGCTTTGAAAAGCCGCTAAGCAAAAATTAATGAAAAAGCCTTTGTTATTCAAAGGCTTTTGTTATTTAATTGAGTAACGGTACTGAACCTCTGTAATTTCTTTTCCGCCTATTGTTTCCTTCAGTATCTTTTCGCTTTTTATAAAACCAAAGCTTTCATAAAAGGCTCTTGCTCTTTTGTTTTCTTCAAGCACCCATAAAAAGATTTCACTGTAACCAAGCTCTTTTAGCTGTTCAATATCGGCATTCAACAGTAGTTTACCGTAGCCCTTACCCATATATTCAGGCAGAAGATAGATTGAAACTATCTCACCGTGGCCTCTCATTTCCTCTATGCGGGATTCACAGAAGCTGGAGGTGCCAATGGCCTTTTCTTTATCGAGAAGGACGACGCTGTGCATATTAGGGTCGTTAATTCTGTTAACCCATCTTCCCGCAGGAATTGCGTCAAGATAGTCCTGCGGAATTATTCCTCTGTAGGCATACTTCCAGCTTTCTTCATATATTCGGCTAATCGCCTGTCTGTCGTCGCTCTCGTTTATATTTCTTACTTCCATTTCTTTCGCTTATATTGACCTTTCCTTCGTAAATATAAGTCCGCCGAGTATTAATACAAGTGTCTTTCAGCTGCACTTCTCTATGCGGCACTAATAATTAATTGTTTTCCCGCTATGAACGGTGTGTTCTTACTACGCTTTTATACGCTTGACAATAACAAATATTATCGTAAAATTAATTAGTAACGCTACTAAAGGTTTCAATAAAGAAAGAGGGATTATATGAGTCTTGAGGGTTTGAAGATGCCGAAGCTCGGCTTTGGTCTTATGCGGCTTCCCACAGCTGACGACGTTATTGATATGCCGCAGCTATGTAAGATGGTTGACGCTTATATGGAAAAGGGCTTTAATTATTTCGACACAGCTTATGTTTACCACGGCGGCGAGTCGGAAAAAGCAGTGAAAGAGGCACTTGTTAAGCGCTATTCGCGAGAATCGTTCTTTCTTGCCACAAAGCTTCCCGCGTGGGAAATACACAGCTTAGCTGACCGCGACCGCGTTTTCAACGAACAGCTTGAGCGAACGGGCGCGGGCTACTTTGATTTTTATCTTCTCCACAGCATTGAAGACGGAAACAACTACGAAAACCACGAAAAGTTCGACTCCTTCAATTGGGCTATGGAGAAGAAAGCTGCAGGTCTTATTAAGCATTTCGGCTTCTCCTTCCACGGAACGCCCGCGCTTCTTGAAATGATTCTCGATAAACATCCCGAGGTTGAGTTCGTACAAATTCAGCTAAACTACACCGATTGGAACAACCCTGTAGTGCACTCCGGCGAGCTTTACGAAATACTCAGCAAGCGCGGTTTGCCTATTATCGTTATGGAACCCGTAAAGGGCGGAACGCTTGCAAACCTTGATTCCTCACTTGAAGCGCTGATGAAAGCCGAGCGTCCCGAAAGCTCCGTTGCCTCTTGGGCGCTTCGCTTTGTAGGCTCGCTTGACGGGGTAACGACTATTCTTAGCGGTATGTCGAACGAAGAACAGATGAAGGACAACCTCGAAACCTTCACGAACTTTGAACCGCTAAGCGAAAAGGAACGCGGAATTATTGACGTGGTTGTAAAGAAACTTCAAGAAACGCCTCAGATACAATGCACCGCCTGCCGATACTGCTGCGACGGTTGTCCGTCCCGCATAGTTATACCCGATATCTTCCGCGCAGTCAACACAATTCGGCTTTACCCGAACGATATGCGTCCCCATTTCTTTTACGGCAACCTTACCGACAATACAGGAAAGGCAAAAGACTGTATAGCCTGCGGTCAGTGCGAGAGCGTCTGCCCTCAGCATCTTCCCATTATTGAGCTTATGCGTGAAGCGTCTGACAGATTCGACAAGTAACAGCTTTCATTTATTGTATTGTAACAAAAGGTCCTGATGATAACATCGGGACCTTTTAATATTTTATTCTGTTATCTTCTTTTTTTGTAGCTTGGTGAATCGAGGAAGTCCGTCTTCGGTTACTCTTTCAGGCTCGCCTTTTATAAGCGGAAGCGCATATTCGATAAAGTCAGCCGTCACGTTGTTGCCCGCTTCGTTTATCCATTCTTTAGGCACCGTTTTTTCCGCGTTCGCTACGTCGGAAAGCGGCACAAGCACCGTTTCACAGCAATAGCCCTTGTCGCGCTTGCAGCTAAAGCCAACCATCATGTCGGTTTTCCCCGCCGTCGCGCTTTCAACCGCAGTTTTTCCCGAAGCATATGCCTCATCAATGTCGGTCTTTGACGCAAGGTGAGCCGCGGCGCGCTGAAGCAGTGAGAACTCTATTCCGCGCGTTTTATATCCGGTTTCATTCTTAATTATGTTGACAAGCGTGGAGGCAAGCCCACCCATCTGGCTGTGACCGAAAGCGTCTTTTGCGCTCGCTATATCACTGCCGTATTCGGAGATAAACCGACCGTCCTTGTCACGCACGCCCTCTGACACCGCAACTATGCAGTTCTTCTTTTCTTCGTAAACCCGCTTTACGTCGGCAACGAAGCTATTAACATCAAAAACTCTTTCGGGAAGATAAATAAGGTCGGGTCCCTCGCCTGTTACGTTCGCAAGCGCCGCCGCCGCTGTAAGCCAACCCGCGTTTCTGCCCATAATCTCAAAAATTATGACTGAGCCTTTGTTATACACCTTGCTGTCTAATGATATTTCGCTAATGGAAGTAGCAATGTATTTCGCCGCGCTCGCGTAGCCCGGGCAATGGTCTGTAGCCGCAAGGTCGTTGTCTATCGTTTTGGGAATGCCTATTACGTTGCAGTCGTAGCCGGCGTTTTGCATATACTTTGAAACTTTATTGCAAGTATCCATAGAATCGTTGCCGCCGTTATAGAAAAAGTAGCGCACGTCATACTTCTTAAAGATTTCAAGAATACGCTTGTAGTCGGTATCGTCTACCGAGGAATCCTTAAGCTTGTAGCGGCAAGAACCAAGCGCCGCCGCAGGCGTATTCTTTAAAAGCGCGATTTCGTCTTTGTTTTCCTCGCCAAAATCAAAAAGGTTGTCGTTAAGTATTCCCTCAATACCGTTTTTCGCGCCGAGTACCCTCGTAATAAGCGGATTATTCAAAGCCGTCTCCACCGCTCCGCAAACGCTGGAATTAATAACAGAGGTAGGCCCTCCTGATTGACCGATAATGCACGCACCCTTAAGTTCACTCATAATTTTAATCCTCCAAAATACTTAAATAAATATACCAAACCTAAGCCGCCATTTCAAGCAAAATACACAAATACACTTGATTATTTTTGTATTCGTGATAGAATTGAAGTACAAATTTTAATTGTATCGGAGATAAAACTATGCCATTAGTAACAACAAAAGACATGTTTGAAAAAGCGTATAACGGTGGCTACGCTATCGGCGCTTTCAACGTAAACAACATGGAAATCATTCAGGGCATTACCGAGGCGGCAGGCGAGCTGAACAGTCCCGTAATCCTTCAGGTTTCCAAGGGTGCTCGCGCGTATGCAAACCACACATATCTTGTTAAGCTGGTTGAAGCGGCTGTAATCGAAAACCCGCAGATTCCTATCGTCCTTCATCTTGACCACGGCGACAGCTTTGAACTTTGCAAAAGCTGCATAGACGGCGGATTCACCTCCGTAATGATTGACGCTTCCTCTAAATCCTTTGATGAGAACGTAGCGATAACCAAGCAGGTTGTTGAATATGCTCACGCTCACGGCGTTGTCGTTGAAGCCGAGCTCGGCACACTCGCGGGCATAGAGGACGAGGTTAAGGTGGAAGCGGGAAGCGAAAGCTACACCCGTCCTGAGGAGGTTGAGGAGTTCGTATCCAAGACCGGTTGCGACTCTCTTGCTATCGCTATTGGCACCTCCCACGGCGCATACAAATTCACGGCAGACCAGTGCACCCGCAACGCCGACGGCGTTCTCGTTCCCCCTCCCCTTCGTTTCGATGTTCTTGAGGAATGCATAAAGAGATTACCCGGCTTCCCGATAGTTCTTCACGGTTCCTCCTCCGTTCCTCAGGAGTTTGTCGCTATGGTTAACCAGTACGGCGGCAATATGCCCGACGCGGTAGGTATTCCCGAGGAGCAGCTTCGCAAGGCTGCACAGCTTGCCGTTTGCAAGATTAACATTGATTCCGATATCCGTCTTGCTATGACAGGCAATATCCGCAAGTACTTCTCCGAGCACCCCGACCACTTTGACCCGCGCCAGTATCTCAAGCCCGCACGCCAGGCTGTTAAGGATATGGTTGCCCGCAAGATAGTGAACGTTCTCGGAAGCAACAACAAAATCTAAACCAAAACAAATGACAAAGCCCCGCTATGCGGGGCTTTTTTATATCTATTTATACGGTAATGTCGCTGTTAACTTCTTTTGCAATATTTTTGTATTCCTCAAAAGTGCAAAGGCGGTTAAGCACCTTTATAAACGCGGTTGTCGATAGGTGACTCGGAATGCCAAGCTTCTTTTTCAGCATATTTCGGCGGCTTTCACTGTCTGCGCGACCGTTAAAGCCGTCCTCATATAAGTCGCCTACCTCAATTCGCCTTCCGCTTTGCGTTAGCGGTGAGTTGTTTTCACCGAGAGCCTCACGAACCGCCTTTTCAATCAGCGAGCCGTCGATGCCCTCCACCCCAATTATTCCCTCTTTTCCCGCAGAGGTTTTTCTTTTCTCCTTGCCCAATATCTCGGGAACGTAGGCGTTATACACCCGTCCGCCCGCAGCGATATCACAGATATGCTTTCTTATTTTAAAGCCAGCGGAATCGTTATCAGTAAGAACGACTATCCCGTCGGCAAGCGCAAGCTGTCGGATAAGCGTTGATTTTTCTTTGTCCTTGAAGATATTAAACCCTTCGGTGGTAATAACCAGCCCATCAATAACCGAATCAAGCTTTATCGCGTCGTAGCGCCCTTCAACTATTACCGCTTCCTTCAGTTTCAGCATCAGCGTTCGCCGACCTTTCTCGCGACCTTTATTATCCCCTGTTCAAGAATGTAGCGTTTATCTACGGCACTGGATTTTAGCTTTACATCAAGGCTGTAAAGAATATGAATTATCTCGGCGAGTTGCTTTTGAGTGTATCTTCCACTTCTTTCATAGGCTATGCTTACCTTCCTGTCGCCTTTTTTGTAATCAAAAAGAGAAAACATCGTCACTTCTCCCTTTTTTGCGTCACGGGTAACCCGCGCACGATATAGGTTGATAAAAGCGGTATTGAGCGCCGAGCTTATCGCAAGCGGCGCGGTTCTTTCATCAAGCATTTCGGAAAGCACGCGCACGGCGTTTTTCATATCGTTGCGCTCGATAAAGCCTATCATATCGTATACGCCTGATTCAGCCGTTCTAATGCAAAGCGCCTCAATATGTTCAGCCTTAATTTCGCCGTATCCCGCATAAGCGGCAAGCTTTACGATTTCGTTGTTTACAAGCAGAAGGTCGTTTGCGCAAAGCTCTGCTACACGCCCGGCGTTCTTGTCACTTATCGTCGCGCCCTCACGCGCGGCTATCTTCTCGATATAACCGAGTATCTCTGAGCCGGATTTCTGAAGCACCGTTACAAGTGCACTGTTTTTAACTCCTGCCACAAAGTTTTCAGTCGTTTTGCTAACGGAAAAGCGCTTGTTCTCAGTATCAACGAAGCTTTTAATTATTACAGTTATATCGTCAGGAATATCAGAGAAAAAGCCTTCCAAAAGTCTGACTCGCTCCGCATTGAGACTTGAAAGTGAAAAACCGTCAAAAACCGCCGCCTTACTTTCGCTGATAAGCGAAAAGCTCAGAAAAAACTCCTCCAGCTCCTCAACATCGGTTTTTTCAGCGTCAAAAACGGTGATATTGCGTTCACCCTCGGCGAAAAGAGCGTTAAGTATAGTTTTGGCGGATGATGAAATGAGGAACTCGTCGTTCCCCGAAATATAGTAAAGACGTTGTAGCCCGTCGTCTTTAAGCGATTTTTTAATTGTTCTGTCGTCAAGCTTCAACACTATTCTATAACCGCCTTAAAGTTCAGATAATCGTTGAAATATACGCTAACCGTATCGTAATAACCGTAACCGACGCCGTTCCTGCTACAATACGAAACATCACTGTATCGTATTGGATATCCTCGGTGAATGACATTTCTTTCGTCCACGTCGCGCCAATAAACAAGTATTTCACATTCCTGAGTATCGTCAGGCACACCCGCGCAAAGCTCCGCTGTAGTAAAGCCGTAAAGCACCTTACAATCGGAATGCTCGTTTGTAAGTATTTCAAAATCGCCTACATGCAGTATCGTCCGTCTGCGTGTTCTTACGTTATCGCTTCGGAAGATATCGTACGCCGAGACGATTTTGCTGTCACTGAAGCTCTCGGTCAATGCAAGCTCCGCCGTGTCGCTCAGGTCATTAAGTATTATAACATATTTCGGTTCGGGTAATAAACGATATTCCATAAAAGAAGTAAGATACTCTGCACCGTCGCTGTCCATATCGTAAACGATAAGTGCGCTTTCGTCCTTATGCGCCGCGACGGCGCAATAGCCGCGGTATAACGTAAGTGTAGGCTTGTTTGCCGTCGCGATATACTTTGAGAGTATTCCCGCCAAAAGCACAGCGCAGATACAACCCGACACCACGCGAAGCCTCTCTCGCTTTCCGAAGAAAATATAAACCGCAACAATAAGTAATGAAAATACAAGCCAAAGCTTCAAAAAGCTGTCGTGAAGTGAAACGGAAGCAAAGCCAAAGTCTGCGGCAAACTGTGACACAGAAATAATATATTTAGAAACAATACCCGTTGCAAGCCCGAAAAGATAGGTTAGCGGACCTAATCCCATAAGCGAAAACAGTACCAATAGCGCCGAAAAACCAAGCTCAAGAGGTACCGTCCAAACAATAAGCAGGTTTGTAAACGGGGCAACCAAGGACGTCGGCATAGAAAGAAGCACACATATCGGAAGTAGTGTCAGCGAAACCGTCGCGGAAAGAAGCGCAGATTTCAAAAGCCCGATAACCACCCGCATAATCCCTACAGTCTTGTTTTGGAATATCCGCTTCGAAATAAACGGATAAACGATAAGAATGGCGAAGCAGCAGCCGAACGAGAGAAGAAAGGACGGGTCAAGCACGGCACTTACATCAAAGAGCATTATTACAAGTCCGGCGAAAACGAGTGAGGTAATCGAATCGGGCTTTCTGTAGAAGGCTTTTGCGCCGTAAACAATAAGAGCCATAACGCACGCGCGTATAACCGACGGGGTAAAGCCATATAAAACTACAAGCGCCGCGGCGAACACAGCAATAAGCGGCAGAATAATCAGGTTGTTTAGCTTTGACTTTTCAAATAACAGATAAACTGCGGACAGCATAAAGGTTACATGCAGCCCCGAAACCACCAGAATATGTGAAACGCCTGAACGCTGAAAATCAAGTTTCATTTCCGCTGGAATAAGCTCTTTGTCGCCTGTAATTATTGCCGCCGCAAGCGCTCCCTCCTCACCCGTAAGCACCGAGGTTACGGCTCTGCTTGCCTTTGCTTTTATTCGGTTCGCGAGCGAGAGAAGTGTGTACCTGCCGCTATCCACCGCGCGTATTTCCGTTAATTCTCCATAGAATTCCACGGCGTTAGGCTCAACAGAATAGTACTCGTCACTGAATTTGAAGGAAGCTGTTATCTCGTCTCCCACGTCTATATTTTGAAAAACGTAACTCTTTATCCTTATGTTTCGAACAGTTCTTCCTTCAAGCCGCTTTACATCAGCATATATAAACTCCTTGCTGTTTCTCGCCTCGGTTTCTATCACAGCGGCGACGACTTCGCAGGTTCTACTAGCATATCGTTTTGCCGCGGTTTCACTGCTGAATGTAAAGGCGAACCCGACGGCTAAGGTCACCGCTGAAGCAAGTAACAGCATTGCCGCTGTCTTTCGCTTCAAAATGAACAGCGCCGCGCTAAAAGCAAGCGTAACGGCAGTCAGAATAACTGAAGCCGTTGCGCCTAAAACAAAAGAGACCGCAAGCGAAACAAGAACTACGGTTCCTACTGTCGCAAGCGGTCGTTTCATAAAAATGCCCTCTCGTGTTTATGTTGTTTCGAAAAGCGGAAGCTCCTCAAGGAAGAAGATATCGTCTCTTTCTGCCGCTACCCCCTCAGCAAGCACCGCCGCCTTTCCGACTATATCGCCCTCGGCTTTGTTCACTATCGTTTCGAGAGCGAGAAGCGAGCCGCCCGTGCTAATAACGTCGTCTACAATAAGGATTTTCTTTCCTTTGAGATAATCCATCTCGTTTTGGTCGAGATATAGTGTCTGCATTCTTGCGGTGGTTATCGACTGCACCTCTACCACTACAGGGTTTTTCATATATAGCTTACTCATCTTGCGGCAAGCCACATAGTTTTTACCGCTCTGACGCGCCATTTCGTACGCAAGCGGAATGCCCTTAGCCTCCGCTGTAACGATAACGTCAAACTCAGGCGACTTTTTAAGTAACTCCTTTGCACAAGCTATCGTCAGCTCAACGTCTGAAAACATTATAAACGCCGCGATTGAAAGCTCGTCGTTTACCTTGCATATCGGAAGCTGGCGTTTAAGTCCCGCTATTTTAATTTCATAAAACTTATCCATATTACTTCTCCGTTTTTAATTTAATATTTATTAGCCCGGAGGCCATTCCAAGCTTCTTTTCGCCAGCACGTGGAAATGCAGATGCTTAACCGACTGTTTGGCAAGCTCGCCCGTGTTACTCACCACGCGAAAGCCCTGCGTCAGGTCAAGCTCTTTCGCAAGCTTCGCAATAACTTCAAAAATATGCGAAACAACCGCGCTGTTTTCGGGCGTAATCATCGCCACGCTATCAATATGTTCCTTCGGAACTACGAGGAAATGAACCGGCGCTTTCGGTTCGATGTCGTTAAACGCATAGCAAATGTCGTCCTCGTAAACCTTTGTACTCGGAAGCTCGCCATTAACTATCTTACAGAATATGCAGTCCATTACAGCCCTCCTTAAATAAGCATCTTGTCCACTATCTCTTTTGCGGAATCTACCGCGTCCGAAAGCTTGCTTGCGTCCTTTCCGCCAGCCATAGCAAAATCGGGTTTTCCGCCGCCGGAACCGCCGACGAGAGCCGCCGCCTCCTTTACGATTAACCCCGCCTTTAAGCCTTTAGCGAGAGCTTCCGTGCCGCACGCGGCGCAAAGGCTAACTTTTCCTTCGGCGACTGTACCGAGAACGGTAACAGACGAAGGATATTTATCGCGAAGCTTTTCGGCTACCGTGCGAAGCGCCTCGGCGTTCGCGTTTTCAAGCACTTTACTAAATATCTTAATTCCCTTAACCTCAGTGCCTTTCGCCGCAATATCGTCCACTGAGGAGGAAGCAAGCTTTGCGTTAAGCTGACCTAAATCCTTCTCAAGCTCCTTTATCGAGCCTAACACCGCTTTTGCCTTAATCGGCAGTTCGGTTGCGTTGGTCAGTTTAAACACCGAGGCGGTTTCCTTAATGAGGCTGTCCTGTTCACGAATATACTCTAACACACCCTCGCCTGTTGTTCCCTCAATTCTTCTTACACCCGCCGCAACGGAGGATTCTGAAAGTATTTTGAACAATCCGAGCGACGAGGTATTGTCTACATGGGTTCCGCCGCAAAACTCAAGCGAAAAGCCCGGCACGTCAACTATACGGACTATGTCGCCGTACTTTTCACCGAAAAGCGCCATTGCCCCGAGCTTTTTTGCCTCATCTATCGGCATGGATTTCTTGTTGACCTCTATCGCCTCAAGAATCTTTTCGTTTACTATACGTTCAACCTCGCTTATCTCCTCAGGCTTCATAGCCTCAAAGTGGCTGAAGTCGAAGCGAACACGATTGGAATCAACAAACGAACCGGCCTGGTGTACATGGTCGCCGAGCACTCGGCGCAGAGCCGCTTGAAGAAGATGCGCGGAGGTGTGGTTGCGCATAACGGAATTTCTTATCCTTTTATCCACCGACGCCGTTACCACACTGCCCTTTTCAAGAACGCCCGCTTTCACAACGCCGCTGTGGAGGTAGTAGCCTTCCGCCGTTTTCTTGCAGTCATCAATTTCTACCGTTACCGCACCGAGAGTGATAACGCCTTTGTCGCCCACCTGTCCGCCGCTTTCGGCGTAGAAGGGGGTTTTGTTAAGAATAAGCTTAACCGCTTCTCCCTCGCTCGCGCTGTCAGCGCTTCCGCCGTCGGTTACAAGAAACTCTACCGTTGCACCGCACTCAAGGCTATCGTAGCCGACAAATTCGGTCGGCTTAATGTCAAGCCCTTTAAATAGGTCGGTTTCCCAGCTTACATCGCGGCTCTTTGCGTCGTCGCGCGCGCGCTTTTTCTGTTCGGCAAGAAGCTTTGTAAATGCCTCCTCGTCCACCGTACAGCCGCGCTCGGCGATAATTTCCTTAGTGAGGTCAAGCGGGAAGCCGAGAGTATCGCTTAAGCGAAACGCCTCGTCGCCGGAAAGAACTGTTTCGCCTTTCTTCTCCATTGCGTCGAGTATTCCGTTCAACAGCTCAAAGCCCTCGTTAATCGTCTTGGCAAAGCGTTCTTCCTCAGCCTTAACAACTTTTTTTATGTAGTCCTTGTGTTCTTCAAGGTTAGGATAAGCGCCCTTGTTTTCGTTAATTACAGTATCGCATACCTCAAATAAAAACGGCTTTTCTATGCCAAGCAAGCGCCCGTGGCGCGCCGCACGTCTAAGAAGCCTTCTTAGAACATAACCGCGTCCCTCATTCGACGGACCAACGCCGTCGCCAACCATAAACACAGTGCTTCTAATGTGGTCGGTGATAACGCGAAGGGATACGTCGGTCTTTTCGCTTTCGTGATACTTAACGCCCGCTATCCTTTCGATATGCTTCATAATATTCTGAACGGTATCCACTTCAAAAAGGTTATCGACACCTTGGCAGATGCAAGCGAGGCGTTCAAGCCCCATACCAGTGTCTATATTGCCATGCTCCATTTTAGAGTAGTTACCGTTGCCGTCCGAAATAAACTGGGTGAAAACAAGGTTCCAAAACTCCACGTAGCGGTCACAGTCACACCCGACGGCACAGTCGGGCTTTTTGCAGCCATACTTTTCACCGCGGTCAAAATATATCTCAGAACAAGGTCCGCACGGACCGCTGCCAATCTCCCAAAAGTTATCCTCGCGCCCGAGACGAACCATATGCGAGGGGTCAACGCCGCGTTTCTTAGTCCAGATTTCATAAGCCTCGTCGTCGTCTTCAAAGACGGAAACATATAGCTTATCAATGGGCATCTTTACAACCTGCGTAATAAACTCCCACGCCCAAGTTGTCGCTTCCTCCTTAAAATAATCGCCGAAGGAGAAGTTACCAAGCATCTCAAAATATGTACCGTGACGGGAGGTTTTCCCCACACGCTCGATATCGGGTGTTCTTATACATTTTTGGCAGGTGGTGGCTCGGTTACCGGGCACCTTCGCTTGACCTAAAAAGTATTTCTTGAGGGGCGCCATTCCCGAATTGATAAGAAGAAGGCTCTTATCGTCCTGCGGGATAAGCGGGAAGCTCTCCATGCGGTAATGTCCCTTGCTTTGAAAAAAGCTTAGGAATTGCTCTCTTAACTCGTTTAAACCTGTCCACTCCATGTTTTTATCTCCAAATTATTAATTTGCAAAAATATAGACCTTTGCCCCAGTGTTGGGACGAAGGTCATCTCCGCGGTACCACCCAGATTGCGCGTAGAAACGCGCCGCTCGTGTCGGCCTTAACGCGGTCGTTACGTCGCAAAAGCGAGGCTCAGCGGGTGGCAAAGCCGCGTCACAGCCAATGTAATATAACATAGCCATTATAAGAAGTTATTACCTCTTTGTCAAGAAGATTCGATTTTATCGTAAACGGTCATAAAATCAGCGAGCTGTTTAAATACGGGCGCCGCCGTTTCATATCCATAGCCCTCGTTTTCCACCATTACGGCTATCGTGTAGTGCGGCGCTTCGCTCGGAAAAAAACCGCAGAACCAGCCGATAACAGCCTCGCTTCCGTCAGAGTTGTATCTGCCTGTCTGCGCCGTTCCCGTTTTTCCCGAGGCATCAACATACGTCGGCTGAGCGTACATTCCCGTTCCGTTCTTTGTCACAGAGCTCAAATACTCCGTCAGCCGTTTTGCCGTATCGCTGCTAATTACCCGTGAGACTCTCGGCTGTTCACAATCAACACCGCCAATGCTTTTAACAACAGACGGTTTTGTATACAGTCCACCCGACGCTATACAATTCATGTACGCCGCTACTTGTAAAGGTGACGCGAGCAGCTTCCCTTGCCCAAAGCAATGGTTAATTAGCTCGCCACCGCCATTAATCAAGGTTTCCTTATTTGGAAGCTGACCCAACGCGGTGATGAAGTTTTCGCAAAGCTCCGCGCTTCCGTTAAAGCCAAGTGACGAGGATATATTATATATCGCTTCACCGCCGAGTCTTTGGCCGAGTGCAATAAAATAAGTGTTGCAGGAGTGGGTCAATGCTCCTTGCATATCAAGCATGCCGTGCGCTTTTCCCTCGTTGCAGGAATAAATGTTTTCGTCTATCTCTATCGTGCCCGTACATTCATACCAAAAGCCGCCAAGACCCGCTTCCACCGCCGCCGCCGCGATAACAGGCTTATAAACCGAACCGAGACTGTAAGGCGTAAGCGCCCTGTTTATGAGTGAGCCGTCGTTAAGCTCTATGGATTTTGAAATGTCATTCTGGTCGAAGTTCGGTCGGCTGACCATGGCGCGTATCTCCGCGCTTTCGCAGTCAAGTATCACTATAGCGCCTTTATCAAAACTGCTGTCAGCTATCCTCTCGGCTGTCCGCTGAAGCGTTCTGTCAATAGTAAGCGTTACACCGGCACCGTCGCCGCCCTCGTCAAACACCTCGGCGTTTTGCGAGTTAATTAACTCGCGGTTTGCGTTTACTCCGACACGAAGCTTTGTTTCCGTCGTGTTATCGGACAAGTATCCGTTTAGCGCCGACTCCAATCCGCTTACTCCGCCGCCGCTGTAATCAAGATAGCCTATTAAATGACGTGCCGCGGCGTCTGTGCCGTACCTTTTCGGCGTTTCAATGGTTTTAATCGGTATTTCAGCGGGAATAGGTTTTTCAAGCTCAACCGTGAAAGGCGCGGATTTCATAAGCGAACTTTTATAATATTCACTGTCTGACTTTGAAATGCAGTCAATCAGCAGATTTCCCGCCTCATTACCCGGAAAAACGGCCGCAAGAATTTTATTCTCGGTTCCCGTAAGGGGGTATCCTGAGCGGTCGAAAAAATTTGGTCTGCTTATGGAAATCGTTCTGGTATACACCGATTGCTCAGTAGCGGCAGCGGCATAGCTTTCATCGGTAACTATGAAAAACAGCCTTATCATCAAAAGATTAGCAGCTAAAGCAAAAACAGCAAATACCGCATAAACACGTTTGAACGTCAAAAAAATCACCCTGCTTATGTTTGGCATAAACAGGGTGACTTATTCTTAATAAAGGGTTGAATTAATACATTCCGCCCATACCGCCGTCGCCCATAGGCATTGCGGGTGCGGGCTCGGGAATGTCGGCTACGAGAGCCTCGGTCGTGAGCACCATAGCCGCGACAGAAGCCGCGTTTTGCAGAGCGCTTCTCGAAACCTTGGTCGGGTCTACAATACCGTTCGCTATCATATCGCCGTATTCTTCCTTCGCTACGTCTATTCCGTAACCATTCTTGCCGCTCGCCTTAATCTTGTCGATAATAACCGAGCCTTCAAGTCCCGCGTTAACGGCTATCTGACGAATAGGCGACTCAAGAGCCTTGAGAACTATGCGTCCGCCTGTAATCTCATCGTCCTCTGTGAAAGAGGCTACCGTCTTCTCAACCGCCGATGTCGCGTTAATGAACGCTACGCCGCCGCCTGCGACAATACCCTCCTCTACCGCCGCCTTTGTGGCGGAAAGGGCGTCTTCAATACGAAGCTTCTTTTCCTTCATCTCTATTTCAGTAGCAGCACCGACGCGGATAACCGCTACGCCGCCGGCAAGCTTAGCCAAGCGTTCCTGAAGCTTTTCTTTATCGAAATCTGAGGTTGTGTTCTCTATTTGAGTGCGAATCATAGCTACGCGCGCGCTTATCGCTTCCTTATCACCCGAGCCGTCCATAATAATTGTGTTTTCCTTCTTAATCTGAACCTTTGCGGCTGAGCCGAGGTCGTCAAGCGTCGCGTCTTGAAGGGTAAGACCGACCTCCTCGCTTATTACCTTGCCGCCTGTAAGAATAGCTATATCCTGAAGCATCTCCTTGCGTCTGTCACCAAAGCCGGGGGCTTTTACCGCGCAGCAGACAAAGGTTCCGCGAATTTTGTTGACGATAAGGTTTGCGAGCGCGTCTCCCTCAACATCCTCGGCAATAATGAGAAGCTTCTTACCTGTCTGCACAATCTTTTCAAGAAGGGGCAGTATCTCTTGAATGTTGGAAATCTTCTTGTCGGTAATAAGAATGTATGGGTTGTCAAAAACAGCCTCCATCTTCTCTGTATCTGTTACAAGATAAGGCGTGATGTAGCCGCGGTCAAACTGCATACCCTCGACAACCTCGGTAAAGGTGTCGGCAGTTTTAGATTCCTCGATAGTAATTACGCCGTCAGCGGTTACCTTCTCCATAGCCTCGGCAATAAGCTTACCGATAAACTCGTCGCCCGCGGAAACGGTGGCTACACGCGCAATGTCGCCTGTACCAGTAATCTTCTTTGAATTGTCAACTATCGCTTTAACAGCGGCGTCAACCGCCTTTTGCATACCCTTTTTGAGAACCATTGGGTTTGCACCCGAGGAAACGTTCTTCATTCCCTCTTTAATCATCGACTGAGCAAGAAGCGTTGCCGTGGTTGTGCCGTCACCCGCGGCGTCGTTGGTCTTTGTGGACGCCTCGCGGATCAGCTGAGCGCCCATGTTTTCAAACTTATCCTCAAGCTCAATTTCCTTAGCTATTGTAACGCCGTCGTTTGTAATGAGCGGCGCGCCGAACTTCTTATCGAGCACTACGTTTCTGCCCTTAGGTCCGAGTGTTATTTTTACGGTGTCGGCAAGCTTATCAATTCCCGCCTGAAGACTTTTGCGAGCTTCCTCGCCGTACTTTAAATCCTTAGCCATTTCAATTCACTCCT
>CAZUOY010000006.1:1550-57746 GCA_964622315.1 uncultured Oscillospiraceae bacterium | reverse complement strand
TAAACACTCCGCACAGCACCTTTGCGCCGGTAGATACCTTTTTCTTTTCGTCTTTAGTGTCTTTCTTCATTTTCCTTATCCCCCTTATTTTTTGAGAAAGGTAGGTTTTTCGACCTACTTTTTTTCGTATGCGAATACATAAAAATTGTACTCACGAATAAATGTGTTGCAGCGAATGTAGTATTTCACGCCGTCGCACTCTGCGGTGAAGTGGTAGAAATACCGCATATTGTCCTCGATTTTTCTACCTTTCTCCTCGCAGTACCTACAAAAGCTTTTGTAGGTGTTGAGGAGTCCGTCCTTTTTGCGAAGGGCGTTAATGAAAATATCAAACTTATCCGAAAACCCTTCCGGCTTATCGCCGTCTTCGCCAAGCCATACGCTTGAGAAACAGTCTTGTTCGTGTTCTGTCCAATATCCTCGCAGGTGTCCGATATATCTGCCGTCGCTATATGTGTTACCGTCCGCGTAGCTTCGAGATATTTCATCTTCGGGCGTCGGTGTGAGTTGAGGGTTAGTCGTAGAGTTCTTGTCCGATTTCGCAGGATATAGAGCTATTTTATGAACTCTACGATATCTCCAATATCGCAGGAAAAATGGTCACATATCCGTAAAAGAATTTCCATATTTACCGGCTCATTCTTTCCGAGTTTTGCAAGAGTATTGCTGCTAAGACCTATTTGTTCACGCAGGGAACCTCTTTTCATATTTTTATCAATTAAGAGTTTCCAGAGTTTGTTATAAGAAATTTTCACATTATCACCTCGTTCAAAATCATATTACAATAATCTGCTTGTGATAGTCAAGAAACGCTTTGCATATGCACACATTTACTTGCCATATGCGCTTTGCTATGGTATAATAGATTCAAACTTAAATCTAAGGTTGAATAAATATGAGGGGAGAGAAAATATGAAAACTCATAATAATGACGAAAGCAAGAGGTTACCTAACATTAACCTACCTGAGTTCATCACAGAGGACTACAAACTTGAAGGAAACAACTTGAGAATTATTGTTAAACCTGTCAAGTCGAATTTGTATACAGAATGCCCGCACTGCAAATCGACGGTTTTACATAAACACGGAGATATAAAGCGGTTAGTTCGTGATGTGAATTATTTTGGCGAGAGTTTTGAGTATCAGGTAGAATTGGAAATTCATTCGCCGCGATATAAGTGTATCGGTTGCGGAAAAATACTTACAGCTTCATTTGATAGCGTTGATGATTATAGAAAAATGACAAATCGCTTAAAAAACAAGATAAAGCAGGAATCAGTTAGAAATGAGTTTACTAAAATAGCAAGACAATACGGTGTATCCGACACAGCTGTTCGCAACTGTTTTGATGAATTTGTGGGTGAACTTGATAGCAAAAGAAAATTTGTTACGCCCCGTGTTCTCGGTATAGACGAAGTTCACCTGTACCGAAAAATGCGCGGTGTGTTTGTTGATATCGAGAATGGTATGCTGCTTGAAATGACAGAGGACAGAAAAAGAACAACTATGAGCAGAATGATTTCGGTTTTTGATGAATCGAAAATTGAAATTGTTACTATGGATATGTGCCGAGCATACCGCGATTTAGTACAAGAGGCACTTCCAAACGCAATGATAGTAATTGATAAATTTCACGTCATAAAGCTTGTAAACTCTGCTGTTGACTCCGTAAGGAATGCTTTGTGTTATGAAATAGAACAGACTATAAGTAGCATTGATGATGCAGAAGAAAGAAAAGCAAAGCTTCAGGAGTATCGTGCGTTAGAAATAAGTCCGTATACTTTCAGAGTGAATCTAAGTCCATTAAGCAGAAGCGTTGAGGATAGAAACAGATTAAATCAGTTAAATAGAATTATAACAGCGTATCCTAAATTTAAAGAAATATTAAATTTGAAAGAAGGTATTTTAAGAGTATATCGTTCTAATAGTATAGAAGAAGCGAAAAGCTACTTAAATATGTGGCAATCTTGCGTTCCTAAACACGATGAGGTGTTTAAAGATTTCCGTAGATTGTCAAGAACACTTTCTGAATGGTCAGAATGGATACTTAATTATTTTGTTTGCAGGAAGACTAATGCGCAAACAGAGGGTGTAAATAGTTTGATAAAGTCGATACAAGTAGCCGGACGAGGATATTCCTTTGAAGTTCTGCGAGCGAAGGTTCTTTACGGAACAAATGATGCTCGTAAATACGAAAGACCTTCTGACCTTAGCAACGGTTTCATTAATTTAGCATCTGAATTTTCTCCTTCCCCAACAGATTCACAGTATAATGGCGTTTCGATAGAGCAGATAAATAGATACTTCAAGTTAAAGAAAGACTCTCTATACTAAATCAACGGTTATCCATTATTTCAAAACACTATTTTTAGCATTTAAATGAGCTATGCCTTTTTTGACATAGCTCATTTTATCTTATTTTTCTAACAAGTCAGAAAGGTCAAATGTGAGCTTTCCTATAATTTCTCGCAAAGCTTCTTCTCTTGTTAGGTCGTCTTCACGGCGGAACTCTCCAAAAAGTATTACACTATATCGCTCTAACAGTATTTGAACAACTTCTTCATCTGATATGCTCTCTGCCTTTTTTATCAAAGCAATTAAGTCGGTTTTTCGCGGATTTTGAACCTCATTACCAAAAATCAGTTCCATTTGCTTATCTGTGTAAACCCGTTGTCGATAGTTGTCAGCATTTAGCTGTTCAGATATTGGTTCGGTAGGACGAGGCTGATATTTGCTATGTGTCTGTTTGATGCTTCGTTTTTTCCACGGAATAGTCGCTTTGCGGAATTTATCAATACTTGGTCGCATATTTTCAACTCCTTTCTTTGTTCTACTATCAATTATAAATGAGTAAAACATCTTAAAAAAGAGTCTCTGTGCCCGATATAGTATAAAATGACATTTCCCACAGAAATGCAAAATTTGAGTATACATCAAAATAAAATAAATCCCACTACGAAATTCTAATAACCCGACGGCGCGCCCAATTGACATTTTTCGCGATATACGTTATACTAAATATACAAGTTAATAATCTTCTATTATGAGTGGTGGAGTGACTGGCACTGTGAAGCCCGGCAACCTGCGAGAAACGCAAGGTGCTAAATCCTGCGGTGAAAACCGAGAGATAGTTTATATACGCTCAAGGTTTATACCCTGAGCGTTTTATTATGCGTTAACAATTAGCTGTGCGGCTTTTTGCGAACGGAAATTAGGTCAATGAGCGTCTATTGAATAATGACTGCGCTAAATCAGCCGTGAGTAATCGACGCTTAATTTAGGAGGTACAATGAGCAATTATTATTTCACATCGGAATCGGTGACGAGCGGACACCCGGATAAGGTTTGCGACAGAATATCGGACGCGATACTCGACGAGCTTCTTCGCGCAGACAAAAAATCCAGAGTCGCCTGCGAAACGGTGGTTAAGGATAATACTATTATCATAGTCGGCGAAATTACAACTACGGCGGCGGTGGACTATGAAGCCGTCGCGAGAAAAACGGTTGACGAGATTGGCTATACTGAGGATTGCGGCTTTTTCGGAAAGACCGCAAACGTCACCGTAATGCTTCGCGAGCAGTCGCCCGATATCGCTATGGGCGTTGACGATGCGCTTGAGGAAAAGGAAGGAATATCCGAAGCGCAGAACGGTGCGGGAGACCAGGGTATGATGTTCGGCTTTGCCTGCGACGAAACGCCGGAGCTTATGCCGCTGCCGATAAGTCTCGCGCACAGGCTTTGTAAGCGTCTTGAGACGGTAAGAAAGAGCGCAGAGGTCGATTTTCTTCGTCCCGACGGCAAGGCTCAGGTGACGGTGGAATATAGTGAAAAGGGCGAGCCGCTTCGCATTGAAGCGGTGGTTGTAAGCACCCAGCATACTGATAAGGTTTCAATCGAGAAGCTTCGCGAAGCGGTGAAAAAGCTTGTCATTGACGCGGTGCTTCCGAAGAACCTTCTTGACGGGAACACAAAATATTTCATTAACCCCACAGGCAGATTCGTTATCGGCGGACCGGTTGGCGACAGTGGTCTTACGGGAAGAAAGATAATTGTTGATACCTACGGCGGCTACTCTCGTCACGGCGGCGGTTGCTTCTCGGGTAAGGACCCCACAAAGGTTGACCGTTCGGCGGCGTATATGGCGCGCTACATTGCGAAAAACATCGTTGCGGCGAAGCTTGCGAAGAAATGCGAGGTTCAGCTTGCCTACGCGATAGGTGTCGCAAGCCCCGTTTCAGTTCTTGTGGAAACCTTTGGCTCCGAAACAGTCCCGCGTGAAAGGATTGAAGCGGCTGTAATGGAGGTTTTCGATATGCGTCCGAGCGCGATAATCAAAGAGCTTCACCTTCTTGAGCCGATATATAAAAGCCTCTCCTCATACGGTCACGTCGGCCGCGAGGACCTCGGTGTTACGTGGGAAAGGCTCGATAAGGTTAATGACTTGATAGCGGCGGTAAAGTAATTAGTCCGCCTTGCTCTTATTTCTCATAGATTAAATCGGCTTCGGTTATGCTCGTTAAAATTTCGAGCATAGCCGATGCCTCTTTTTTTGCACCTTCAAGGTCTTGTTCAAGATAGTTTCCGCATTCGGTGCGCGTCGCTCCCGGTATAGCTCCCTCGTGTACAGCTATTTTATTGAAACATTCTATTACAAGGTCGATTGCCTCGCGGTGAGTGAGTCCGCGAGTGAGGAAATAAAACCCCGTGCGACAGCCCATAGGACCGACATAAATCACGTTGTCAGTCTTAGCACTGTTGCGCGCATAGGTTGCAAAAAGATGCTCGAAGGAGTGAAGCGCGGGATTGGTAAGGTAATCACCCTTGTTTGGCTCGCGCATTCTGATATCGTAGGTGGTAACGTCGCCGTCCGTGCGGGAGATGTACATACCCCTTTTTAGCTTGTCGTGGTTAACTGTAAAGCTCGCAATTCTGTTCATTTCTTTCACCTCACGCTCTCTTATCTACACTATATCAAAGCGACGCCCGTCTTTCAATTGATATTTTCAAATAATACGCAGTATATAGTGCAAACAAACAAAAAATACCGTATAATTGTTTATTATATATGCAAACAAGCGAAATCGCAAACCACTTTCACGCTTTACTTGACTACTACGCTAAAGTGTGATATTCTTTAAAAAACGTTCCGAAAGGGAAGATAGATATGGATTTTGAAGCGCTGCCGCGCAAGGACGTAATGCCGCTGATTCTTCGCTCGCTTTACGAGAGTTACGGCTACAAGAAGTATGCTATGGGCAAGTTCGAGACATACGATATGTATATGCAGAACAAGAGCTTCCTGAAAGAGGGGGGCATAATTACCTTTACCGATTCACGCGGGCGGCTTATGGCGCTTAAGCCAGACGTTACAATGAGCATAATAAAGAACACCGCTCCAGACGCAACAGAGGAAAAGCTGTTTTATTACGAAAACGTTTTCCGAAACGACAGCGCCAACCGCGAATGTCGCGAGATAAGCCAGATAGGGCTTGAATATATTGGGGCTAACGGCGTTTACGCCGAAAGTGAGGTTATCTGCCTTGCGCTAAAGAGCCTTGAACAAATTGATGAGAACTATCTTCTTGATATAAGTCACATAGGTTTTCTCACAAGCTTTCTTTCAGGCTGTGGCTTCAGTCAAACTGATTTTCCTGAGGTTTTTACCGCGCTCGAAAGAAAGAGCGAAAACGCGCTCATAAAGCTTTGTGAGAAAAAGGGTATCAGCGCCGAAAACAGCGAAAGACTTTGTTCTCTTTGCCGCTGTAAGAGCGACTGCGAAACCGCGCTTTCTCTTATGCGTGAGCTTGGCAGAAGCGAGGAGGAGAAGGCGGCGTGCGACGAGCTTTGTGAGGTTTACGCCGTGCTAAGGGCTTTCGGTGTGGAAAAAAAGGTTAGAATAGACCTTTCCGCCGTCGGCGACGCGGATTACTATAACGGCATAATATTCAACGGCTATGTCAGCGGCGTACCTCGCGCAGTGCTTGCGGGCGGACGTTACGACAGCCTTATGAAAAAACTCGGAAAACCTCAAAACGCCCTCGGTTTCGCGCTTTATATAGGCGAACTTGACCGCGTGCTTTTAGGCGACGCGCCGCAATATGACGCGGAAGCCGTGCTCATCTACGACAGCGAGAGCCCCGAGGCTATCGCCGCGGCGGTTGAAACGCTAAGACAGCGACATAAACAGGTCTGTGCGCTTCGTGAGAGCAACTTGAAGTTTGCCGCACAGCATACATATAAGCTTATTGACGGAAAGATAACGGAGGCGTAAAAAATGTTAACTGTTGCTTTACCTAAAGGCCGACTCGGCGACAAGGTATATAAGCTCTTTTCCGAAATTGGCTACGAGTGCGGCGGTATGCTTGATGATACGCGGCTGTTGGTTTTTGAAAACCCCGAAAAGGGGGTAAGATATCTTCTCGTAAAGCCCTCGGATATCGCTATCTATGTTGAGCGGGGAGCCGCCGACATCGGCGTTATAGGCAGCGACACGCTGCGCGAGGGAAACTATGACGTGTATGAGCTTTTAGACCTAAAAATCGGTGTCTGCCGAATGGCGGTGGCGGCGAAGAATGGCTTTGAGGATAACCTCAATTTGCCCCTTCGCGTCGCGACGAAATACCCCAACACGGCGACGAGGTACTTCGAGGGGAAAAGCCGCGCTATAGAGATAATTAAGCTTAACGGAAGCATTGAGCTTGCGCCTATACTCGGACTTTCCGACGTAATTGTGGATATTGTCGAAACGGGTAGCACGCTTAAAGAGAACAATCTTTCGGTTATTGAGGAGGTTTGTCCGATAAGCGCACGGCTTATAGCCAACAAATCAAGCTACAAATTTAAAGCAGACGTGATAGATTCCGTCTGCGGCAAGCTGAGGAAAATATTATGATAAAGATATATGACAGTAGCGAAATTGAGATAGAAAACATAATTCTCCGCGAACAGCAATCGGTTAACGCCGAGGTGGAAAAGACAGTTATCGACATACTTGCCGACATTCAGGCGAACGGCGATAAAGCTCTGCTTAATTACTGCGAAAAATTCGACGGCGCGCGGCTTACAAGCCTTAAGGTAACCGATGAGGAGATTGAGGAAGCCTATAACGCCCAAAGTAAAGAGTTTATTGAAATTCTTGAGCGGGCGAGGGAGAATATCATCGCCTTTCATTCCCGTCAAAAGCGAAGCGGCTTTGCCGTAACCGACAAAGAGGGCGTAGTGCTGGGTCAGCGGGTCATACCTATCGAAAAGGCTGGGCTTTATGTTCCGGGCGGCACGGCGGCGTATCCGTCAAGCGTGCTTATGGACGTTGTACCGGCAAAGATAGCCGGCGTTTCTGAGATAGTCATTGCTACGCCTCCCAACAAGGAAGGTAAGGTTACACCCTCCATACTTGCCGCGGCAAAGGTCGCGGGCGTAACGGCAGTGTATAAAATGGGCGGCGCGCAGGCGATAGCGGCGCTTGCCTATGGCACAGAGACCGTGCCGAAGGTAGATAAAATAGTAGGACCCGGCAACATTTATGTCGCGACAGCGAAGCGCCGCGTTTACGGTGCAGTGGATATTGATATGGTAGCGGGGCCGAGCGATATACTTGTTATAGCGGACAAAACGGCGGACGCGGCGGCGGTAGCGGCAGATATGCTCGGACAGTCCGAGCATGATAAAAATTCGGCCGCTGTGCTTGTATGCGACAGCGTGAAACTTGCAAAAAAGGTAAGCGAGGAGCTTGAAAAGCAGATAGTTAAGCTCCCCCGCGTCGAGATAGCGCGCGCGTCGGTAGAAAAGAACGGAAAGATAATCATAGTAAATAACCTTACAGAAGCGGTTAAAATATCGAATCTCATCGCGCCAGAACATCTTGAGCTTTGCGTAGACGACCCGTTTTCTCTGTTAAGCCTTGTTAAAAATGCGGGCTGCGTTTTTATGGGCAAGAATGTGCCCGAGGTGCTTGGCGACTACTTTGCGGGTACAAACCATACATTACCGACAGGCGGAACGTCTCGTTTTTCCTCGCCGCTTTCGGTGGACGATTTCATCAAAACCTCAAATTATGTTTATTACACAAAGGAGGCGCTAGGTGAGGTAAGAAAGGACGTTGCGTCTTTCGCCCGAATTGAAGGGCTTGAGGCGCACGCGAAATCCATGCTTATCCGCTTCGGTGAACAGGATAATTAAAATGAGTAAGTTTTTCTCAAAAAAGTATAAAGATTTAGCGCCTTATATTCCGGGGGAACAGCCGAGAAAGGGCGAAACGGTAGTAAAGCTCAACACAAACGAAAACCCATTTCCGCCCTCGCCGCGCGTGCTTCGAGCGGTTAATAGACGCGAGACCTCGCTGCTTCGCCGTTACAGCGACCCTACATGTGAGGAGTTTCTCGCTGAGCTTGCGAAGACATACAGAGTAAAAAAAGAGAACTGCTTTGCGGGCAACGGCTCAGACGAGGTGCTTGCGTTCGCGTTTATGGCTTTTTGCGAAAAGGGGGTGGCAATCCCCGACATCAGCTACGGGTTTTATCCCGTATATGCCGACCTTTTCGAAATAAAGAAAACTGTGGTGCCGCTCAACGAAAACCTTGAAATAGCTGTAGACGACTATGAAAAGATAAAGACAACGGTGGTTATAGCCAATCCCAACGCGCCGACGGGCATTTGTCTTCCCGTGTCGGAGATTGAGCGGATTGTTCGTCAGGACAAAGGGCGGCTTGTGGTAGTGGACGAGGCATATGTCGATTTCGGCGGAGAGAGCGCCATTCCTCTTACGAAGAAGTACGACAATCTGCTTGTAATATCGACCTTCTCAAAATCCCGCAATCTTGCGGGCGCTCGGCTCGGCTACGCAATAGGCGACGAAGCGCTTATACGTGATTTGAACACGATTAAATTCAGCTTTAATCCGTATAACGTCAATAGGCTTACACTTGAAGCGGGTAGAGCGGCGCTGAAGGATAGAAGATATTTCGAAAGGTGTTGTAAAGCGGTAGCCGAAACGAGAGAGTATACGAGAGCGTTACTTTCAGAGATAGGCTTTGTTTCGCTCGAAAGCAGAGCAAACCTTATCTTCGTAAGGTGTCCTGACGGATTAACGGGTGAGGAATACTATCTTTCGCTTAAAAAGCGAGGTATTCTCGTGCGCTACCTCAGCGGCGAACGGATAAAGCAGTATGTCAGAATATCAATAGGAACAAAAGCTGAGATGGATAAGCTAATAGAGACGACAAAACAAATTTTAAGGGAGAAAAGGCTATGAGAGAAGCGACGGAAAAGAGAACATCAAACGAAACGGATATCTCGGTGAAGCTAAATCTCGACGGAACGGGAAGATACGAGATTAACACAGGCTGCGGTTTTTTAGACCACATGCTTGAGTTGTTTTCACGTCACGGTCGGTTTGACCTAACCCTTAGCTGTAAGGGCGACATAAAGGTGGACGCGCACCACACCGTTGAAGACACCGCTATTGTTCTGGGCTCGGCTTTTTCAAAGGCTTTGGGCGAGCGTAAGGGAATAGCACGTTACGGAAGCGCTGTTATACCTATGGACGAGGCTCTTGTTATGGCAGTGAGCGATATAAGCGGTCGAGCCTTCGTTGAAAACGCTTTACTTATTCCCACCGAAAAGGTCGGCGAGTTCGATACAGAGCTTGTAAACGAGTTTTTCTGGGGTTTCTCGCGCTCTCTCGGAGCTACGGTGCATCTCCGCCAGCTTTCCGGAAAGAACAGCCACCACATTATTGAAGCGGCGTTCAAGGCGTTCGCACGCTCTCTTGCCGCGTCGGTCGCAATAGAAGAAAGATATAAGGACGAAATCCCTTCAACAAAAGGAATTATTGACTAATGCTTTGCATAATTGATTACGGCGTGGGCAACCTTTTCAGCCTATCCTCGTCGCTAAATGCGCTGAATATTGATAACGTGGTTTCAAAAGAGCCGCGCGACCTCGAAAACGCCGAGAGGATAATTCTTCCCGGCGTCGGGGCGTTCGGCGACGCTATGAATAAGCTTATTGACACGGGTCTTGTACCTGTTCTTGACCGTGAGGTTGAAAAGGGCAAGCCGCTACTTGGCATCTGCCTTGGAATGCAGCTTTTGTTTGAAAAGAGCACAGAATACGGCGAGCATAAGGGGCTGGGTTATATAGCAGGTCAAATCGAGGACCTTTCATCTGCTTTTTCGCACATCGGTTTTAAGGCGAAGGTTCCTCATATGGGCTGGAACTCGCTTGAGATAGCGCGCCCCGAAAGCCCGCTTATGAAGTACACAAAGCAGGGCGACTATGTTTACTATGTCCACTCCTTCTATAAGGCGGCGGACGACGACAGTCTCGTTGCGGCGAGCGATTACGGCGTGAAAATTTCCGGTGCGGTACAGAACAAAAATGTGTTCGGAACACAGTTTCACCCCGAAAAGAGCGGCGACGTGGGACTTAGAATACTAAAAGCCTTCTCGGAGATTTAATATGAAGATTTTTCCCGCAATCGACCTTATCGGAGGAAAAGCGGTAAGGCTGACACAAGGTGACTATAATAAAGTTGATACTTTCAGCGACAATCCCGAAGGCGTAGCTAAGGGCTTTTTTGAGGCGGGTGCGCGTTTTCTACATGTTGTAGACCTTGACGGCGCGAAGCAGGGGACGCTCGCAAATCTTAATACAATCGAAAAAATAGTAAACGCCGCGCCTCTTTTTGTTGAGGTGGGCGGCGGAATACGGGATTTTGACCGTATAGACAGAATGCTCGCTATCGGTGTAAAACGCGTTATTCTCGGCACGGCGGCGGTAAAGAATCCCTCATTTTTAAAGAGTGCCGCCGATGTATATGGCGAAAGGATAGTACTCGGAGTGGACGCACGCGACGGCTTTGTCGCGACCGACGGCTGGATAAACAAAACCTCCGTGGACAGCTTCGAGTTTTGCGTTCGTGCCCGCGATATGGGTGTCAAAACCGTTATCTACACCGATATAGCCACTGACGGCGCAATGAAAGGTACAAATCTACCCGCTTTTCAGAGACTCTGTACAATAGAGGGGCTTTCTGTAGTGGCGTCGGGCGGCATATGTACGCTTGAGGAAATAAAGGAGCTTTCGGCTATGGGCTGTGACGGCGCGATAGTTGGAAAAGCCGTTTATACCGGTGCGCTTGACTTAAAGGAGGTGTTGGCGTATGCTGACTAAAAGAATTATCGCCTGCCTCGATGTTCGTGACGGGCGCGTTGTAAAAGGCACAAACTTTGAGGGAGTGTCAGATGTAGACGACCCTGTGACGCTTGCGAAGTTTTACAATACCGCGGGCGTTGACGAGCTGGTTTTCTATGATATAACGGCGTCCTTTGAAAAGCGTCCGCTGTTCACCGACGTCCTGCGCCGCGTAGCAAGCGAGATATTTATTCCGCTTACCGTCGGCGGCAACATAAACACTCTTGAGGATTTTGACATTGTTTTAAAGAGCGGTGCCGATAAGGTCAGCGTGAACTCAGGCGCCGTAAAAAAACCTTCGCTCATCTCCGACGCCGCGAAAAGATACGGTGACCAATGTGTGGTGCTTTCTATGGACGTTAAACGCGCCGACGGTAAATTCCGTGTGTTTATCCGCGGCGGACGCGAGAACACCGGTCTCGACGCTGTGGAATGGGCGAAGCGCGGGGAAGCGAGCGGCGCGGGCGAAATCGTGCTTAACAGCATAGATACCGACGGCGTTAAGAACGGCTTTGATATTGAAATGCTCAACGCCGTGACGGGAGCGGTTAAAATCCCCGTAGTCGCCTCGGGCGGTGCGGGAAAGATGGAAGATTTCAAAGAACTTTTCAATAAAACGAACGCTGACGCGGGTCTTGCCGCCTCGATTTTCCACTTTAAAACGGTCAGTATCAGCGAGCTGAAGGATTACTTAAATAACAACGGCGTCGCCGTAAGAACTTTTGTGAGGTAAAAATGAATATATCCGAACTGAAATTTGATGAAAAGGGTCTAATTCCGGCTGTTGTTCAGGATTTTAACACGGGTGAGGTCCTGACGGTTGCCTATATGAACGAAGAAAGTCTGAATATTTCTATAAATGAAAAGCGCACCTGCTTCTTTTCAAGAAGCAGAAATGAGCTTTGGCGCAAGGGTGAGACGAGCGGTAACGCACAGCATATCGTTTCAATAACAGCTGACTGCGACGGGGACGCGCTTGTTGTTAAGGTAATAAAAGACGGACCTGCTTGCCACCTCGGCACCGACTCGTGTTTTACGAACGCACTTTTTAACGACGGCGAGACGGCACGCTTCGCACTGAGTTATCTGTACGATTTACTTGTAAACAGACAGAAGGAACGTCCAGAGGGAAGCTACACCACCTACCTTTTTGACAAGGGTAAGGAAAAGATTTTAAAGAAGGTCGGCGAGGAAAGCACAGAGGTTATTATCGGGGCTATGAAAGGCTCTAAGGAAGAAACTATTTTTGAGATAAGCGACCTTTGCTACCATGTCATGGTGCTTATGGTCGAAATGGGTATTTCGGTTGACGAAATAAGAAACGAGCTTGCCTCGCGACACGTAATAGATAAAAAGGTTAAGCAGGAGACAATGAAATGAGAATGCCGTCCTCTATGCACAACCACACGATATGGTGCGACGGAAAATGCACGCCCGAGGAGATGGCAGACGCCGCGATAGCCGTCGGCTACACCGATTTCGGCTTTTCCTCCCACGGAAACGACCCCACCTACAGCCGTTCGCTTCAGGACGACGAGGGATATATTAACGCAATTACTTCGCTAAAAGCAAAGTATGAGGGAAGACTTCGTATTTATCTCGGAATGGAGAGCGACTATCTATACCCGCTTAAGAACCGAGAAAAGCTCGATTATATCGTAGGCTCCGTCCACAATATTCCGATAAAGGGTCAACGCGACGGTTTTTGTATAGAAAGCACGATGGCGCACATTGACGAGGCTATGGAGCATTACGGCGGTAATGGCATGGCGATAGTTCGCGATTTTTACGAGGCGACGGTTAAGAACGCAGAGCTAAACCACCCCGACATTTTCGGGCATTTCGATATTATTGTAAAAATGAATAAGGGTAACTATTTTTTTGACGAGGATTCAAAGGAATATGAGACTTTAGCGCGCGAGGCGGCGAAGGCCTGTAACGAAATCGGCGGTGTGTTTGAAATAAATACGGGCGGCAGGTTCAGCGGCTACCGAGATTACTTCTACCCGAAGGATTTTCTTCTTCGATATCTCTGCGAAATCGGCGCGCACGTAACAATCAACACCGACAGCCACAAAACAGAGAGCATTGCCTATGGTGTAAGCGAGGCGCTTTCACAGATGAAGAAGGCGGGCTTTAAATCAATCTGCGTCTACGAAAATGGCGCATTTTCAGAGAAAGACATCAGTTTATATGAATAAAAAAACGAGCCGAAAGGCTCGTTTTACTGTTTCTATAGCTCGCTTAACAGCTTTGAAATTTTAGTCCTCTCAAGGGTTCCGACAAGCAACGAGCCGATAATTGTGCAGGAGATAATTTCGCCGAGCGCCACAGAGCCGATAAGACCCAAAAGCACTCCGACATTCGCGGCGGCTGGCATAAGAAAGATGAAAAGCTCGGTACCGATAATTACACCGTTAAGTAATACGGGCGGAATAGAGGCGACGAGCGGAAGACCTTTGGTTCTGAAGCCGCCGAGCTTGTAGGTAAGAATCGCCGCGATTAATGTTGCCGCCGTACCTGTAAAAACATCAACAACGCCTAATATGTTCGCGCCCATGAGAACGCCGATTAAATTAGTGATAAAGCAGCCGAGCGTTACGCCCCAGATTGCGGCGGGACTGAAAACACAAAGCATTGTAAGCGCCTCAGAAATCCGAACTTGAACCTGACCGAAGGAAAAGGGCGCAAGCGCGAGAGAAAGCGCGGCGTATATGGCGGCTATCAAAGCCGCGGCGGTTATCTGTTTTACCGAACGGTGTTTCATTTACGAATTTTCTTCCCTGCTTTTCATAATGAGATAGGCGTTGACGAAGCCGTCAAGGTCGCCGTCCATAACGGCGTTCACGTTGCCCATCTCATAGCCTGAGCGGTGGTCTTTAACGAGAGTGTAGGGCATAAACACATAGCTGCGAATCTGCGAACCCCACGCTATCTCCATCTGGTTGCCCTTAATATCCTCTATCTTGTCGAGATGCTCTTGCTCTTTTATCTGAATCAGCTTTGCCTTCAGCATCTTCATACACATATCGCGGTTTTGAAACTGACTGCGCTCGTTCTGGCAGTTTACGACTATTCCCGTAGGAATATGGGTAAGGCGCACCGCCGAGGAGGTTTTATTAACGTGCTGACCGCCCGCGCCGCTTGAGCGGTAAACGTCCATTTTTATATCTTCTTCGCGTATATCAAGCTCCATATCGTCGCCGATATCAGGCATAACCTCAAGCGACGCGAAGGAGGTGTGACGTCTTCCTGAGGCGTCGAAGGGGGAGACGCGAACAAGACGGTGAACGCCGTTTTCGCTTTTTAGATAACCGTAGGCGTTGTGTCCTTCAATCAGAATAGAGGCGCTTTTTATTCCAGCCTCCTCGCCGTCAAGATAATCAAGCACCTTTACTTTAAAATTATGTGCGGCGGCGAAGCGAGTGTACATGCGATACAGCATCTCAGCCCAGTCCTGCGCCTCGGTACCGCCGGCTCCGGCGTGGAAAGTGAGAATAGCGTTATTTTTATCGTACTCGCCTGTAAGGAGTGTCGCGAGCTTTTGCTGTTCGACAAGGCTTTCAAGCCCTTTGAGCTCGCTTTCTATCTCCTCCACCATGCTCTCGTCGTCCGCCTCAACGACAATTTCGATTAGCGTTTCGGTATCCTCAAGCTTTGAGCGCAGCGCCTTCGCGTCTGCGAGCTTTGCTTTGAGCGCGCTTTGGCGCGAGAGCACGTCCTTTGTTTTCTCTGGCGCGTTCCAAAAGTCAGCGCTGGAGGTTACAGTTTCAATTTCCGCAAGCTCCTTCTCAACGCTTTCCAGATTAAAAGCGGAGATTATCTCGTTTATCTTTGCTCTTGCGGCGTCTATTCTTTGGTTGTAGTCGTCAACTAAAATCATGTTAAATTTCCCTGTCATAAATATATCCTGATAATTATACACAATATAAAATAAAAAATCAAAAATATATTTTTGATTTTTTAACAATTATGTTATATTATAGATAAATGCGAACCTAAAGGTTTTGAAAGGATAGCTATGTTCATTTACGAGGGCGTGATTTGCCCATACTGCAAAAAAGAATTGAAGGCTGAGGATATCATTACCGTCTGCCCCGATTGCGGAACTCCACATCACTATGATTGCTATAAAGAGCACGGCGAATGCGCAAACGCGGCGAAGCACGAGGCGGGCTTTGAATGGTCTGCTGACAAGGTAAGCATAACCCGCCGCCAGACCGTAAACTGCCCGCGCTGCGGCCGAGAGAACGCGAAGGACGGCAGGTTCTGCAACTACTGCGGATATGAGTATTCAAACGCAACTTCTGGCGATGAGCGGCGCTCAATACTCGGCGGTATTCAGCAGGAGTATGGCGAGATGCTCTTTCGCAACGAGGACGGCGAACTTGAGGAAATCCCCGCCGAGGAGAAGATAGACGGAATTGCCGCGCGTGACTGGGCGGCTTATATCGGCTCAAGCGCAAACTATTATCTTTACTATTTTAAATCTCAGATAAAATCGGGGAAGAAGACGGCGTTTACGCTTAGCGCCGCGATATTTCCGACCATATTCTTCTGTTACCGAAAGGTCTGGTGGCTTGCCGCCGTCGCGGCGGTAGCCGAGGTTTTGCTTGCTATTCCTACCGCATTAACCGATTACCTTATTCCTATGGGCTTTACCGTTATGCTGCCTACGTCGCTGTTAGAAGCCGCATCGACGGTCTGCTCGGTGCTTTTACTTGCGCTTCATATGCTCTACGGGCTTTTTGCGGTTTATATCTATCGGCAAACCGCGAAAAAGCAGATATCGAAAATACGCTCCGAAAGCAAGAATGATAAGGAATTCAGCGAGAAGCTGAGACTTCGCGGAGGACCGAGTGTTCTTGCCGTTCAGATACTTCTCGGAGTACTCTTTTTCATAACGTCGGTTGCCACTTTTTTAATGCTTCCCACAGCTTAAAGCTGCGTTTTTTCTATTTGACATTGTGACGGTGTATTGTTATAATGTATAAGCTTTGTGCCGCAAATGGCGCAAATCCTTGCCCGTGAAAGCGGGCCTTAAGTCCAAAAGGAGGTGCAAATAATGACTGCAAGTTACGAAACCATTATGGTACTCAACGCGAAGCTCGATGAAGACGCAACAAAGGCTCTTATCGAAAAGTTTACGAAGCTTATCGAAGCCAACGGCAAAATCGATTCGGTTGACGAATGGGGTAAGCGTAGACTCGCTTATGAAATCGAGGACGAAACGGAAGGCTATTATGTTCTTGTCAATTTCACAAGCGAAGGCGAGTTCATAAAAGAGCTTGACCGTATCTACAAGATTACCGACGGCGTGCTTCGCTCTATTATCGTTCGCAAAACAGCGTAAGTGAAAGTAGGAGGACGAAGATGTTAAACCAAGTTGCGCTTATGGGACGTCTTACCGCTGACCCGGAATTACGGCGTACCCCATCAAACATCGCGGTAACGACCTTTTCGATTGCCGTTAACCGTTCCTACGTAAAACAAGGCGCCGAACGCCAGACCGACTTTATTGATATAGTCGCATGGCGCAACACCGCCGAGTTTATCTGCCGCTATTTCAAAAAGGGGCAGATGATGGCGATATCCGGCTCGATACAGACGCGAGTCTACACCGACAAGGAAGGCAAGAACCGCAAGGCGTTTGAAATTCTTGCGGATAACGTTTACTTTACCGACAGCAAAAACCCCAACGCCTCGGGCGGCGGCTATGAGCCGCGCGCTGATTTACCCGCGGCGGAGGAGCCGAGCTTTTCGGCGGGAGATAACGACGATTTCGCCGTTATTGATAACGACGAAGACCTTCCGTTCTGATAACTGATAATTAAGGAGTATTTTCATAATGGAAAATGTAGAAAACAAAGCTCCCGCCGCTGAAAGAACAGAAAGAAGCGACAGAGGAGAAAGACGCAGCTACAACAACGGCCCCGGCGGTCCCCGCCCGCGCCGCAAGAAGGTTTGCCAGTTCTGTGTAGACAGACAGCTCGGCGAAATCGACTATAAAGACGTAGTCCGTCTTCGCAAATTCATTTCCGAACGCGCGAAGATTGTTCCCCGCCGTGTTACCGGCACCTGCGCGAAGCATCAGCGCGACCTCACAACGGCTATTAAGAGAGCCCGTCAGATAGCGCTTCTGCCTTACGTAAACGACTAAACAAGCAAAGAGCAGGCTTAATGCCTGCTCTTTTTGTATCCAATCCTTTGCGAAAAATGTTGTAATATCACGCCGCAGAAAGTATAATGAAGTGTACAGATGTCACGGAGGTATTATAATGAGCGACTATAACGGCGGCTCGTCCGCCGAGCTTACGCGAGAGGAACGTTTACGCAGGGCAAACGCCCTCGCGGAGCTTCTTATGAGCGAAAGCGGCGAAAAAAGGGACGAACCGACCTCTGTAAGAAAAAGCATAAATACTGCAACTAATAACGTGGTTGCGGGAGAAGGTCATAGAGTTTTCAGAGCCGGTGCCTTTACGCAAGACGCCGAAGCCGCGCCGCGCGGTCATTACGCCGACCAGCTTGAGATGCGTTTTCCCGTTGAGCCTAAGGAGAATCCAAAGGAAAAAATTTATTCCGAGGCGGACCTTCAGCTTATCACGCCGGAGCTTGATAAAAAGGCGGCGGAGAAGGCACGCAGAGCCGAGCTTAAACAGGAAAAGAAAGAGAAGAAAAGAGAACGCAAGAAGAAACGCGGTTTTATCCGTTTTGTTGTTCGCTTTGTAAGCTTCCTTGTTGTTGTCGCTGCGCTTGCTCTAATGGTTTCTCGCTTTACGGCCTTTGACGCGGTAGGAAAGGTTAAGGAGTTTTATCACACCGCGAAGGATAAGGCGGCGGAAATAATCGACAGCTACACCATTGACGAGACCGACTTTAAGGAGGCCATTCTCGGCGAAGCGAAGAAGCAACAGCTTTTGGTAGTATACACCCGCGACGTTACCGTCGAAAACGAGCTTTCACAGGCGTTCTTAGATTGGGATATATTTAGAAAATCACAGTATGTCCGTTCGTTTGGAACGGGGCATTACGCGGTAGACCTCTCCTCCTTCGGTGAGGATAGTATCTCTGTAGATACCAAGGCGAAAACAGTCACGGTAAAGATACCGCCTGCATATCTGTATTTGTCCGAATATGACGTGACAAAAACCGAATACAGTGATACGGAAAACGGGTTTCTCTCCTTTGGAGATATCTCCCTTTCACCCGAGCAACAAAACGAATTTGAGCGCGGTGTCGCTAACGCGATAGAGTCAGCGCTTGATACGGCGGATAACCTCGCCGCGGCGGACGAAGCGGCTACTGAGGCGCTAACTAACATCTTTTCACCGATTGTAAAATCAGTGAGCGAGGAATACGGGCTGATAGTTGAATAAAAAACGGGCGCTGACAAGCGCCCGTTTGCTTTTACGTTTAGATATGAATATCGGAACGGCAAAATATTTGCTCAAATAACAAATTTTCGGTTTGTATAAATTGTATAAACTTTCCTCACGTGGGGGTGAAACAGATATTTATTTTATATGAAGGGATAGTGGAAAGCAAAAACAGAGCAATAACGAGCAATAGCAAGCAAACATAAGCAAAACAGAGAAAAACCAGGAAAGCTTAGCTCATATTACGGCTAATTTCAGAAAATTACGGATAATAAAAGAATTTAAAAGATATTGACAAACAGTGCAAAGGCATATATATTATTGTTATTGTCAAAAAAACGACAAGAAACCCGACAATTGACCTGACCGCTGAAGCCCGGAAATATCCGTGGTGTAACAAACCTTTTGCGGGGTGGTTCGGAGCCGTTGTCGCTCGTCAAAAAGGCGAGAGCAAAAATAAACCGCAAAGGGGTGTTTTCGTTATGGAAAACAATGTGCTTGTACGCATCGACAACTGTTCCGTCGCGTTCGACGGAGAAACCGTATTGAATAATCTCAGCCTTGATATCCACGATGAGGAGTTTGTTACCCTTCTCGGGCCGTCGGGCTGCGGAAAGACGACAACTCTGCGCATAATCGGGGGATTTCTTATACCCGACAGCGGCAGGGTGTTTTTTGATGGAAAGGATATTACCCATCTGCCTCCCTACAAGCGCGAGGTAAATACCGTCTTTCAGCGCTATGCTCTTTTCCCTCACCTCAACGTCTTTGAAAACGTAGCCTTCGGTCTTCGCTTGAAGAAGGCGGACGAGAGCGAAATAAAGGCCAAAGTGAGCGAGATGCTTGAGCTTGTTAACCTTCGCGGATTTGAAGCGAGGAACATTGGCAGCATGTCCGGCGGACAGCAACAGCGTGTGGCTATCGCTCGCGCCCTTGTAAACGAGCCGAGAATTCTACTTCTTGACGAGCCGCTCGGCGCGCTTGATTTGAAGCTTCGTAAGGATATGCAAGTGGAGCTTAAGCGCATTCAGCAAAGCCTTGACATTACCTTTATATACGTTACTCATGACCAGGAGGAAGCGCTTACCATGTCGGACACCGTCGTAGTTATGAACGGCGGAATTATCCAACAGATAGGCTCCCCTCAGGATATTTATAACGAGCCCGTCAACGCCTTTGTCGCCGACTTTATCGGTGAAAGCAACATACTCGACGGTATTATGCATAAGGACTTTGACGTTACTTTCGCAAGCGAACGCTTCGAGTGCGTCGATAAGGGCTTCAGAAAGGACGAGTTTGTTCAAGTCGTAGTGCGCCCTGAGGATATCGAGCTTGTTACGCCTGCCCGTGGACAGCTTACGGGAATTGTAAAAAGCGTGGTCTTTAAAGGCGTGCACTTTGAAATGATTGTTGAACAAGCGGGCTTCAACTGGAAGATTCACTCAACAAAAAGCGCTGAACCCGGTCAGCTTGTGGGAATGAGAATTGGACCGGAGGAAATCCACATAATGAAAAAGATGGCGGAGGCGTAAGCGATGAAGTTTAAAACTAAGGTCGCGAGCGTGCCCTATCTTGTCTGGATGATAATCTTCATTGTCGCGCCGCTTTTTCTTGTCGGTTACTATGCCTTTACCGATAAGGCGGGACATTTTACGGTGGAAAATCTTTCGGGAATAGGGCAGTACGCAAGCGTTTTTATGCGCTCCATTTGGCTTGCCATTATTGCTACTATTATCTGCGTGGTGTTGGCATTTCCGCTTTCTTACTCTATTTCACGTCTTCGCGGTACGCGCCAGTCTATGGTGCTTATGCTTATAATGCTTCCTATGTGGATGAACTTTCTGCTTCGCACCTATTCATGGATGACGATACTTGAAAACAACGGGCTTATAAACCGCTTCTTCGGGCTTTTCGGGCTCGGACCCTTTCAGATGATAAACACGCAAGGCGCGGTGGTGCTCGGAATGGTCTACAATTATCTTCCTTTTATGATTCTGCCTCTTTATTCCGTTATGACCAAGATAGACAATTCCGTTATCGAAGCGGCGCAGGACCTCGGAGCAAATAGATGGCGGGTAATGTCAAAGGTGGTCATACCGCTCTCCGTTCCCGGAATAATGACGGGTATAACTATGGTTTTTGTGCCGTCGATAAGCACCTTTATTATCTCGAAAATGCTCGGCGGCGGAAGCAATATATTAATAGGCGACCTCATTGAAATGCAGTTCCTCGGCAACGCCTACAACCCAAACCTCGGTTCGGCTATGGCGCTTGTGCTTATGGTTATAGTGCTTCTATGTATGAGTATAGCCAACCGCTTCGACGATGAGGAGATGGAGGGAATGCTGATATGATGACGAAGCCTTCGCTTTCCTCAAAGATATATTCAGGCGTGATGTTCGCCTTCTTGTATCTGCCTATTGTGGTGCTTGTGGTTTTCTCCTTCAACGAGTCGAAAAGCCGCAACGTTTTCACCGGCTTTACCCTCAAATGGTACAAGGAGCTTTTCCAAAACGAGATGATTCTTCAAGCGTTCCTGTTAACGCTGATTATCGCCGCCATTTCATCGGTAGTCGCGACAATTCTCGGTACAGCGGCGGCGGTGGGCATATCCTCCATGAGAAAGTGGCCTCGCTTCGCGGTAATGAACGCAACATATATTCCGATTATGAACCCCGAAATAGTAACGGGCGTATCTATGCTGCTGCTGTTCGTGGTTTTCAGGACGGTGCTTGCAAATGTCGGCGCGGAGTTCGAGCTTGGCGCGGGAACCCTCATAATAGCGCATATCACCTTCAATCTGCCGTATGTAATTCTATCTGTGAGTCCGAAGCTTCGGCAGATGGACAAGCACGTTTATGAAGCGGCGCTCGACCTCGGCTGTAACAAGTACCAAGCCTTCTTCAAGGTCGTTATTCCCGAGATAATGCCCGGCATTCTTTCGGGCTTCCTTATGGCGCTGACCTATTCGATAGACGATTTTGTAATTAGCTATTTCACCTCAGGTACGGCGCAAACGCTGCCTATCGCGATATATTCCATGACGCGGCGCAAGGTCAGCCCCGAGATAAACGCGCTTTCCACCCTTTTGTTTGTTATAATTCTTACACTTCTTCTTATCGCGAACCTTAAAGAGATAAAACACGAAAATAAAATAGAAAAGGAAAAGAGAGTATGAAAATGAAAAGAATTGTTTGCCTTGCCCTTTGCTTGTTGCTTGTCGTCACGAGTGCCGCTTCGGCTTTTGCACTTGACACGACATACAACTACGGACGTTTTGCTGATGACGGACTTACCCTTAACGTATATAACTGGGGTGAGTATATCTCCGACGGTTCGGACGATTCACGCGAAATAATTAAGGAGTTCGAGGAGTTAACGGGCATTACCGTTCACTACACCACCTTTGCGTCTAACGAGGAGATGTACGCTAAAATAAAGAGCGGCGGCGCACAGTACGACGTAATTATCCCGTCGGACTATATGATTGCCCGTATGGCGAACGAGGGTATGCTTGAGAAGCTTGACTTCAACAATATACCCAACTTTGCGCTTATTGATGAGCTTTACACGGGACTTGAGTATGACGTAAACAACGAGTATTCAGTGCCTTATATGTGGGGTGTGGTAGGTTTAATCTATAACACCACAATGGTAAACGGCACGATAGATTCTTGGGACGCGCTTTGGGACGAGCAGTACTCTGGAAATATCCTTATGTTCAGCAACTCTCGTGACGCTTTCGGTATTGCGCTTCAGCGCTTAGGCTATTCCCTTAACACCACCGACGAAAAAGAGCTTGAGGAAGCTTACAAGGAGCTTGCGAAGCAGAAGAATCTTGTTCAGGCGTACGTTATGGATGAGATATTCAACAAAATGGAGGGCGGCGAAGCGGCTATCGCTCCCTACTACGCGGGTGACGCTATCACGATGATGGCGGAAAACGAAGACCTTGCCTATGTAGTGCCAAAAGAGGGTACAAATTACTTTGTGGACGCTATGGTAATTCCGAGTGGCTGCGTGAACAAGGAAGCCGCCGAGATGTTCATAAACTTTATGTGCGAGCCTGAAATTTCCGCAGCGAACGCAGAGTTTATCGGTTACTCGACACCGATACCCGCCGCTTACGATATGCTTGACCTTGACGACGAAACAAGGGCGATATCATATCCCGATGAAACTGTACTCGCGAACACCGAGGTCTTCAAGGTGCTTCCCGACGAGACAAACACCCTTATCGACAGCTATTGGACGGCGGTGCTGAGCCACGTCGACGGTCCGAGCTACGCTATTCCGATTATTTTAGGTCTTGCGCTTTTAGGCGCGGTGGCTATCCTAATTATCCGCGCTAAGAAAAAGAATAAGCCATATTAAAAAAGCAAAAAGCCCGAACTTGTGTTCGGGCTTTTTTAATGCTCTTTTTTACTCTACTGTTACAGACTTTGCGAGGTTGCGGGGCTTGTCCACGTCACAGCCGCGAAGAACAGACATATAGTAGGCGAAAAGCTGAAGCGGGAGTATGGCGACGAGCGGAGCGAAAAATTCGGGAACGACGGGTATTGTAATAATATCGTCCGCTATTCCCTCGGGTACCGTGCTGTCCTCTTGAGTAATGAGAAGAACACGAGCACCGCGCGTTTTTACCTCTTTAATGTTGCTGAACATCTTTTCGAGAACACGCTTTTGCGTCGCTACGGCGATTACAGCCACACCGTCCACAATCAGCGAAATTGTCCCGTGTTTTAGTTCGCCCGCCGCGTATGCCTCACTGTGTATGTAGGATATCTCTTTTAGCTTTAAGGAACCCTCGACCGACACAGCGTTGTCAAGCGAGCGCCCAATAAAGAAGGCGTTTTCGGCGTTCATATAGCGGCTTGCAATCTTTTTAATCTCGTCGGTGTTAACTAACATCTTTTCCACAGTTTGAGGCAATGAGAGAAGGCTTGAAGTAAGCGAAACCTCGTCAGCGGAGGAAATCTGCTTTTTCTGCGCCGCGAGCTTTATCGCTATAAGGTATAAAAGCGCCAGCTGAACGGTATAAGCCTTCGTTGAAGCCACGGCGATTTCAGGACCCGCCCAGGTATAAAGCACCATGTCCGCCTCACGCGCAATTGTGGAGCCGACCACGTTTACAATCGCAATTATCGGACAGCCCATGCTCTTAGCAAGGCGCATGGCGGCGATAGTGTCAAGCGTTTCGCCCGACTGAGAGATAACGATAACCACGTCGTTCTTTTGAAGTATAGGGTTTGAATATCTGAATTCCGAGGCGATGTTTACCGTAACGGGAACTTTTGCGAGCTGTTCAATCGCGTATTTTCCGACTATACCCGCGTGCATAGCCGTGCCGCAGGCGATAATGTGAACGGTACTCGCGCTTTTAAATAACTCATCGGGAATATCCTCTTTGAAGAAGTATGGCGCGCCGTCCTTTACGCGGGGCATTACTGTGTTGCGAAGCGCTGTGGGCTGTTCGCAGATTTCTTTTAGCATGAAATGGGGATAGCCGCCCTTTTCGGCGCTTTCAATATCCCAGTCCGCTACAAGGATTTCCTTTTCGACAGGTCTTCCGTAGCGGTCAACCACCTTGACCTCTTTCGGAGAGATAGTCGCAATCTCGTCAGTTTCGAGCAGACAGTAGTTCTTTGTATAACGAAGTATTGCCGGAACGTCGGAGGCGACAAAATTTTCGTTTGTTCCAAAGCCGACTATGAGCGGACTTTCACGGCGCACCGCGAATATCTTATCGGGAAAATCCTTAAAAAGAATGGCAAGGGCATAGTAGCCGCGAAGCTGCTTAATAGTTTCGCTTATCGCCCTTACGGGGTCGCCCTTGTAGTTGTAGTCGAGCAGCTTTACGGCGACCTCGGTATCGGTTTCCGATGAAAACTCGTAACCTTGACCTGTGAGAAACTCCTTGAGCTCAGAATAGTTCTCAATAATACCGTTATGTACAATAGAAACGCGCGAGCTTGAATGAGGGTGTGAATTAACGTCGCTTGGCTCGCCGTGGGTTGCCCAGCGCGTGTGACCTATGCCGCAGCTGCTTCCGTCAAAGCTTTTCATTCCCTCAAGCTTCTGCTTAAGGTTAGAAAGGCGGCCCTTAGCCTTGACCACCTCGATTTCACCGCCGTCGATAACTGCTATTCCCGCCGAGTCGTAGCCGCGGTACTCAAGCTTTTTAAGTCCGTCGAGCAGAATGGGAACGCTCGGACGATTTCCGCTGAAACCAACAATTCCGCACATAAAGAATAAAATCTCCTATCTTCCGTGAGTTAAGCGCGGGCGTATCTTCGCAAAGTACAAAAACGAAACCCGCGTTAAAAGTATATCGTAGAAATAAAAGGCAACGTTGCCCATAACAAGCATTGCGGCGAGCATCCAAAGAGAATATCCCTTCATCTCGTTAAGAATAATATCAAGCGAGAATATTCGCACTACCGCGTAATAAAGAAGAAAAACCGATAGATTGAAAACAACAAATTTCAGTATCAAGCCAAGAGTCTTCTTTGTTTTTGCCTCAATAAGCTGTTTCAAAATTGGGTAAAAGCCAAAGACGCAGGCGAAAAGAAGCGCTTGTTCCTTATCTGGTATAAGCAGCAGCGCGAGCGCCGAAATAGAGAAATATACGGCGAAAGCGGTCGGCTTGCTAAACTCTATGCAAAAGTATAGAACGCAAAAGCCCGCTATAGCGGGCGACGCGAAGGTTGCAAAGGGAATTACAGAGCCTAAAAACATCAACGCTATCGCGGCGGCGGTAACAACGCCGCCGAGCGCGACGCGATAGGTGGAGCCTCTTTTCATGGGCGTCAGTTGCCGTTACAGCAACAGCTTTGGCAGATGGAATAAAGGCAAAGACACTGGCAAAGATTACTGCAGTCATCACCGCCGCAACAGCCCACTGCGCTTTGATTGTTCGCGTAGGTCGGACCGTTAGTTGTGTTTTGCGCCCTTTTGGAAAAATCGGGATAGCTGTTTTTGTTCCCAAGTCCGCTCATCAGCTGGTCGTAAACCATTTTATACTCAAGGTTTGAGGGGTCAAGCGAATAAGCGTTTGAGGCGTAGCTGCAAGCCTCGTCAAGCCACCCCTTTTCGCGCATAACACAGCACATAAGGAAGTTCCATTCAGCGTCCCTTTGCCCCTCAGAGAAGGACATAAGCTTCTGCTCTGCTGTTACAATATCGCCGTTCTTTATGAGCGTTCTGATATCGGCAAAGCGGCTGTTATTCTCGCCCTTTTGGTTGGACCTGCCGGTGCCGGTGCGCCTTCGCGCCATTATCTCGTCATAAGCGGCGTTGTATTCATTCAGCTTCTCTGCGGCTATCGTGGCGTTAGGCTCGTCCTGATATTTTTCGGAGCTGTATTCCACAATTATGTCGCGGTAAGCCTTCTTTATTTCGTCGTCGCTTGCTCCTTCCGATACGCCTAAGGTGGTGTAGGGGTTGTTCATGCCTTCTTCTCCTTTTTACGTTCCTTTGCTGTTTTTTCGGCGGTGTGTATGAGTCCGAGATACACGATATTGTCGAGTATAGGCTTGTACACCGTCAGCGGAAGCTCACCGTAAGGCTTTTCCGCCTCAGCCTCGCACAGCTTCAGCTGTGCGCGTATTTCGTCCTTAGCGGCGCTGATTTCTGCCGCCGAGGTCTTTTTTGTAAGCTTGTATTTCAAAATAAATGGATTGTAACGATTGCGTTTGATGTCACCCTCAAGGTCGTCGAGCGCGTCGGCAAAATAAACAAACCGACCGAGGAGATATCCAAAGCGCTTAAGTGGCTCATAAATTTCTTCGTTCTTTACACCTTTTGAAAAAAAGTAGGAAAGCCCGCTTGCCGTCGGGTCGCTTGCGCGGTCAATGCTTTCACAGGCCGAACCCTCAAGCACAGACTGCTCCTTCGTTCTTTCGCCAATGAAGCCGTCAAGCTCGGAGTAAGCCAACCTTGCCTTATTATACGCGCTTTTTGTGAAGAAAATAATAACGGCGGCAGCGGCTTTGCGAAACAGGTTTTCGTCGGCAAGGTCGTCGAGAAGCTTATACCTGCTTGATATAATCAGTGCCGCCGCAGAATAGCGAAGCGGCTCATTCACCTCAATACAACCGACCTTTTTAAGGGGGTTGGTGTTACAGCGCCTTTCACAGAAGAAAGGCTTCTCGCCTGAAAGCGAGATAAACAGCATAGCGGCAAAGGTGAAGTCGTAATTTAAGAACGCCTTTGCGCCGAAACCGTAGGAGCGCAGAGCTTCGCAAAGCGCACAATAAACCGCGCGGTATTCCGAAAATTCGCGTATTCTAAGCTCGCTCTTTTTAGGAAAAACGTATCCGAACAACGCGCCGCCCCCTTACAAATAACTTTTAAATTATACTCTATTAAATACCAAAAATCAATCTGCCATTAGGGAAGGGTATGGTGCACGGCGGCGGTAATATCATCAAGCCGCGCAAACTCGCAACCCATATCAATCAGCCGCGGAATAGCTATATCGAGCGCGTCCGCGGCGGTGGACGCCATAGTGCCGTCGTGCATTAGCACGACTGAGGGCTCATTGCCCTTAATTCCCTTTACTATTCGAGCGGCGATTGTGTCTGCTGAAATAGTTCCGCTTACGGCGTCCTTCGTGTCTATGTTCCAGTCATGGTAGCTTATGCCCCGTTGCTCACAGTCCGAAACAAGCTCTCTCATCAGCGCACCGCCAGCGTAACGTCTGCATATAGTGTTTGAGCTTCCACCCGCGAAACGAAGCAAACTGCTCTCCTGCCCGGTTTCAGCCACGATAACCTCCTGAAGCTTTTCTATATCGTTCCAGAAAGCCTCTCTGCTTGAATAGATATCCTTAAAGCTGTGAGAATAGGTGTGAAGCGCGATAAGGTGTCCGCGCTCGTGCGCTTCGCCTATCATTTCATAGAAATCCTCGTTCTGTCCCGTAACGAAGAAGGTCGCCTTAACGCCGTATTTATCGAGAACGTCCAAAACCTCCGCGGTGTATCTGCTCGGTCCGTCGTCAAAGGTAAGGTAGACCGTCTTTATCTGTGCTTGCTCGCTCGTCGCGGCGGCGGGCGTGCTGCGCGTTAGGTACGGCAACGCAAAGAGCGCCACGACAACTGCCAGAGCCAGTGCCGTTCTTATCGGCTTTAAGTTAAAGGTAATGTACATAGTATCCTCCGCAAGCGTTCTTTATAATGCTATGCCGAAGGATTATAGAATATAATAAAACGTCGGTGAAAGGGTAGAAATACCCCCTTCGCCGACGCCATTGTCAACAAAGCTATTCTTTTACTTTTTTCTCTATCGCTTCAAAGCTTGCTTCGCTTATTACGTGCTCTATTCTGCAAGCGTCGTCGGCGGCGACCACTGCGTCAACGCCAAGCGACATAAGAAAGTCGGTCAGCACCGTATGACGCGTATAGACTGCCACGGCGCGCTTCTCACCCTTCTCCGTAAGAGAAATGTGCCCGTTATCTTCAAAAAGAATACAGCCGTCCTCGCGAAGCAGCTTCATAGCGCGGCTTACGCTGGGTTTAGAAAAGCCAAGCTCGCTTGCTACGTCCACCGAACGCACAAAATCGCCGCGCTTACTCAGTACATATATAGTTTCAAGGTAGTTTTCAGCCGATTCATATACATTCACAAAGAAAACCCCTAACCGTTAAGAGATTGAAACAAGTATAACAGAATTGAAAAAACAATTCAATCAATGCTTGACTTAGCTTTGAAAAAGAGTTATTATAATAAAAGTTAGCAACGGCTAACCGTAAGGGCGCGAACAGCCGCCCCTATATTTTAGCCAAAGAGTTAGCTTAAGCTAACTCTTTGAATGTACACAGGGAGTACAGCATATACTGTTCGGAGGTAGGAGTATGACATTAGACAGGCTTAAAATAGGCAGAACGGCTAAAATAGTCAAGGTGAACGGGGAGGGTGCGCTTCGCAGGCGGCTTCTCGATATGGGCCTTACCCCGAACACGAGGATAATGGTCAGAAAGATGGCTCCCTTCGGTGACCCGTTAGAGCTTTGTCTTAGAGGCTACGAGCTTTCAATTCGCAAAGCGGACGCCGGGAAAATTGAGGTGACCGAGGAAAAGTGCGGTTGCTGTGCGGATTGCGGACGCGGCTGTGTCTACGGAATGAATGAGGCGGTAAAATAAATGAGCTTGACCTTTGCGCTTATCGGCAACCAAAATTGCGGAAAAACGACCCTTTTCAACGCGCTGACGGGTTCAAACCAGCACGTTGGCAACTTCCCAGGAGTTACGGTAGAGAAAAAAGAGGGCGCGGTGAAGAACACCGACGCCGTTGTTGTCGATTTACCGGGAATATACTCGCTGTCCCCTTACACCTCAGAGGAGGTAGTAACGAGGGATTTTCTTATTAATGAACGTCCTGACGGAGTCATCAATATTGTTGACGCGACAAATCTTGAAAGAAACCTCTATCTCTGCCTTCAGGTGCTTGAGCTTTATATCCCGACGGTTATAGCGCTTAATATGATGGATGAGGTTAAGGAGAATAATCAAGAGATAAACCTTTCGGGTCTGTCCGAGGCCTTGGGAGTTCCCGTCGTGCCCATCTCCGCAAGCAAGGGCGACGGAATTGACGGATTAATTGAAACGGCGGTTAAGTTCGCTAAGGATAGAATACGCCCAAAGAAGGTGGATTTCTGCGAGGGCGGCGCCGTACACGAGGCCATTCACTCTATAGCAAGGCTTATCGCGCCAAAGGCAAAGAAGGCGGGGCTTCCCGAGCGGTACGCCGCGACAAAGCTTACCGAGGGCGACGCGCCAACGGAACGCTTACTGTCTCTTTCGAGCGACGAGAAGAAGCAGATAGATTACAGCGTTTCGGTGATGGAAAAGAGTCTCGGCACAGACCGCGAGGCGGCGCTCGCCGATATGCGCTACGCATTTATTGACGGAGTTTGCCGCGCAAATGTCACTAAACCCGAGCAGACGATAGGGCAGGTGCGCTCAATCAAGCTTGACGGGCTGCTTACCCACCGCGTCTTCGCTATACCGATATTTCTGCTGGTTATGCTCCTTATCTTCTGGCTTACCTTCGGGGTGTTCGGACAGATACTATCGGGAGTAATGGAAGGACTTATTGCTCTTGCAACAAACGGAATGCAAGCGCTCTTATTGAGGATAAACGCTCCTGAGCTTATCCGCTCGTTGGTTATCGACGGTATATTCGCGGGTGTGGGCAGTGTGCTTTCATTTCTGCCGACAATACTAATTCTTTTCTTCTTTCTTTCGGTTTTGGAGGACACGGGGTATATGGCGCGCGTCGCCTACATAATGGATAAGCTGCTTCGCAAGCTGGGGCTTTCCGGGCGCTCCTTCGTGCCAATGATTATAGGCTTCGGTTGCTCAGTTCCGGCAATAATGGCTACAAGAACCCTCTCAAGTGACCGAGACCGAAAGATGACCATGCTGATTGTGCCCTTTATGTCCTGCAGCGCGAAGCTTCCGATATATGCAATGATAACCGACATCTTCTTTGCTAAACACAAAGCGCTCGTTATGATAGCACTGTATGTCTTGGGAATGGTTATCGGCGTGCTTTACGGATTATGCTTTAAAAACATTTTTAAGGCTGAATCAACACCCTTTGTAATGGAGCTTCCTGCCTACCGCTTCCCGTCGGCGCGAAACGTCGGCCTTCATATGTGGGAGCGGGCGAAGGATTTCATAAAGAAGGCTTTTACAATTATCTTTGCCGCGACTATAGTCATTTGGATACTTCAGACCTTTAACACTGATTTTGTTCCCGTTAATAACGGAGCCGAGAGTATGCTTGGAATTATCGGCACGGCGATAGCGCCTGTTTTCGCGCCGCTCGGCTTCGGTGATTGGCGGTTGTCCACAGCCCTCATAACAGGGCTTACGGCGAAGGAAGCGGTGGTAAGCACACTTACAGTGCTTGTCGGCGCAAATGGCGCAGAGAGCCTTTCAGCCGTCATGCAGGGGATAATCTCTCCGCTCGCGGCGTTTAGCTTCCTTGTGTTCACGCTTTTGTATATGCCGTGCGTGGCGGCTATGGCGGCGATAAGACGCGAGCTCAACAGTTTTTTCGGTGCGCTTGCCGCTATGGCGACCCAAACGGGAATAGCGTGGCTCGTCTCCTTCGCGGTTTACAATGTTGGGCTGTTGTTTGTTCATTGAATGAATTAAAAAGACCGTTAGGCTTTGCCTAACGGTCTTTAATTGTGTTTGGGTTTCTTGTTTCGGGCGAGGGGATTGTCCTAACGAGCGCCGCCGCTTGTTCGTCGGTAAGCGCTGAGGGGGAAACACCGAAGTAGTGAAGGCTTGCGTTGTTTATTCCGTAGCAATCCTCGCCGAAATAGATAATGTTGCAGTAAAGCTCAAGTATCTCGTCCTTTGTAAGAAGATTTTCCACCCTAAGGGAGGTGAAAACCTCGGCGACCTTTCTCTCATAGGTTTGGTCGTGAGAAAAGAAAAGGTTTTTGCAAAGCTGCTGAGTGATTGTGCTTCCGCCCTCTACTACCCGTCCGCATAGCATATTCACCGTGAAGGCGCGTCCGAGTGCGATGAGGTCAATGCCGCAGTGGTAGTAGAAGCGGTGGTCCTCAGCGTCAATAAGCCTATCAAGGAACTCTGTGTCAATACCGTCGAGTGAAACGAAGCCCTTACCTGAACGGATATCCTCAACGGAAGAAAGGAAGCTGTCCTCATCAAAGGCCGCGGCGTACATTTCATATCCGCTGTCTACAATAGGATAGACCTTGCCTGCCGCGAAAGCCGTTCCGGCGAAGAACAGCAGGGCAAGCGCCGCGCCGATAAGCCGTTTAAGAGAGATATTCAGTTTTTCTTTTTTGCGCTTTTTAGCGGGCGCTGCCGTAATTTCCATTAGTTTCACCACTTTACCAATCTGTAATAAACCTTTGCTGTCGAATTAAATACCAGGACGTAGACTACCGAGAATACCGCCGCTGTAATGAGTATTGAAATCATAACCGTAGAAAACTCTGTAAGAATGAGAGCGGAGAGTATCATTAAAAGCATATTGCTTGCCGCAAGCAGATGTATAAGCGCGACGCCGAGCGGAAGGAAGAACATTGTAATTACCTGCCTGTTAATTGTGCGGCGAACCTCCTTGTCGCTCATACCGACCTTTTGAAGGATAACGAACCGCTCGCGGTCCTCGTAGCCCTCGCTGACCTGCTTGAAATACATAATGATTACCGTGTTTACCAAAAAGAGAAGCGCGAAGAAGATGCCGAGGAAAAGAAGTCCGCCGTAGGTTACGTTGCTGTCAACGCGGTTTACGCTAATATCCGTGGAAGTGTAGCTTGAGCCCGAAAGCTGTGTACTAATCGTATCGTAGTATAGGTTGTCGGCGTAGGTTCCGAACGCCAACTCCGCGTCTCTTTCACCCTCATAGTTAATTACCACGTCGCGGTAGCCCGTAAACTCGCCGTAAAGCTTGTCGGTCGCAAGGTCGGGGTTCACCGCGTAGCGCAGCTCTATCGCGCTTTCAAGGTCGTGCAAAACAAAGAAAATTCCGTTATTGAGGTCGCTGTTCTTGCAGTGGGTGAACGGTGTGTCATCGAGTACAGCTTGTATTTTGTATCTGTCACCGTTTACGTTTAGCGCCGCGTTGTTAACCTGTTTGTTAGTAAGCACCAAGATTTCCTCAGGCTTCAGCGAGACGTTTTTGCCTGAAATTTCATTGAAGTCATCTTCAAGAATTATAAACAAAGGAAACATCTTGTCATAGTCGCTGACTTCAAGGTCGTCATATTCTCCGCTTGTTCCCTCGAAAAGGAACTCGCCGTCAACGAGCGCTACCGAGTCGCGCATAGCGAAGTAGGAGTACATATCCTCTATTTCGACGCCCGTCTCCTTTGCATATTCCCGAACTGCGCTTTCAGCGGCGGTAGTGTCAGGCATGTCGAGCCGCCTGTCATAGGCTACCTCAATTGCCGTATCGTTAGGGTTTTGTTTTACAAGGATTGATTCCTGACCGAAATAGAGTGAGCAGACGCCCGAAACGGTGACAAGCACCATCGTGCAAAGAATACAGATATTGTATAGCGCCGAGGCGTTTTGTTTTAAGCGGTAGCGCAAAGAGGAAACACTGATGAAGTTCTGCGGCTTGTAGTAAAACTTTTCGTTCTTCTTGAGCGCTCCGAGAAAAACCTGACAGCCAGCCCTGAAAAGACAGCTGGTGCCGATAATAACCAGAAGCACGCAGGGCCAAAAGAGGGTAATTGCGATGGCACCCATCTTTGTAAATATCGAAACTCCATAAGCTGTCAAAAGGCAGATAACGCCGATAATTGAGATAGGCACGAGTCCGCGTGGCTTCTTCTCGCCCTTCTTTTCGCCGTTAATGAGGTCTATTGGGTTAGCAAGCCGCACCTGCAATTGGTTATAGACAGTCGTGATAATAAATATCCCGATAAACATGGCACTTGTAACAACATACGCCGAGGGGGAAAGTCTGAACTCGCCGTCGGCTATCGAGGTTATCTTCATAAGCGCCATAAAAATCAGTCGCCCGAATACGGTGCCGCAGAAAAGTCCGAGAAGCAGCGAAGCGCCGTTTAAAAACAGACTTTCAATTCTTACGATTTTACAAACGTGGCGTTTTTCCAGCCCAAGAATGCCATATAAGCCGAACTCCTTTTTACGACGCTTTATAAGAAAGCTGTTAATGTAAAGCATAAAGCCGACGGTAAAGAGCGACATAATGACTCTGCCTATCATAAGCATAAAGCCGAGTGTTCCGCCGTAGTTTACGTTATTTACACTTTTAGAGTCCAAGGTGTTATTGATTATAAAGAACATTGACGACATAATAGCCGTTGCCACAACGTAGGGGAAATACATCTGACGGTTTCTGACAAGGTTGTTCCTTGCAAGCCGCCAGTAGAAGCGGTTACCCAATGTCAACACCCCCGTCGCTCAGCACGGTGAGGCTGGATATAATTTTGTCGAAGAATTCCTTTCTTGTCATTTCACCCTTATAAATCTGGTTGAAAAGCTCGCCGTCCTTAATGAAGATTACGCGGTTCGCGTAGCTTGCGGCGTTGGTGCTGTGGGTTACCATAAGGATAGTTTGCCCTGTCGCGTTAAGCTCGCTAAACTTCTTCAAAAGGTTTGCCGACGCTTTTGAATCAAGCGCTCCTGTCGGCTCGTCGGCAAGAAGCAGCTTCGGGTTGGTTATTACCGCGCGCGCAACCGCCACGCGCTGCTTTTCGCCGCCGCTTATTTCATAGGGGAATTTATCAAGTAAAGAGTCAATTCCAAGTCCTTTTACAATCGGCTCAAGCTTTTCCTTCATCATCGCGGCCGGCGTGTTTGAAAGCACCAGCGGAAGAAGAATGTTGTCCCTTACAGAGAAAGTGTCGAGAAGATTAAAGTCTTGAAAAACAAAGCCGAGATTTGTTCTTCTAAACTGCGAAAGCTCACGGTCTTTGATTATCTTAAAGCTTGTTCCCTCAAGAAAAACCTCACCCTCGGTCGGCTTGTCGAGCGACGCGAGTATATTTAAAAGGGTTGTCTTGCCCGAACCAGACGCGCCCATAATAGCAACGAATTCACCGTTTGCCACATTAAAGCTTACGTCCTTCAGTGCCACGCACTGCTGTGAGCCGAAGCGGGTGTTGTACACTTTTTTTACGTGTTTTACCTCAAGAAGTTCCATTTCTAAATCCCTTTCGATTTCAACTTTTTACAATATCATTATAAAAAACGGAGAAATGCTTTGCCATAACTTTGGCTTACATTTCTCCGTTTTATCTTACATTTCTGTAACCTTCGCTAATTTTCCGAATTAGAGAAGGCTATCGTCATTTTTGTTCCCTTCGACACCTTAGATTTGACCGAAAGAGTAACGTTCAGCGTTTTTGCTATGTTGTTCGCCATATAAAGTCCAAGACCGCTTGCGCGTCCGTCAAGCCTTCCGTTGTAGCCCGTGTAACCCTTTTCAAAGATACGCGCCAAGTCCTCCGAGCGTATGCCTATTCCGCTGTCCTCAATAGTAAAGCCGTAGCCTTCCTTATAGATTTTCAGTCCGCCCGTCATGGTGTATTTCACGGCGTTGCTTAACAGCTGTTCAATAATGAAGGAAAGCCATTTTTTATCTGTAATTACATTTAAACCCGTGCGCTTGAAATCCACAGAAAGATTTTTATATATAAATGGCGTTGAGTATTTCTTTATACATTCAAGTATTATCTCGTCGAGGTCGTAGCCCTCAAGGCGAAGGTCGTTTTCTATGTTTTTAAGCTTTACATACTGAAGCGCCATTTCAACGTAACGCTCGATTTTGAAAAGCTCCTGCTCGTAAACGGGGTTCTTGCGCTCGTCGTTTTCTATCGCAAGGCGCATAGCGGAGATAGGCGTTTTTATCTGGTGCAGCCACATGGTGTAATAATCCACCTGCTCGCTGTAGGAAGCGATAAGGTCTCGTCGCTCGTCGTCCATAAGGCGGTATATGGAGGCGATAATTCCTGAATAAAGCTGCTCGATATTATTCTCGCTTGCGGGGTACTCGTGTATTGTTCGAGTAATATTGCTCTCTATTTCGGCAAGCCGCTTAACCTTCGCGGAATACCTGAAAAGGTCGAACGCCACAAAGGCGAAGATAATAAAAAGGTAGATACCCGCCGAATAAAGTACTATTCTAAGTGATATGCCCGAAAGCAGCATCACCGCAGGAAAAACACCCAGTGCCGCAACTGTCGCGCAGAGCATAGTGCGGCGATATCGCAGATAGCCCTTAATCATTGATACAGTACCCGAGCCCTTTCTTAGTGCTTATGAAATCGGGAAGCCCGTTATCCTTAAGCTTTGCGCGAAGACGGTTGATGTTAACGGTCAGGGTGTTGTCATCAATGAAGCTTTCGGAATCCCAAAGCGCCTTCATTATCGTCTCGCGCGAAATTATGCGGTTTTTGCTTTCCATAAGCGTGTTAAGAATGCGAAGCTCGTTCTTTGTAAGCTCAATTTCCGTCTCATTATAGGAAAGTGTACCAGTCGCGAGATTCAGCCTTGCGCCCTTAGCGGAAATTACGGGGGTGAGCGCGTCATCGGAATAGTTGTAGGCTCGGCGAAGCACCGCGGTTATCTTTGCGATAAGAACATCGGTGAAAAATGGCTTTGTAATATAGTCGTCCGCACCCATATTAACCGCCATAACTATGTCCATGCTTTCTGTATGGGAGGAAACAAAGATGATTGGCGTTCTTGTTATCTTTCGTATCTCCGCACACCAGTAAAAGCCGTTATAGTAGGGAAGCGAAATATCAAGCAGCACAAGGTGCGGCTGAACCGCTAAGAATTCGTCCAGAACGGTGGAAAAGTCTTTACACAAGTAGGTCTCAAAGCCCCACTTGTCAAGGCTCTCCTTTAAAAGCGAGGCAATAGTGTTATCGTCTTCAACAATAAAAATCTTCTGCATACACGTCCTCTTACAAGGCGGCTGACGGTCTGTTTTAGTTTATACTTGCGCCGCCGCTTCTTTATTATACCATAAAACAAAAAAAGCGGGAATTACCCGCTTTTTGTTTACAGCTTCTGATTTGTGTTATAGCAAAGGGTCATAAGGCTGTCGGTTAGGTGGACGTTCTCCACGCTAATGTTGTCTGAAAGCCTCAAGTCAACGTGGCTGAAGTTCCAAAATCCGCGTATTCCAAGAGATACGAGCTTTTCAGCCATTGCCTGTGCATGCTCGCTCGGTATACAAAGTATAGCAAGTACGGGGTGATTTTCCGTGCAGAATTCGTCGAGCCGCGAGGTGCTCATAACCTCAAGCTCGGGATTCTGGTCGGTTACGCTTTTAGGCGTCTTGTCAAAAAGCCCGATAAGCTTTATTCCCTTCGCTTCAAAAAGGAAAGAAGACAAAGCCCGACCTAAATTGCCCACGCCGATAAGGATTGTCGGCAGGTTGCTGTCGAGACAGAGTATTCGCTCTATTTCGCTCGCGAGCTGGTCTACGTTGTAGCCATAGCCCTGTTGACCAAAGCCGCCGAAGCAGTTTAAGTCCTGACGTATCTGCGAGGCGGTAAGGTTCATCTGCCGCGCGAGCTCCTTAGAGGAGATGCGCACAATGCCGCTCTTTTTAAGCTCGGACAAAAAGCGGTAATAGCGGGGAAGCCGTCTTACGACGGGCAGGGAAACGGAGTCGGAGTTTTTCATCTTTCCACCTCACATTTTCGATATGGTTTCCATCACATAATCGCCGAATTCCGAGCAGGTGCAACCGGTGTCACGTCCTGTTATTGTAAGCTTTTTATCTTCAAACATGCAGTAATCAAGCGCCTTTTCAAGCTTTGCGCCCTTTTCGTTTTTGCCGATGTGGTTTAATAACAACGCCGCCGCGCGAAGCATTGAGCAAGGGTCGGCGTATTTATCGCGTCCCTCTTGCACCATGCGCGGAGCCGAGCCGTGGATAGCCTCAAACATGGCGTAATGCTTGCCGATGTTGGCGCTGCCGGCAGTGCCAACACCGCCTTGTATCTGCGCCGCCTCGTCTGTGATTATGTCGCCGTAAAGGTTCGGAAGCACCACCACCTCAAAGAGGTTACGGCGTTCCTCGTCAATTAGCTTCGCCGTGAGTATGTCCGCGTACCAACTGTCTGTAATTATATCGGGATACTCCTCGCCGACCTTTGAACAAAGGCGAAGGAACTTACCGTCGGTTTCTTTAATAACGTTAGCTTTTGTAATAACTGAAACGCGCTTTTTGCCGTTCTTTTTTGCGAAATCGAACGCGAGACGGGCTATTCTGTCGGTGCCCTCGTCTGTGGTAACGACAAAATCGAGGGAAAGACCCGGAATTTCCACGCCCTTGTCACCTACGGCGTAGCCACCCTCGGTGTTCTCGCGGAAGAAGGTCCAGTCTATACCCTTTTCGGGTACTTTTACGGGACGAACGTTTGCAAAGAGGTCCAGCTCGCGGCGCATAGCGACGTTCGCGCTGCCGATGTTTGCGCCCTTGTAGCTTGCGTCGGGTGTCGTGGTCGGTCCTTTAAGTATGACGTTGCATTTTTTGAGCTCGGCGAGCACGTCGTCGGGTATCGCCTTGCCTTTGGCTATTCGGTTTTCGATGGTGAGCCCCTCAATATCGCGGAACTCAATTGTGTCAGCCTTAACCTCCTCGGCGAGAAGAAAGCGAAGCACCCTTTCCGCCTCGCGGCAGATTACGGGACCTATTCCGTCGCCGCCGACTACGCCGATAACAACCTTATCCATCTTGGAGTAATCGTCGAAGTCGCCGTCTGTTTTCATCTTTTCCACGCGTGCGAGCTGTAAGTCGAGTAGCTGCTCGAAGCGCTCCACCGCCTGCTTTTTGTCCATCATCATTATTTATTACCTGCCTTTTTCTTTGTAAGGTTTAAAAGTCCGCCCTCTGCGAGAATCTCGCGCTGACGGGCGCTGAGCTCAAGCTTTGCTTTAAAGCTGACGTTCTGAGTCTTATTAAAAACGGTGACCTCGTCGCCGCAAGCTATCGCTGACTTTATTCCGTCAAGCGTCAGCTCGTCGTTAAGGGAAAGTGCGTCATAATCCGCAGCGCTTTCAAAAAGAAGCGGAATAATACCCGAATTAACGAGATTGTCGCGGTGGATTCGTGCGAAGCTTTTTGCGATAACAGCGCGTGTGCCGAGATAGAGCGGAACAAGCGCCGCGTGCTCGCGGGAGCTGCCCTGTCCGTAATTCTCGCCGCCGACAATTATTCCGTCGCCGGTTTTTAGCGCGCGAGCGGGGTAATCCTCGTCGCAACGTGTGAAGCAGTGTTTAGACATCTCAGGTATATTCGAGCGCAAGGGAAGAATCTTTGCGCCAGCGGGCATGATGTGGTCGGTGGTGATATTGTCGCCGACCTTAAGCGTCACCGCGGCGTTGAGAGCTTCCTCAGGCGCTTTCGCTATCGGGAAGGGCTTGATGTTCGGGCCCCGTCTTACCTCGATTTTTTCCGCTTCCTTTTCGTCGGCGGGAAGTATAAACATATTGTCGTTAATCTTAAATGAGTTGGGCATATCTACATTTAGTCCGCGGCACATCTCGCGCGCGTCGGTAAGAACACCTGCTATTGCGCTTACGGCGGCAGTTTCTGGGCTTACAAGATAGATTTGCGCGTCCTTCGTTCCGCTTCTACCCTCGAAGTTTCGGTTAAAGGTGCGAAGGCTTATGCCGCCACTTTGCGGCGCTTGCCCCATACCTATACACGGACCGCAGGCGCACTCAAGCACACGCGCGCCAGAATCAAGAATATCACTCAGTGCGCCGCATTCGGAGAGCATTTCAAGCACCTGGCGTGAGCCGGGGGAAATAACAAGTGAAACGCCGTCGGCTATCGTTTTACCCTTCAATATCTTCGCGACTTTCAGCATATCAAAAAGCGACGAGTTTGTGCAGGAGCCTATGCAGCACTGGTCAACCTTTAAGCCCTCAAGCTCCTTTACGCTTTTTACGTTGTCGGGCATATGCGGACACGCGCAAAGCGGTGCAAGCGCGGAAAGGTCAATTGCTATTTCCTCATCATAAACGGCATCGGAGTCAGCGAGTATTTCGGTAAAATCCGCCTCGCGCCCCTGCGCCTTTAAAAACGCCCTGGTTGTGTCGTCGCTTGGGAATATAGAGGTAGTGGCGCCGAGCTCAGCGCCCATGTTTGTTATTGTTGCGCGTTCGGGAACTGAAAGTGACTTTACCCCCTCGCCGCGGTATTCAATAATTCTTCCGACGCCGCCCTTTACGGAGAGCACTCGCAACACCTCAAGGATAATATCCTTTGCCCCGACTCCGTCTTGAAGCGCGCCTGTAAGGTTTACTCCGACGGTTTTCGGCTGTGCGATATAATATGTTCCGCCGCCCATAGCCACCGCAACGTCAAGACCGCCCGCTCCGAAAGCGAGCATACCTATGCCGCCGCCGGTGGGGGTGTGGCTGTCGGAGCCGATAAGGGTTTTTCCGGGCTTGCCGAACCGCTCAAGATGTAGCTGGTGGCAGATTCCGTTGCCGGGCTTTGAATAGCGAATGCCGTGTTTCTTTGCGACGGTTCTAATAAAAGCGTGGTCGTCGGCGTTTTCGAAGCCTGATTGCAGTGTGTTATGGTCAACATACGCGACCGAAAGCTCGGTCTTTACACGCGGTATCTCCATAGCCTCAAACTGAAGATATGCCATAGTGCCCGTGGCGTCCTGCGTGAGCGTTTGGTCAATTCTGATTCCAAGCTCGGCTGTTTTTCCGAGCTCACCCTCGACGATATGAGGTATAAGCACCTTTTGAGCAACAGTAAGTCCCAATGTATTGCCTCCCGATTGTTATGTATTTCACTATAACAATTTAAACTTTATTAACAAGTTTGTCAATTACTTAACGCAATAATTTCGGGATATTTTTATTAAGAAAGGAGAAAATAAGAAAAAACGGAGGTGCGGTTTTGACAGCGAAGAAGAATGAAAAGCCTGACACAAAAAAGAAAGGCAGCGCAAAAAAGGACGGCGAGAACGACGAGGACGTTATACTCGACAAGGAGCTTATGTTTGAAGCGGCGGCGGTTGACAAAACGAAAGGACGATATCCTGTTCACTGTCTTACCGTGGTAGGACAGGTGGAAGGGCACACAGAGCTTCCGCCGGGAACAAAATCAACAAAGTATGAGCATGTGATACCACTGCTCGTTGCTATTGAGGAGGACCCCGAAATAGAGGGGCTTCTGATAATACTCAACACCGTCGGCGGAGATGTGGAGGCGGGTCTTGCTATTGCCGAGCTTATCGCGGGAATGAAAAAGCCCACCGTTTCACTTGTGCTCGGCGGCGGACACTCTATCGGAATACCTCTTGCCGTCAGCGCGCAAAAATCCTTTATTGCGCCAACGGCAACAATGACGGTGCACCCCGTCCGCACAAACGGCATGGTGCTCGGCGTTCCGCAAACGATGCGTCACTTCGACAAAATGCAGGAGAGAATAACCGGCTTTATATGCGATAATTCAAATATAACGCCCGAACGATTCAATAAGCTCTTATTTAAGACAGGCGAGCTTGTGCTGGACGTCGGCACGGTGCTTGACGGAGAGCAAGCGGTTAAGGAGGGGCTTATCGACGCGACGGGCAGTCTAAAGGACGCGATGAGATATCTCTACTCAAAAATCAAGAGAAGAAAAAAGAAGTTTTAAAACTTAATCCTTTATGATATTATATATAAAGCGAAATGCGCGGCTGAGCGCCGCGAAATACATATTCACTTGCGAGGTACATAATGAGCGTATTGGACGGCTTCTTTCAGGGAATAATACAGGGGCTTACGGAATTTCTTCCCGTGTCAAGCGACGGACACCTTTCGCTGTTTCAGCACTTCTTCGGACTTAACGGCGAAAACGCGCTGTTCTTCACGGTAATGCTTCATGTCGGCACGTTAATCGCCGTGTTTATCGCCTTTTGGAAGGATATCTGGGCGATAGTCGGAGAGTTTTTCAAAACAATAGGCGACATCTTTAAGGGAAGGTTTAAATATTCCGAGAGCGGCGAGGAACGCAAGGCAATGATAATGATTATCCTTTCGCTCGTTCCGCTACTGCTTTTCTATCTTGTTAAGGATTATTTTACTGCGCTTTCAGAGGACGCTGATATTATCGTTGAGGGGGTCTGTTTCCTCTTTACGGGTACGCTTCTTTTCCTTGCCGACAAATGCGTTAAGGGTGCTAAAACAGCGGTGGATATGAAGCCGCGCGAGGCGCTTCGCATAGGTGTCTTTCAGGGCTTTGCGGCACTGCCCGGCGTCTCCCGTTCGGGCTCGACTATTTCTGTCGGGCTGTTAAGCGGCTTTTCCCGCGAGTTTACCGTTAAGTTTTCGTTTATTATGGGCATACCTGCTATAATGGCGGCGAGCTTCGTTGAGCTTCTCGACGCGCTCGAAGCAGGAATTGAAATAGATATGCTCCCGCTTCTCGTCGGAGTTATTACCTCGGCGATAGTCGGGCTTGGTGCGATAAAGCTGATAAGCTGGCTTATCAAGACCGACCATTTCGGAGTGTTCGCCTACTATACGCTTATTCTCGGCGTTATTGTGCTTATTCTCGGCGCAATCGAGTATTTTACGGGAAGTACAATTCCCGCTTTTGTGACAAATCTCTTAAATCAAGGGGTAAAGTAGATGGCAAACAGTTCGTCTAAGCGCGGAAGACCGTCTAAATCCGAGACGGAACGAAAACGCCGCGCGGAGGAAGCAAAAAGAAAGAAGACAGCTCGCACTCAGGGAACGGCTATATGGCTTTTCGCCCTTGGGGTTATATTGACCGCGCTTGTCTTTATTCCCGGCGAAAGCGTTTGGAACACCCTTCGCAACGTTATTTTCGGGCTGACGGGCGTTTGTGCCTATATCGTCGGACCCTGCGTTATCTACATAGCCGTCCGCGTTGCCTACGATAAGCTTTCCGCTTCCGGGAGAATAGCGAAATTTGTGTTCCTTGCGTTCTCTGTTTCCGGCGCGCTTTACGCCTTCAGTCCCTACAAGCCTGCTGAGGGGACCCGCGTGCTTGATGTGGTAAGCTTCTTATATAAATATGGTACAGAACGCGGCGGTGGCGGAATCTTTTCCTTCCCGCTCGGTTGGCTGCTGGAGCTTGGCTGTGGCGAGGTTGCGGCGAAGATACTTGTCTGTCTGCTTATTCTCATAGCGCTTATGCTTATTACGGGCAAGACGATTATAGATTTGGTTAACGGCGTAAAGAAACCTGTTGACGCAATTAAAGAAAGACGCAGAATAGCCGCCGAGGAGGCATTGCTTCTCGCCGAGGAAGAGACCGAACCCGCTCCCGCTGAATCGGTGCGTATTGATATTCCCATAGACACAAAACCATTAAAGCGCGGAAGAAAGAGCGCGATAGACATTCCTGTTTCCGCGCCGATAAATTCAAAAATAGACCTGCCTGTTGATACGGTGGGCGTGGCTCCCGCGCCGCCCGTCACCGCGCCGCCAGCATCCGCCCCCAACAGTAAAATAGATATACCGCTCGGACCTGAGTTTGACCCAAAGAGCGGCGGTCTTGACGTTAACGTAATCGAGCGCGGAAAGAACGGACCCGCCGCCGAGGTGGTGGCGCCTGTCTTCGAACAGGAGGAAAAGGTCAACCGTCTTTTCACCGATTTTTCCAAGGGGAAGGAAACGAGTGTTGATGAGCTTGTACGCAAGGCGGCGAGCGGCTCGCAACAAAGCGCGCCCGTCTTCGGTACAGATGACCGCACCGAGCCGCAAAGACAGAACACTGAATATAAGGCGCCGCCACTCAGCCTGCTTAAAAAGGGTGCGGTGAAATCCGCCGCAGACGCCACGCGTGAGCTTCGCGCAAACGCGGACTTACTTGTGAACGCACTGGAGAGCTTCGGCGTAAAAACGAGGGTCGTCGATATCTCGCGCGGGCCCGCCGTTACCCGCTATGAGCTTCAGCCCGAAGCGGGAGTACGTCTTAGCCGAATCGTAAACCTCGCCGATGACATCGCGCTTAATCTCGCGGCATCAGGCGTAAGAATAGAAGCGCCTATTCCGGGTAAAGCGGCGGTAGGTATCGAAATACCGAATAAAGAGGTTAACACCGTCGCCCTTCGCGAGGTGCTGGAAAGCGAGCAGTTCGCGAGAGCCGCGTCGCCTCTTACCTTTGCGCTTGGACGCGATATCAGCGGAAAAACTCAGATAGCCGACCTTACAAAAATGCTCCATCTTCTTATAGCTGGCTCCACAGGCATGGGTAAATCGGTATGTATAAACTCTATGCTAATCAGTCTTATTTATAAATCCAAGCCTGAGGACCTACAGCTTATACTCATCGACCCGAAGATAGTCGAGTTCAACTGCTATAACGGTCTGCCCCACCTTTATGTGCCCGTTGTTACCGACGCGCACAAGGCGGCGGGCGCTCTTGGTTCGGCGGTCGGTGAAATGCTAAGACGTTACAAGCTGTTCGCTGAATATGGCGCACGCAACATAGACGAGTACAACGGAATTGTTGAAAAGAAGTATCCCGAAGACAGAGTTATGGCAGACGACGAAATTCGCCCCGAAAAAAAGCCGCGGATTGTTATAGTTATAGACGAGCTTGCCGACCTTATGATGACCTCGCCGCGCGACGTGGAGGATTCCATTCAGCGAATTGCTCAGATGGGTCGTGCCGCGGGTATCCATCTTGTAGTCGCAACCCAAAGACCGTCAGTAGATGTAATTACCGGTGTAATAAAGAATAACATTCCTACCCGTATAGCCTTCGCCGTGTCCTCTCAGGTAGACAGCCGAACTATACTCGACGGCGCGGGTGCGGAGAAGCTAATAGGCAGAGGCGATATGCTTTTCCTGCCGGTTGGAAGCCCGAAGCCGATTCGTATTCAGGGTTGCTACGTCAGCGAGGAGGAGGTAGCAAAGGTTGTCGATTACCTCAAACAGTTCTCCGCCGCGCAGTATAACGAGCAGTTCATTCGCTCGATGGAGGAGAACGCGCCGCGTGAGAAGGGTAAGGCGTCCGACGATGACTCAGACGCTATGCTTGAGGAGGCTATAGGCGTGGTGGTAGAGGCGGGACAAGCCTCGACTTCCTTCCTTCAAAGACGATTAAAGCTTGGCTACGCGCGAGCCGCTCGTATAATGGACGATATGGAATCCATGGGTATAATCGGACCTTCGGACGGAAGTAAGCCGAGAACTGTACTTATGTCACGTCAACAGTGGCAGGAGCGAATGCTTATGAAGCAGGGTGATTAAACCATAAGAGGTAGTATGAGCGAAAATTACAGCAAGAGAAACGCAAAGAAAACCATTCTAATACTTCTCGCGGTAATTGCCGCGGCGGCGGTAATGTGGCTTTTCTATTCGGTATATATTTCAAAAGCGATAACATGGGGTGATGTCTACGCCGCCTTCGGAATTTCCGTCAGCGAGGAAAAAACGCCCGAGGACATTTCGGATAGCGGCGAAGCGGACGAGGCAGTCGAGGCAAGCGCCGTGCGCGTCACCTTCCTTTATGTCGGTCAGGGCGACTGCATTGTGATTGAAGATAACGGCAAAACTGCGGTGATAGACACGGGTGAATACAGCGAGGTTGAGCGTCTGCTGAGATTTCTCGATGAACGCGGAATTAAGAGCATTGATTATCTCATTGCCACCCACCCGCACACTGACCATATCGGCTCTATGCAAACGCTTGTAAATGACTATTCCGTCGGTGAGGTTGTTTTCACCTACGTACCCGCCGAGCTTACCCCCACGAACGCTACTTACATAAATCTTCTAAAGACGATTGATAAAACGGCTACACCAGTTACAGTTCCAAAGGCTGCGGACACTATACCGCTTGGAAAAGGGAGCTTCGAGGTGCTATACGCGGGCGGAGGAAGCGACCTTAACAACTGCTCGCTTGTGCTGATGTATACCGTGGGCAACCGCTCGTTCCTGTTTATGGGCGACGCTGAGTTTGAAGTAGAGGACGCCCTTTTTGAAAGCTTGGGAAAACGCCTTCGCTGTGACATTCTTAAGGCTGGACACCATGGAACAAAGTACGCCACAGGCAACAACCTTCTTTCGGCGGCAAAGCCTGAATATGTTGTAATAACCTGCGGGATAGATAACGAATACGGCTATCCTAAGGAGCAGGTGCTTGAGCGTATAAAAAAGTCAGGCGGCGAGGTTCTTCGTACCGATATTGACGGAACAATAACCGTTACGACTGACGGAGAAAGCCTTACTGTTGAAACGGAGGCGGCGTAAATGGGAATGAGCATAGACCGCTTTGAGGAAGAACGTGTGATACTTGTTGACGACGAGGGTAACACAATAAGAAAGCCGCGTGAGCTTTTCACTGATAATGTGAAAGAGGGCGACCGTGTGGTAATGCGAGGCGGGCTTTACGCCGCAGACACTGATTCCACAAGTCGTCTTCGCGCCGAGGTAAACACACTCCTCGAAAAGCTGATAAGAGAGAATAATAGGAAATAAAAAACGCACCAAATCGCGCGGCGCCATAGAGACAACACAAACAAATAAACAAACCGACCAAATGAAGAAGGATAGCAAATGCTATCCTTCTTTTTAATGCTTATACCGTTTTTGATTGCTAAACGCGACTCTTAGTTCGGGATAATACAAGGCTTATCTCATTGATGTTGAGGTGTCGAATAGTACAAAGCTGTGACAGTATGGTAAGATATCACAAAAAGCATTAAGACAATACGAACTTCAATTGTTTTGCGTTAAGTTCTGTTGTTTGCCATTGAAGTTTATGATATAGTCATATTAGTAACATTTATATTGTGCAGACAAATCATGTGATTCTATCATCTTTACTTCTTGATTAATTTTCAATGTGTGTAACTTATGTTCTTCGAAAGCGCAAAGATGTATATATGTGATTTAGATACTACTTTTTTGAGTCAATGTTTTTTTAAAGCGCAAAAAATGCAAACAGAGTTTACTAATATTGATAAGACTAACCGAATCAATTTTAACTATACATATCGGAGGGAATAGGCATGTCGACTACTACTAAAACAAAAAAAGAAGCTTCTATGGAAGAAGCCTTGTGGAAATCCTCAGATAAGCTTCGCGGATCTGTCGAACCAGCAGAATATAAGCATGTTGTGCTAAGCCTATTCTTTTTGAAATTTGCGAGTGATAAGTTTGAGGCTCAAAAGAAGAAGATTGAAGAAAAATATGGCGAGAAGCATGTTGACCGTATAGCCTTCTATACGCAAGACAACGTGTTCTTTCTCCCACCCGAAAGCCGTTGGTCTTTCATTATGGAGAACGCAAAGCAGGATGACATTGCGCTCAAAATCGACACGGCTTTATACACCATTGAAAAGGTCAATCCTGCACTGAAAGGTGCACTTCCCGACAACTACTATTCACGCCTTCACATAGACACAACGAAGCTTGCATCTCTTCTTGATGAGGTCGATAAAATTAAAACCAGCGATAAAGAGAATGACATTATTGGGCGGGTTTACGAATACTTCCTCGGAAAGTTTGCTCTTGCAGAAGGTAAAGGCAAGGGTGAATTCTATACGCCTAAGTGCATTGTAAATTTGATTGCCGAACTAATCGAGCCTTACGACGGTATCCTTTACGATCCCTGCTGTGGCTCAGGCGGCATGTTTGTTCAATCCATCCGATTTGTTGAGGCTCACAGCGGCAACAAGAGAAGGGTTTCTATTTACGGGCAAGAATATACTAACACAACGTACAAGTTGGCGAAGATGAACTTGGCAATTCGGGGCATATCCGCAAATCTCGGCGAGATGGCTGCGAACACGTTCTCCAACGATCAACATAAAGACCTTAAGGCCGATTTCATCATGGCGAATCCTCCGTTCAACCAAAAGGAATGGAGAGCCGAAAATGAACTCACTGATGATCCTCGCTGGGACGGATATGCAGTTCCCCCGACGAGCAATGCGAATTACGGCTGGATTCTCAATATCGTATCAAAGCTTTCTCAGAACGGAGTCGCCGGTTTTTTGCTTGCTAATGGAGCGTTGTCGGACGATGGAACTGAGCTAAAAATCAGGAAGCAGCTTATCGAGAATAACCTTGTTGAGGCAATCATTATTCTTCCCCGCAGCTTGTTCTATACCACCGACATAAGCGTTACGCTTTGGATTTTGAACAAGAACAAGAAAGCCCGTACTGTTGAGCAGAACGGGAAGCTCAAACGCTATCGTGACAGAGAAAAAGAAATTCTCTTCATGGATTTGCGACAGATGGGTAGTCCGTTTGAAAAGAAGTACATCGAGCTGAAGGAAGAAGACCGCGCCAAAGTGACTTCCGTGTACCATAGTTGGCAGCAAGAAGGCTATGAGGAAACATATCAGGATATTCCTGAATTCTGCCACAGCGCGTCCTATGATGAGGTAAAAGAAAAAGGGTTTACGCTTGTACCGAGCCGGTATATCGAGTTTTTCAACCGTGATGAGAGTTTCGACTTTGATACAAAGATGAAGTCTCTGCAAGCAGAGCTAAAGGAACTTCTTGTCGCCGAGGAAGCATCGAAAGCCGATTTGCTGACTGTTTTTAAGGAGCTGGGATATGAAATCGAGTTATAAGCTTCTTGGTCAGTACATTCGACAAATTGACATTAGAAACACGGAAGGCAAAGAGGAAAATCTTCTTGGAGTGTCAGTCCAGAAGGTGTTTATTCCATCCATTGCAAATACGGTAGGAACAGACTTCACAAAGTACAAGGTTGTAAAGCGAGGCCAGTTTACATACATTCCAGATACATCCCGACGTGGGGACAAAATAGGCATTACACTATTGTCCGATTACCCCGATGGACTGGTGAGTAATGTATATACGGTATTTGAGGTAATTGACGAAAGCCGCCTGTCTTCTGAATATTTAATGCTATGGTTTAGCCGCCCTGAGTTTGACAGGTATGCAAGATTTAAATCGCATGGTAGTGTCCGGGAATTATTTGACTGGGATGAACTATGTAAGGTTGAACTGCCTGTTCCGCCAATCGAAGTGCAACGCGAAATAGTGCAAGCATTTAATTCTATCAGCCAGAGAATTGAGCTAAAGCGTAAGATAAATGATAATTTAACGGCTTAACTCTGCAAGAAGAATATTTTGTATATTCAATAATTGAGAAATCTCATAAGTATTATGTTCTATTGCAGTGTGTAACTTTTTACTTTTTTCTGTATATTGCTTAATTTGGCTGATACCTGCGATTTTAATTTGTAATTTCGATAGTGATGCAATCGTTAATGCTGTTTGTGTTGAACCAATACAGATTCCTTCAAGTAATTGTTTGAAAATAGGTGTCTGCATAAAATCGTACACGTAGTAGTTTAATTCGTGGTGGAACTCTTTGAGCCAAATAATATTTCCATCTTTGAAATAGAATTGCTCATTTTGAACCAGATAGCTATTCCCAATAGTTCCAACTGCGGTGATAAGAATATCTCCGCAAATCGGAATCCCATAATTTTGTTTGAGTTCTTCAAAATGAGATTTTTCAATATACAATGGCTCCGTAATGGGTTGACCAGATTGCTTGAGAGTTATTTCTTTTCCTCTATAAAATGGAACTCCTATATCGGCATAATCTTCAGCAAATACTCTTTTGCTCGATGTCAGAATACATACTTGTTCAAGCGGTTTACAGCATTCTTCGCCAAGACTGTTATAGAGTTCAAGAAATATTGCATTGATTGTAGCCGCTAAATTATCATTTACAATTTATAAGCTAAGGGAGAAAAAATGAAATACGTAGCTTTTTTAGACATATTGGGATTTAAAGATAAATTAAAAAGTCTAAAGCAAAATGAAGCTAAACAATATATTATTAGATTTTCTTCAACTGCCTTTCATGTATGGAACAATTATAATCCTAAGCATCTCAAAGGTTATATAGTAAGCGATTCATTTATTATATATTCTGACGGCCCATCTGAGCAGGCTTTGTGTGAACTCGTTGGTGTTATTGAGGAAATATGCAAGTGTGAGTTTTCTCAAAATAGTGTTTTGATTCGTGGAGCTGTTGCCAAAGGAGAATTTGATACAATAGAAGCAAGAGAACTTTCTTCGCTCAGTAAAGGATTAATTGTAGGACAAGCTTATGTTGATGCCTATTTATTGGAGGGAAAAATAAAATTTACTGGTATTGCGTTGACTGAAGAAGTATATCAAGATTTGGTTAATGATGGCGGTAGTATTCAAAACATTTTTATCGAAAAAATAGATGGCACTGACTGCTATATTCTTAGATACATATCACTGGATTACTTACTTGAAATAGATAATTTGCAAAAATTCATTAGAATTGCAAATAAAGCAAAGTGGCTTCCACATTACTATAATACATTGTATTTTTCGATGAAACGAGAGAGCGACGACAAAAAAGTCCAACAGGTGTTTAGTAACATTCTTGAGGTAATAAATACTAAAACCCCAAGCGAAAACTGGCGCAGCGTAGATACATTTATCAGGAACGCATTCAACTCACAGGTTATTGCCGAATTTCAAACGAGATTTTTGAAATATATACGAAATAAGCTGGATTAATATAAACTCTCATCAGTGGCGAGAGTATTACAAGGAACTGCCACTGGTAGTCGTTCTCTGAATCATAACAAAGGAGAATCGACTATGAAAGACGGAATTATCAATGAAGTGCAAAGACTTATGCTACCACATCTCAACAATGAACAACTATTGCAGCTTCAAGAAGCGCTTGGAAATGTCCTCTCTTCCGTTGATATTTGCAAAAAGCAATCCACATTGACAGAGAGCAAATCCGATAGCGTGAACACATTTCTCGCTGCAAAAAAGATTGAGGGATGTTCAGAAAAGACAATGACCTACTACCGTAACACGATTGAAGCTATGCTTGAAAGTATCGGCAAATTGCCACAACAGATAACAACAGATGATTTGCGAAGATACTTACTGAACTATCAAACAACACGAAAGTCAAGCAAGGTTACGATTGACAATATCCGCAGGATACTATCAAGTTTCTTCTCTTGGCTTGAGGATGAAGATTTAATTGTAAAAAGCCCTGTCAGGAGAATACATAAAGTGAAAACGGCTAAGGTGGTAAGAGACACCTACTCAGATGAAACTTTGGAGCTAATGCGTGATAACTGTACTACTCTTCGTGATTTAGCCATCGTTGATATACTTGCTTCAACCGGGATGAGAATCGGAGAACTCGTTAATCTTAATCAGTCTGATATTAACTTTGCAGAACGCGAGTGCATAGTATTCGGCAAAGGTAGTAAGGAAAGAACAGTTTATTTTGACGCAAGAACCAAGATACATTTGCAAAACTACTTGGACAGCCGTACAGATACTAACCCTGCTCTATTTGTATCACTAAGTTATCCTTACGCAAGATTGATGATCGGTGGCATAGAGCGACGATTAAGGGAGCTTGGGGATCGACTGAATATACCAAAGGTTCACCCTCACAAATTCAGGCGAACCCTTGCAACAACGGCAATAGATAAAGGGATGCCCATCGAGCAAGTTCAGCAGCTCTTAGGGCATCAAAAGATCGACACGACCATGCACTACGCAATGGTCAAGCAACAGAACGTGAAGTTGGCACACAGAAAATTCATTGGCTGAGGTGGCAAGATGAAAGACGGGTATCAGGTCTTAGGAAGGTTTATTGAGATTATTGATGAGCGCAACAAGGCGCTTGCTATTACAAGCCTTCTCGGTGTTAGCATCACAAAGCAGTTTATTCCCTCCATTGCGAACATAGTTGGGACAGATTTGACGAGCTATAAGATTGTTCGCATGGGACAGTTCGCGTATGGCCCGGTAACTTCGAGAAATGGAGAAAAAGTCTCTATCGCTTTGCTAAAGGAACCGGATTGCATTATCTCAAGTTCCTACACGGTATTCAGGGTGGTCAAGGATGATGAACTTGATCCTGATTACCTTATGCTTTGGTTCAGCAGACCGGAGTTCGACAGATACGCGCGGTATATGTCTCATGGAAGCGTGAGGGAGATTTTTGGTTGGGAAGAAATGTGCAAGGTTGAGCTTCCTGTTCCAACACTTGATAGGCAGAAAGCCATTGTGAAGGCGTACCAGACCATCACGGATCGGATCGAATTGAAGCGTAAGATAAATGATAATTTACTTGTTCAAGCAAAAGCATATTTTCAAAACATCTTTACCATTATTGGAAGTAAGATTGTGTGCCCTGAGAACTGCGTTCTTCGTAAAGTAGGGGACTATTGCTCTGAAAATAATGCAAATCTCTCACAATCTTCTTTTGAAACAATTATATACCTTGACACTGGCAGTATCACAGAAAACTTTATTGATAAACTTCAAGAATTTAATTGCGCCACAGATGAAATTCCAAGCAGGGCAAAGAGAATGGTTGAAGAAGGAGATATTGTCTATTCAACAGTAAGACCAAATCTTAAGCATTTTGGGTTGATGCAAAACCCGCCAAAAAACCTAATCGTATCAACTGGATTTGCTGTACTTCATAACACCAATCCAAAAGTATCAAATGAATTGCTCTATATGTGGCTAACAAGTGACACCATATTAGAGTTCCTTCAATCGATAGCGGAGAATAGTGTTTCAACATATCCTTCATTAAATGTTTCGGATTTGCTGGATGTCAAAATTGCAATTCCGAACGATACAACAACGCTCCAAGACGCAAATGTTTTTTTGAAAGCCGTTTTCACAGCAATTTATGAGAATAATCGTCAAATCAAGCTTCTGTCTGATGGACTGCCAATTCTGATTCCCAGACTAATGTCAGACCGCTAAATTATCATTTACCGCCGATGTCGCAAACGAAGCGACCAACAGGAGCGAGAATATAGTATCATTATCTCATGAGGTAGCAATGCTTCCAGCGAGATAAGCAAAGGAGTGAATAAGATGCCGTCATTTAACGAACACGCATTGGAAATGTCCATCATGGAGCTGTTCAAGGACGAGAATTATACCTACTTGAACGGCGAACAAATTCATAGAGAGCGTACTGAGGTGCTGCTTGCGGATGATTTGAAGCAGTATCTCTATAATCGTTATGCTCAGGATGGCATTACACCAAGTGAGGTGGACGGCATCCTTCTTATGCTTCGCGGCATCTCCGGCACCATCTACGAGGCAAATAAAGCCCTCTCAAAGATGATATGCGACGGTTTCATCCTTAATCGTGAAGATCGCTCTCAGAAAGACCTTTATATTGAGCTGATTGATTTTGGTACTCCGGAAAGCAACAGCTTCAAGGTGGTCAATCAGTTTGAGATCGAGGGCATCAATAATCAGTTGCGTATTCCTGACGGCATTGTGTTCATCAATGGCATCCCTGTTGTCGTGTTAGAGTTCAAGAGCGCCGTCAAAGAGAACACAACCATATTGGACGCATACACCCAGCTCACCGTCCGGTATCGCCGGGACATTCCTGAACTGTTCAAGTACAACGCCTTCATCGTAATCAGCGATGGAGCGAATAACAAATACGGATCGTTTTTCAGCCCGTATGACTTCTTCTACGCTTGGCGAAAGGTTGAATCCGAAGATAAAGACCTTGACGGTATTAGCTCTCTTGTCACGATGGTTAAGGGTATGTTCCGTAAAGATCGCTTGCTCTCTGTTATAAAGGACTTCGTATACTTTCCCGACGTTTCCGATAAAGACCTTAAGGTGGTCTGTCGCTATCCCCAGTTCTTTGCTGCAAACAAACTGTTTGAAAGCATAAAGACACATCTGCGCCCAGAGGGCGACGGCAAAGGCGGCACTTATTTTGGCGCTACCGGATGCGGAAAGAGTTACACTATGCTGTTTCTCACCCGGCGTCTGATGAAGGATACTTATTTCCGTAGTCCCACAATACTTGTAATCACGGATAGAACTGACCTTGATGACCAGCTCTCAAAACAGTTTGTGTCCTCAAAAAAATACATAGGCGATGAAACAGTTATCAGCATTGAATCACGTGAGCGCCTTCGCCAAGAACTACAAGGCAGAACAAGCGGAGGGGTCTATCTAACCACGATACAGAAATTTACGGAAGACCTTAGCTTACTGACGGATAGAACAAACGTCATTTGCATCTCAGATGAGGCTCACCGTAGCCAAATAAGCCTTGACCAGAAAATGCGAGTAACGACTGAAGGTGTGGAGCGCACCTATGGATTTGCTAAATATCTTCATGATTCACTGCCGAACGCAACATACGTCGGCTTTACCGGAACGCCGATCGATGGAACGATTAAAGTATTCGGAGGCATCGTTGACGCTTACACTATGACGGAATCAGTCCGAGACGGAATCACAGTAAACCTTGTCTACGATGGACGAGCCGCAAGAGTAACACTTGACCAGCGAAAAGTAAAAGAGATTGAGGACTACTATGCAAAATGCGAACTTGAAGGTGCAAACGAATATCAGATAGAGGAAAGTCAAAAAGCCGTAGCGCACATTGACATGATTATTGGAGATCCTGACCGACTGCGGGCTGTTGCAGAAGATTTCATTAAGCATTATGAGACGAGAGTAGCCGAAGGCGCGACTGTCGCAGGGAAGGCGATGTTTGTATGTTCAAATCGGAATATAGCTTTTGCGCTTTACAAGATCATCACAGAGCTGCGCCCCGCATGGGCTGAGAAGAAGCTTTGTGCCGATGGGATTGAACTGAGCGAGAAAGAGAAAAAAGAACTCAAGCCCATAGAAATGATCAAGCTGGTCATGACACGAAATAAGGACGATGAATCGGAACTCTTTGAAATGCTTGGCACTAAGGATGACCGCAAAGAGTATGACCGACAGTTTAAGAACATCAAATCAAATTTCAAAATTGCGATTGTCGTTGATATGTGGCTGACCGGCTTTGATGTACCGGCTTTAGATACGATCTACATCGACAAGCCGATTCAACAGCATTCTCTTATTCAGACAATTTCCCGCGTAAATCGTGTCTACAAAGGCAAGGACAAGGGCTTAATTGTCGACTACATCGGCATAAAGAAGAACATGAATCTGGCACTCAAGAAGTATACAAACTTTGAGACGGATGAATTTGAAGGAATTGAGCAATCCATCACCATTGTCAAGGATCAGCTTGAAGTGCTGGCGCAAATGTTCCATAGTTTCAATAGCTCAGACTTTTTCTATGGTGCGCCGAAAGATCAACTGCATTGCTTAAATAGAGCCGTCGAATATGTCCAGCTCTCAGAAGAATTAGAAACACGCTTTATGGCGGCTGTTAAACGGATGAAACAAGCCTTCAACCTTTGCAGCTCAAGCGAAAAGATTTCTGACGAGGAAAAGAGCTGTATCCATTTCTATTGCGCTGTTCGCTCCATACTGTTCAAACTCACGCGGGGAGACGCGCCCGATATAGCACAGATGAACGCCCGCGTCAGGGAACTACTTGAAGGTGCAATTCAATCAGATGGAATTGAAGAACTCTTTGAGACTGGAAAGCATATCTCAATTGATATTTTCAGCGACGAGTATATGGACAAGATTAATGCCATCCAGCTTCCCAATACAAAAATAAAGATTTTGCAGCGCCTTCTCACGCAAGCGATTGATGAGTTCAAGAAAGTCAACAAGATTATGGGCATAGAGTTTGCTGACCGACTCAAACACGTAATTGATGAGTATAACAACAGACGGCGTGATGAAGCTTATGCAAATGAAGTCTTAGATGATGTTGCCGAACAGCTTGCCAAACTTCTTGAAGAATTGAATGGCGAAAAAGATTCTTTCAAGAAGATGGGAATTGATTTTGAGGAAAAAGCATTCTATGACATCTTAAAGGCAGTAGCTAAAAAATATGAATTTGAATATCCGGACGATAAGATGATAGAGCTCTCTAAGCGCATCAAACTGATCGTCGATGACAAGTCGAAGTATACAGATTGGTCAACACGCGAAGACATCAAAGCCAACCTTCAGGTTGATTTAATTCTGCTGCTTGATGAGTTTGAGTATCCCCCTGTGACGTTAGACGATGTATATAAAGAAGTTCTTGAACAAGCTGAGAACTTCAAGAAGTATGCTAAGTAAGAAGAAGTGCCATTTACATGCTAACTGATGGCAAGTCTTTTCATCCCTTTCCGGGATGGCAAGCACCGCGCCCGTTTAAACGTGCGCAGCTTGGCGGGGGCTAATGCCCCCTGCACCCCCAATATTTACGAAAGGAAGACTAACGAAGAACCCAAAACAAAATATCCACTTTTAGAGTGAACGAAAAAACACTAAGCGCAATGCATAACAAAGCTATAAGAACCAATATGACGCTACTCAAGAAACGCTGAACAGAAGATATGCATCTACTACGCTGACATCGGAGCTGTTGATGACTCAATTCGCGATTCCGTATGTGAATGCACAGCCATTCACCCCGAAAGATAGCAAAAGAGCAGACAGTTACCTGTCTGCTCAATCAGCAAAAACATCCTTGCTGCGCTGTGCCCTCAAATTGCCCCTATGGAAGGAGGGCTAATGGTGCGTTTTTATTTTTGATGTTGTTTCGTTTGTCGTTTGTTACCCAAGCACTTCTTCTAAAACAGAGTATAGCAGTTCATACCATTCTTTTTCTTTTGCGAGAGCCGCCTTATCCATAGTCAGGGCATTTATTCCCTTTGCTAAAGCTTTAACGCCGCCTTTTACTATTCCGGTTGCGGCGCTGCCTATCGCGAAACCTGCGCCTACGGCGCCGCCGCGAAGGATTCCCATTGTTGTTCCTCTGCTACCCGCACCGTCAAACACTTTTGTGTTTTGGGCAAAAGCTTCTTTACTCATTTGAGAACTTTTTCCAAACGAAAATGTCGAAACAAGAGCAGTTTTACCTTGTGTTTTTACCGTTATGCAAAAGTTGTAATAATCGTCCTCATGTTCAGGATGATAAAACGCAAGACAAGGCTCGGTTTCAGAACTGAAGAACCCGCCGATTTCTATCTCGTCGTTTTCCATATGTAGCGGAAGCCCGTAATTCTCCGCGACGACTGAGAGCTTTTCCTTAATGATTTCAATTGAAACCGTTTCACCGCTAGTGTAGCGAATAGGGTCAAAGACTGCCTCGAGCTTCTTTTGTGAAATTGACATTAAGCACCTCCTAAAATATTTCTTACTATCAAAATACAACAAATGTTGTATTTTGTCAACAACAAGCGTTG
>CAZUOY010000006.1:0-1540 GCA_964622315.1 uncultured Oscillospiraceae bacterium | reverse complement strand
ATACTAAGGATAAAGTCGTATAGGAGGTGCGTTATGCGGCATTATCCGAGGATAAGAGATTTACGCGAGGATGCTGATTTGACACAAGAACAGCTTGTTGCAATTCTCAGGATGCACAAAACCACCTACACGAACTATGAGCAGGGAAAACGAGAGCCACCGTTTGAATTTGTTATTAAGCTTGCCGACTACTACGGTGTGTCTGTTGATTATATAGCAGGCAGGACAAATACCGCTAAAATGAATAGGAAATAAAAGTCCTTCGCGCTAAACGCGAAGGACTTTTCCTATTCTTTCTTATTATCTTCAAGCTGTAACGCTAATATCTTCTCTGTGACAAGCTTCGCAAGGCTCGCGACCACGGCTGTACTAATAACCAGATTGTCTACCGCGTCGTCCGCCGCGTCCTCCTTGAACACTGGTTCCGCACCCAGCTTTACCTGCCTTGAAAAATAGACGGAAAGCCGCTTGTGGGTTCGAATGAACTCTGAATAACTGCGTTTGATAGTCTCCTCGTCCGCGTCGTGCGGAAGCATCTTTTTCACCTCTGACATACCGAGCGTCTGCTTTAATGAACACACCATAATCAGCGCCGCGATATGGTTCCGCGAATACTTCTTCGCGACTGGCGCCGGGATAATCTTTAGCTTAACGTAGTTGTTAACCATCATCGGCGTAAGCAGCTTCTCCTCGTGTCCCATTACGTTATAGTAGCTGAGATAGTCGTTTAGAAGAACTATTACCTGGTCCATATAAAGGTCAATTTTTGGAAGCTCCTCCCAGCGTGGAAGATTAAAACTATTCAAAAATTTGTCCCAGCGGATAAGCTTTTCCGCTATATATTTTCTATCGTAAGCCAAAAACCACACACCCTTTGATAAAACTATACTAATTATAGAGTAAGAATCGGTAAAAATCCATAACATAAGGATAAAATCGTCACTCTGCCAAAAATTCTGTTTACAAAATATGAAATATGATATAACATAGTATAGAAAACTAAGTAACAAGGAGAACAATACCATGAGTTTTGAAATCTTTACCGATTCCTCCGCAAATCTTACGGAAAAGCAGGTCGGTGAAAATGACATAAAGGTCATATCGCTTACGTTTGGGGTAAACGGTGTGGAGCGACTTGCATATGACCCTACAGAAAAATTTGATTTAGTTGAATACTATAAAAATATGAAAGAAGAAAAGCGGGTGGCTAAAACCTCGCTTATCAACACCTCCGCCTTTATTGATGCTTTTACGCCCTGCCTCGAAAAAGGAAAGGACGTAATTTATGTTGCAATGTCCTCAGGGATAAGCGGAACATATCAAGCAAGTGTCTCGGCGGTGGAAATACTGACGGAGAAGTATCCAAAAAGAAAGGTAATCGCCTTCGACACTCGCGCGGCGTCCTTCGGCGAGGGTATGTTTGCTCTTGAAGCTTCAAGGCTTCGCGCGGAAGGAAAAAGCATTGATGAAACGCTCGGGTGGCTCACTGAAAGAAGACCGCATATGTGCCAGTTCTTCACGGTGGACGACCTAATGTTCT
>CAZUOY010000005.1:0-62454 GCA_964622315.1 uncultured Oscillospiraceae bacterium | reverse complement strand
GCACTAGGCCGCTACAGCTAACTTATTGTTGTTAGTTATTTTTAATTGGAGAGTTTTAAGCGGTTCCCCGCCGCTACCCGCTTCCCGTGCTTCAAAATCCCCGTCGAAGCCTTTACGCCCCCACGATATATATTAAAGGGCTATGAGTCCTTGAACGCCCTGTCAATATCTCTCTTTGCCGATTTTTCCGCGTCGGCGGCGCGCTTGTCGTAGAGCTTTTTGCCCTTGCAAAGCCCCACTTGCACCTTAACCCTGCTGCCCTTAAAATAGAGCGAAATCGGGATAAGCGTAAGACCCTCTTGCTTAATCTTTCCGTAAAGCCGCGCTATCTCGCGCTTATGCATTAACAGGCGCTTCACCCGAAGGGGGTCTTTATTGAATATGTTGCCCTTCTCATAAGGGCTTATGTGGCAACCGTTTAGGAATATCTCGCCGTTCTCTATCGCGCACCAGCTGTCCTTTAGGTTCACCGAGCCGTCGCGTATCGACTTTACCTCGGTGCCGAAAAGCTCTATTCCCGCCTCGAACGCCTCAAGGATAAAATACTCGTGGCGGGCTTTTCTGTTTTCCGCTATTGTCTTTAGCGCGGTTTTGTCCTTTTCCGCCAACGCAGTCTTTCCTTTCGCTAAATTTCGTTTCTTCCCTCAAGCGCTCTGTAGAGCGTCACCTCGTCCGCATACTCAAGGTTTCCGCCGACGGGCATTCCGTAAGCAAGACGCGTCACCTTAACGCCGAGCGGCTTTATAAGCTTACTTATGTATATAGCGGTGGATTCCCCCTCAACCGTGGGGTTTGTCGCCATTATTACCTCTTTTACCTCATCACTCGCAAGCCGCTCCACCAATTCTTTAATATAGAGCTGTTCTGGTCCTATTCCGTCCATTGGAGAGATAAGCCCGTGTATCACATGGTAAAGCCCCTTATATTCCCTCGTCTTTTCAAAGGCGTTAACGTCGCGCGGGCTTTCCACCACACAGATAACGCTTCTGTCCCGCTCAGGGCTTCCGCATATCTTACAAGTCTCCGAATCGGTCAGGTTCCGGCAGACCGGGCACTGGTGAACGTGTTCGTGTGCGTCGGTTATAGCCTTTGCGAAATCCTCCGCCTCGTTCTTTTCAAGGGCAAGCACCCAATACGCCAGCCGCGCCGCGGTCTTTCTTCCGACGCCCGGAAGCGCGGCGAATTTATCTATCAGGTTTTCAAGTGAAGGTATGCTGTATGCCATTATACTTTACCCAATGCTTTCGCTTGTATTTCGCGCGGCTTTTACAGCCCCATAGGAAGGTTCATTCCGCCCGTTATTTTACCGAGCTCCGACTCGCTGTCCTCGCTCGCCTTGCGTATTCCCTCGTTTACAGCCGCCGCAACAAGGTCGCCGAGCATTTCGGCGTCGTCGGGGTCGATAACCTCAGGTTTGATATTTACCGAAAGCACCGTGTGGTCGCCCTTCACCTTCGCTTCCACTACGCCGCCGCTGACCGAGCCCACATATTCACGCTCGGCAAGCTCCGCTTGCATAGCCGCCATATCGTCCTGCATCTTCTGCAGCTGCTTCATCATATCGCCGCGGCTCGCGCCGTAGCCCTCGGGAAGTCGTGATTTCATCGTGTTTCTCCTTATTTTATCTCGGTGTTTATACCGATTTCCTTAGCCTTCTCCACTAAGCTCTCAAGCTTGTCGGGCTTTTTTGCTTTTACCGCCGCGGCGGAATCTGCCGTGTAGGGGCCAATAGGAAGCCTAATGCCGAGCGTCTCGGCGGCAACCGATTTTATAAGCTCCTTCGCCTCTGCGTTCTCGCGCATGTATTTCAAAAACAGCTCGTTCGCGTCAATTAGAAGGTGCTTCTCCGTCACAAAGGCACGTGAGCCGCGAAGAAGGCTGTATAACATCATATTCTTAGTCTTAATCTGTTCAACCGCCTTGCCCCAATCGGGCAGACTTCCATCGTCGGCGGACTCTGACAGCGTAGCTTCCTCTTTTATTTCCGCTTGCCGCTCCTCAGGCTCAACTTTGTTATCCTTGCCGTCGGACGTTTTTTCAAGCTTCTCCTGCCAAGGCGGGTTTTCTTCAACGACGCGCGTCTTCTCCTGCACGGCTTGTATCGGCTTCGTGGCTGCTGCGGACGCGGCTTGCTTTACGGTTTCAGCCGCGTTGTTTTGCGGCGAGCAAAGCTTAATTAAGCAAAGCTCCAGCGCAAGCATCTTATCGGGAGAACGCGAAAGCTTATCCGCCGTGTCACCTAACGAGTCAAGTATTGATATTAGGCGTTCAGTGGTAAAGTCAGCGCTTTGGCGCTTATATTTTAACGCCGTCTCCGCCGAGCAGTCGGAAAGCTCCGTCGCGGGCGACACCTTAAGCATAAGAAGGTTTCTGATATGCCGCAAAAGCTCGGTGACGAGGCGCGTCGCGTCAAGTGAATCGCGGTAAAGCTCCGCGAGCCGCGCAAGCAGCGCCGCGGTATCCATTGAAAGAATATCATTAGTTAAATCAAAAAGATAGCTCTTATCCGCCACCCCCGCAAGACGAGAGACGGTTTTTTCGTCCACCACACCGCCGAGAGACGCGCAGGTGTCAAGCAGCGAGAGCGCGTCGCGCATAGCGCCGTCCGCAAGGCGGGAGATAAGCTCAGCGCCGTCCTCGCGAAGGTCAATGCCCTCCTCGTGCGCGACATACATTATTCTTCCCTTTATATCCTTCGCCGTTATGCGCTTCAGGTCAAACCGCTGACAGCGGGACAGAATAGTGGCGGGAACCTTGTGTATCTCGGTCGTTGCAAGAATAAACATTACGTGTGCTGGCGGCTCCTCAAGCGTTTTTAAAAGCGCGTTGAAGGCGCCCGTCGAGAGCATATGCACCTCGTCGATGATATAGACGCGAAGCTTGCAGACGGTCGGTGCGAACGCCGTTTCATCGCGAAGGTCGCGGATATTATCCACGCCGTTATTGGACGCGGCGTCTATCTCGGTTACATCGAGTATTGAGCCGTCGTCAATTCCTTTACATATAAAACATTCTCCGCAGGGCTCGCCGTCGGTGGCGTTCGGGCAGTTTACCGCCTTAGCAAGTATCCTTGCGAAGGTCGTTTTGCCTATTCCGCGAACCCCTGTAAAAATATAAGCGTGGGAGAACCTTCCGCTCTTAATCTGGTTTTTAAGCGCGGCGACAACGGGCTCCTGCCCGATGACGTCGGAGAATCTTTTAACGCGCCATTTTCGATAGAGCGCCATCTTCATAATTCTCTCCCCCTCGCTTAAAAAATAACAGCACCGACCAAGTGACATAAAGACGGGCAAAGTTTACTGCGGCACATGAAGCGTCTGTTTAATGCTGCTCGGTTCCCCGTCTGACATGGTTCGCAGGGCCCTCATCGCACAGGCTTCACCCGTCTTTACGGCACCCGTAAATCAGGAGCTGTCTTAGGTAAAAATATTATAATATAAAACCGCCGCCATTTCAAGGAATAAAAAATGCGGCGGTTTGTTTCAATAATTTATTTACAGCACGGCATAAAAACGCATCTTACACTACAGTTCCTTGAGTTATCCTTGCTCTAATTCGTCTTCTCGTTCAAACATCTATTTGTAGTAATATAAGCGCAATTGTAAATTTGCGTATTTCGTAACATTTTTTACGATTATCGTAAAATTTATATTGACAATCGTTTTGTGTGGGTGTATACTATGCTCACAAACCAAAAACAAATCTACAGGAGAATTAACTTATGAATGAAAAAATCGAAAAGATGAAGAAAAGCAGTCATCTTATGGCGGTACTGTTTAAGATTTTCCGTGTGTTTGCCTTTGTCGGAATCGGCATTACAGCAGCGAGCGTAATCTTTCTTATCGCCTTTCCCACAGGCGCAAGCATAGGAGACACTAACGTTTTATCAGGTCTTTCCCTTAACGGGCAGCCTATCGGAACCTTTGAGGAGCTAATCGTGAATCTCCCGAAAATTTTGACCCTACTTTGCTGGATGGTTTTCCTGCTCATCATCTTCTACAAGACAGGCGCTGTCTTCTCAGATATTGAAAAAACGGCGTGTCCTTTCAGTGAAGTCAACGTAAAGCGCATACGCGACATAGCGATTATTCTTCTTGTCGCGTCGATGGTTCCGAACGCAGTGGGAGCCCTTACAGCGCTTATAGTGAAAGCGCCTAACAACTACGAGCTTTTCAACGGCGTCGGTCTTTCCATGGGTCTTGTTCTTATCTGTCTTTCCCACGTGTTCGATTACGGCGTGCAGATACAAAACGAGAACAACGAATTACTTTAAGGAGATAAGTATGGCTATAATTCTGCGGCTTGACCGCGTTATGGCAGACAGGAAGATTTCGCTGAACGAGCTTTCGGATAAGGTGGGCGTGGCAAACGTGAACCTTTCCAAGATTAAAACGGGTAAGGTTAGCGCCGTACGCTTTTCCACCCTAAACGCGATATGCGACGTTCTTGACTGTCAGCCGGGAGATATCCTTGAATTTCAAAGAGATAATGAGAAGCACGCTTAAAGGCGTGCTTCTCCCTTTTTCCCACTAAAAAAGCGGGGGACGTTCCCCCGCTTTTCTGCGCTTTTCTATTTTACTATCTCCGCAAAAACCTCGCCCGAAACCGCCGCGGCATTACCCTCGTCGGTATCTATATGCATAGCGGGCGCGAATTTATCCGATACTCTTACCACAACGTCGCCAAAGGTGAGCGCGCGTCCGTTCGTGTCAAGCTTTGTTGATACAATCTCTTTATCCTTTAGTCCCATCTTCGCGGCTGTGGCGGTGTCGAGATGAATATGACGCTTCGCGGCAATAACGCCCTCGGCTATCTCAATTTCGCCGCAAGGTCCGACTATTTTTAGAGGAGCGGAGCCTGCTATGTCGCCGGATTCGCGAACGGGAGCGGCGACGCCCAGCGTACGTGCGTCGGTGAGAGATACTTCAACCTGAACCGCCGTGCGGCAAGGTCCGAGTATTGAAACGCCCTTAATCTCTTTTTTGGGACCGACTAAATCAACCCTTTCCTCGCAGGCGAACTGTCCGGGCTGAGAGAGGTCTTTTTTCGGAGTAAGCGCGTGACCCTTTCCGAACAGGGTTTCGAGCGCCGCTTCGGTAACGTGTACGTGGCGCGCTGAAATTTCAACTATAACCTTATCCATTCTGTGTATGTCTCCTTAAATTAAGTTCTATACTGATTTTACGCCCATTAACCCTTTTATTCAAGTTTTTTCGACAAAACGAAAAAAGAAAATATGCCGTACAGTCGGATATATGGTATACTCAAGTAAAAGGCGGTGAATGTATGAATCTATCTGAGCTTCGCGAGCAATGCTTAAGCTGCGACAAATGCCAGCTGTGTGAAACAAGAACGAATGTGGTCTTCGGAACGGGCGATGAAAAGAGCCCCGTTATGTTCGTGGGCGAGGGTCCGGGCAAAAACGAAGACGAGCAGGGCGTGCCCTTCGTCGGTCGCGCAGGTCAGCTCCTTGACAGCTTTCTTACAGCCGTCGGGCTTGAGCGCGAAAGGGTATATATTGCGAATATTGTCAAGTGCCGCCCGCCCGAAAACCGCGACCCGCTGCCGAACGAGCAGGAGGCGTGCATTGGCTGGCTTCGCGAGCAATACAAAATAATCGAGCCGAAGCTTATCGTTTGCTTGGGCAGAGTCGCCGCGCAGAAGCTAATTAGCGAAAGCTTTGCGGTCACTCGTGAACACGGAATGGTTTTTGAAAAAAACGGCGTTTATATGATGGGTACCTTCCACCCCGCGGCGCTTCTTCGCAACCCAAACAATAAACCGCAAGCACTCGAAGATTTCCACAAGATAGCGGAGTTCTACGAATCCTTTAAACAGTACAGGTAGGTAAAGATGGTAAGCTTTGAAGACATTAAAAACTCAAACGAAATTAACGCCTACATCGCCCAGGCGGACCGTTCGCTTTGCGAGCTTGGCTACACCGAGCATTTCTACGCCCATGTGACGCGTTGCGCCGAGCTTTCGAGTGAGCTTCTTTTATGTCTCGGATACGGCGAGCGCGAAGCTGAGCTTGCAAAAATCGCCGCATACATGCACGACATGGGTAACCTCGTTAACCGCGAAAACCACGCCCAAACGGGCGCGCTCATGGCTTTTCGCATACTCGACAAGATGGGTATGCCGCCTGAGGAAACGGGCAAGGTTGTTACCGCCATAGGCTACCACGACGAAAGCTCCGCTTTTCCCGTAAACGAGATTGCCGCCGCGCTAATAATTGCGGATAAAACGGACGTGCGCCGCTCCAGAGTACGGAACAGCGCAACAATTGCCCTTGATATTCACGACCGTGTAAATTACGCCGTTGTAGACGGCAAGACCGCGATAGACGCAGATAACAAAACAATAACCCTTAACCTTACAATCGACACAAAGATTTGCTCTGTCACCGAGTATTTTGAAATCTTTTTAAAGCGTATGCTTCTATGCAAAAAGGCGGCGGAAAAGCTTTCGCTGACCTTTAAGCTGGTTATTAATAACACAGAGTTGCTTTAAAGAGCCATAACATAAATCGCGTTTCTCTTTTCAGTAAAGCCACAGCTTGAAAAGAATGCCTTTGCCCTCTCGTTTTTGGGGCTTGTGCATAACATCAGCCCTCTCACGCCCTCTTTTCTCAAATCATCAATCAACGCCTTAACAAGCGCCTTACCCCCGCCACCGCCGCAGTATTCTGGAAGAATATCTATGTGCAGGTGCGCGGGATATTTTTTTGTGAGAAGCCTTGTGAAAAGATGCTCCGCACGTCTTTCACGCGCTTGCTTTTTTGTAAGGCGAGGCATATAGGTGCGCTTAAATTCGCTGTAATAGGTGTTGTAATCGTACGCGCAAATTACATAGCCCACCGCCTCGTCCTGCATATTTGTAAGCACAAAGCAGTGATTTGGCTCTTTTTCTATATAGTAGTCGCAGTAAAGGGTATAAAGCAGCGGCAAATCACTTTTAAACCTTTGCCCCGCCGTTTCAAGGCAGATTCTCTTTACCGCGTCCTTATCCCTTTGCTCATATCGTCTGACAGTCGGCATATTCTCACCCCTTTAGTATTACTAATATAATAGCCGCGTTTTTGTATACATACAAGAGCGAAGAATAAAAGTCTCGGAATACACCGAGACTTTTTCAATATGTTTAGCTTTACTTTATTGTACAGCCGTGGAAATAGCAGTCGTAGATTTCCTCGCCCTTATAAGAAATTGTTTCGTAGCCTTGAAACCATTCAAAGCCGCCCGTCACCTCGCAGGTGTAGGTATATCCGCCCTCGGAATAACATTCAGGACCCCTGAACGGCAAATCTCTCGGCACCCTCTTTAGCGCTTCCTTTAAAAAATCGCCGCTGAAGTTTTCGCCAGTCACCCTGCCGGCATAGTTCATGCTCCAATAGGGCGTTTCGTTTATCCAAAGCGCCTCCTCACCCGCGAAGCGCTCTCCGCCAAGAAAGGTGTCTATATAGGTAAAGTCGCCCTCACTGTACATAAGGTCGTGGGAGTTAGGACGCGATGGGGCGCTTTCGCTTCCTTTTCCTGCGTAGGTCTTGGATTTTGCTTTTATAAGAAAATCAACAATTTCGTCTCTTGACATACTGCTTCCTTTCGTTATCCGTTCAAATTCTTTTGTTATGCGGAAAAGTCCGCGTGACTGTACCTTTGTATAGACTTTACCGTTAGGTATATGATAGCATATTCTCTTTTCTTTCACAATCAACGTTATCCTGCGTTCTCACTCATGTTAACAGAGAGTAGTGCGTTTTTTCCAACTTTTTCGCGCTGTTGACTTTATCCACTGTATGTAGTACACTTACATAAAATAATTTATATATTTTCTTTTTCAAGGAGTAAATTATGATTAGATATTTTGACCGCATCTTTAGGACGCTCCGCCTTGTGCGGTATAAGCAGCTTTTTAATTCCTTCAACGAGAAAAACGAAGCTCTCAGCGCAACCGACGCATGCTCGCTTGAAGTCATCTATCTTCTCAACAACCCCACGGTGAACGAGTTTGCCAACTTTATTTCGATATCTCAGCCAAGCGCTTCTTATAGATTAAGCTCCCTTGAAGCAAAAGGGCTTATTGAAAAAGCTCCGTGTGTACGCGACAAAAGGGAATCTAAAATCAGGGTTACCGACAAATTCCGCGGCGAATACATAAGCCGTATACCTGAGTGGGAAGCGGCGGTCAAAAGCGTTATGCAGAGATACAGCAAAGAAGAAACAAAAATGATAAAACGGTTTTTGCTTCAGGTTGCGGCCGAGACGCAAAAGCTTGAGACACAGCCGCTTTCAGAGCGGTAAAAAGGAGTACGGTTATTATGGATTTATTTGAAAAATGCGGAAGAAACGAACTTGTTAAGGAAACGCGTGCAAAGGGTGTTTATCCTTATTTTCACGCGCTTGAATCCCGTCAGGATATCGCGGTAATTATGGAGGGTAAGCGCAGAATAATGCTTGGCTCCAACAACTATCTCGGTCTTACCATTGACGAGGGCATTATCGAAGCGGGAATTAAGGCGCTCGAAAAGTACGGCACGGGCTGCTCTGGCTCGCGCTTCCTCAACGGCACCCTTACAATGCACCTTGAGCTGGAGGAAAGGCTCGCGAAATTCCTCAATAAAGAGGCTATCGTTACCTTTTCCACGGGCTTTCAATCTAACCTCGGAATAATCAGCGCGCTTGTCGGCCGCGAGGATTACGTCATCTGCGACAAGGAGAACCACGCGAGCATATATGACGGCTGCAAGCTCAGCTACGGAACTATGGTGCGCTACAAGCACGGCGATATGAACGACCTTCGCCGCGTAATGGAAAAGATACCTGAAAAGGCGGGCCGTCTTATTGTCACCGACGGCGTTTTCAGCATGGGCGGCGACATAGCGAAGCTTCCCGAAATCGTAAAGATAGCAAAGGAGTACGGCGCACGCGTAATGGTAGACGACGCGCACGGTCTCGGCGTAATAGGCAAGGGCGGACGCGGCACAGCGAGCTACTTCGGGCTTGAAAATGAGGTTGACATTTATATGGGAACCTTCTCGAAATCTCTCGCTTCACTCGGCGGATACATGGCGGCTACAAACGAGGTGGCGGATTTCGTGCGCCATGCCTCACGCCCCTTTATCTTCTCCGCTTCCATGACCCCCGCCTCCTGCGCGGTGGCTCTCGCGGCGCTCGATAAGCTTGAGAAGAATCCTGAGCTTGTTGAAAAGCTCGCTCACAACGGCGAATACTTCCGTGCGGGGCTAACAGCACGCGGAATAAAAATTCGCGAGTCCTCCACGCCGATAGTGCCTATTTATACCTATGAAACCTTCCGCACCCTCGGCATAGCCAAAGACCTCTACGACAACGGTGTTTATGTCAACCCCGTTCTGCCTCCCGCAACGCCCCCGACCGAGTGTCTGCTTCGCACAAGCCTAATGGCTTCGCATAACGAACCGATACTTGATGAGGCTATGGATATTATCAAGAGCGTTCTCGGTAAAGAAGTATGGCAGCAAGAGGCGTAGCGGTAGTAACGGGCGGAAGCAGCGGCATAGGGAAAGCCGCCTGCGCCCTGCTCCGTGACGGTGGCTTTGATGTTTACGAGCTGAGCCGAAGCGGCAAAAGCGAAGACGGAATAAAGCATATTACCGCCGACATTACCGATGAAAAGAACGTAGACGCCGCTTTAAAAAAGGTTGTCGACGAGGCGGGCGGAATCGACCTTCTTGTTAATAACGCCGGAATGGGAATTTCGGGCGCGGTTGAGTTTACCGAGCTTTCTGCCGCAAAAAAGATATTCGACGTAAATTTTTTCGGCACACTAATTTGTATTAAGGCAGCTTTGCCATATCTTCGCAAGAGCAAAAGCGGGCGCATAGTAAATCTAAGCTCGGTCGCGGCGCCTGTAGCTATACCCTTCCAGTCCTTCTATTCTGCCACAAAATCGGCAGTAAACTCGCTCACCCTTGCCCTTCGCAACGAGGTGAAGCCGTTTGGCATTAAGGTTTGCGCCGTAATGCCGGGCGACGCAAAAACAGGCTTCACAGACGCGCGAGAAAAGAATACCGCGGGTGCCGAGCTTTACGGCAAGGCAATAGAACGCGCCGTGACGGCTATGGAGAAGGACGAGCGTAACGGAATGTCACCCGAAAGGGTGGCGAAGGTCGTCTACAGGGCGGCAACAGCAAAGAACCCCAAGCCCTTATACACGGCGGGTGGAGTTTACAAGCTCTTTGTCTTCCTTACGAAGGTTTTGCCCACAAGACTGTTTAACTGGATAGTCGGAAAAGTATACTAAACATAAAGCGCGGCTCTGCCGCGCTTTCGATTTTAAAAAACAAAAAGGAGTATAAAATTTTGATTTGGATAATTATTCTTGGGCTTATTATGTTCATTTCGCCCGCTATGTTTTATAAAATAACTCACTTTTGGCTTGCTGACAGCAACGGCGAGCCCACAGATAATTTCATTAAGGGTTCGAGAATCGGCGGAATATGCTTAACCGTAATAGGAATAGTGCTAATGGTTCTTATCCTCTTAGGCGTAATTTGACTTTTACTCCTCGCGCGCTTTCGACATAAAGGTCCCATCGTACTCGCCGAAACCGAATTTTCCGTAAAGACCCGCGGCGGTCTTGGTAATAAGTATGCCGCGAAGCTTTTTAAGCTGTTCGTTTTCTGTTGCCGCTTTTACAAGCGCCGCACCCGCGCCTAAGCCGCGGTGAGCCTCGTCCACCACCACGTCAGCGAGATAGTATGTCGTTGCATAGTCGGTCATTGCCCGCGCAAAGCCTATCTGCTCGCCCGTTTCTTTCAAGAACGCACCAAAGCAAAGGGAGTTCTCCATTGACCTCTTTATTACCTCGTCCTTGCGCTCGCACGCCCAATAGGTTTGCTTGAGAAGCCCTTTTACAGCTTCAAAATCCATCTCATTACAGCCAACTTTTATCTCTATCTCGTTCATTAGCTTACCTCTCAATTTGTAGATAACACCACCGCCTTTCGGCGGTGGTGTTTGTTGTTCTCAGTCTCGCGGCGCAGTGTTTTGTCTTTTCGACTATATACACCCGCTCAGTTAAAGCCTGTCTTCGTTTTTGTCACGCGAAGGCGCGCCATAGCTCTTGAAAGCGCTATCTTGGTTTGTTTATACTCGGTAACGCTCTGCTTTTGACGAAGCCGCTCCGCGGCGCGCTTTTCGGCGGCGAGCGCACGGCTCGCGTCAATCTCCTCGGGCCATTCGCAAGCCTGAGTAAAGATTAGCGTTCCCTCGCTTTTCACCTCAATAAACCCCTCGGAAATGAAAGCCTCGCGCCACTGACCGTCACGCTTAATTCGAATTGAGCCGATATCCATTGTCGCGACAAGCGGCGCGTGGTCGGCAAGCACAGTTAGCTCGCCGTCGGGCGCGGTAACGGTGACAGCTTCCACCTCACAGTCAAGAAACTGTCTTTCGGGGGTTAATATTTCCAGCTTGAAAGGCTTCGACATTACTTCGTCAGCTCCTCCGCTTTTTTCTTAACCTCGTCTATGTCGCCCACCATAAAGAAAGCGCTCTCAGGCAGGTCGTCCACCTCGCCGTCCACTATCGCCTTAAATGAGCGAATGGTATCCTCAAGCGGCACAAAGCGCCCCTCCATTCCTGTAAAGGTCTCTGCGACAGCGAACGGTTGCGAGCAGAAAAGGCTTATGCGACGGGCGCGGTAAACGGTCTTTTTGTCGTTTTCCGAAAGCTCGTCCATACCGAGTATAGCGATAATATCCTTTAGCTCCTGATAGCGGTGCAAGCATTCCTGAACGCGACGCGCCACCTTGTAATGCTCCTCGCCCACTATGTCGGGCGCGAGTATGCGAGAGGAACTCTCCAGCGGGTCAACAGCGGGATATACGCCCGCTTCCGCCACGTGGCGGGAAAGCACGGTCGTCGCGTCGAGGTGAGAAAATATCGTCGCGGGCGCGGGGTCGGTGATGTCGTCGGCGGGAACGTAAACCGCTTGTACCGACGTAATCGAGCCTTTATCCGTCGAGGTTATCCTTTCCTCCAGCTCACCAAGCTCATTAGAAAGGGTCGGCTGATATCCCACGGCAGAGGGCATACGCCCCAAGAGCGCGGATACCTCGTTGCCCGCTTGAACATAACGATATATATTATCAATAAACAAAAGCACGTCCTTACGGCATTCGTCACGGAAATACTCCGCAAGGGTAAGCCCTGTCATAGCCACGCGCATACGAGACCCTGGAGGCTCGTTCATCTGCCCAAAGGCAAGCGCGGTCTTGTTTATGGCGCCGCTTTCGCGCATATCGCGGATAAGCTCGTTACCCTCGCGTATACGCTCACCCACGCCCGTGAAGACCGAGTATCCGCCGTGTTTAGTGGCGATATTATAGATAAGCTCCATTATTAGAGTGGTTTTTCCTACGCCCGCTCCGCCGAACAGACCTATCTTTCCGCCCTTGGAATAGGGTGTGAGCAGGTCAATAACTTTAATTCCCGTTACGAACAGCTCGCACACGGGGATAATGTTTTTAAGTGGCGGCGCGTTTCTGTGAATAGGGCTTCGCGGCGCGTCTATCTCGCCGAGATTGTCTATCGGACGCCCAAGCACGTCAATTACACGTCCTAAAACGTTCTCTCCCACCGGCACGGTAATTCCTTCTCCCGTAGCCGTTACCTTAGCTCCACAGCTCATACCGTCGGTGCTCTCAAGCGAAATGCACCGAACCGTTCCTTTATCAAGATTTGAGGCAACCTCCATATGAACGCCGCTTTCGCTGATAAGAAGGTCTTTGATTTTTGGTGTTTTTACGGGAAACCTTACGTCAAGCACAGGTCCGCTAATCTTTACTACCACGCCCGTGTTATTCTTTTTGTTCATAGATTTGCCTCCTTTCCCAGCACCTCGGCGGCGCTTGTTATCTCGGCTATCTCCGAGGTAATTGCCGCCTGACGCGCCATATTATACTGCGTTTTCAGCTTCTTTAACATTTCGTCAGCGTTGTCTGTCGCGCTTTGCATAGCGTTCATACGCGCATAATGCTCGCTTGCGAACGCCTGCACCATTACTCCGAAGATTATTCCTATTACGTACTGTGGCATAAGCATATCAAAAACCGTTTGTGCGTCGGGGGTGTAGATTACCTCCATAGGCTTCTCCTCGGGAAGCTCGTTAAGGTCGATAAGGCGTATGGGAATGAGCCGCCGCATTACGGGCTTGTTCTTGGTTTCGCCGTAAAACGAGGTGTAAATCACGAATGCCTCGTCAATCAAGTTTCGGTCGTAAAGGTCGAACAAATCGGTCATAAGCTCACGCGCCCTTTCAAGCGAAGGGTCCTGTGCTATCCCGAAAAGCTCAATATCTGGCGTATCGCCTATGCGTCTAAAAAACTCCGTCGCAATGTTGCCTATTGTTATAATGAACGCCTCGGCGTTCTCTTTCTTTTTGTGTTCGTTTATTTCAGAAAGCGCATAATTTAGGATGTTTTCGTTATAGTCGCCCGCCATTCCCTTATCGCCAGCTATCACGATAAACGCCCTGCGGCGTCCTCTGTGGTGGTCGAGGTAGCGGTGAGAGATATTCTGCGAGGAAACAAGTATCTCTTTCATGGTTTCCTGCACGCGAAGAAAATAGCGGTGGTTATATTCAATGTGCTGCATAACCCGCTTCATTCGCGTTGTGGAAACAACCTGCATGGCGCCCGTTATTTTGCGGGTTTGTTCCACCGCCGCAATATGGTGCTTAATCTCATACAGATTTGACATATTTAAACGCCTTCATAAGCTCTATTAGCTGGTGCTTCGTTTCTTCCGGAAGCGCCCCTGTGGTGTCGATATTCCTGAGCGTCGCCTTCGCGTTTTTCTTTATATACTTCAAAAGCGCGCGCTTATGTCCGACTACGTCCTCAACCTCGTCTTCAAGGAAAATGTCGTTTTCGGACGCGAGTAATAAACAGCACTGCTCCGAAAGGGTAAACCTTTCGGTCGCCGACTGCTTAAGCACCTCTGTGCGGCGCTCGCCCTGCTTCAAGAGCAAAGCCGTGGTGTTGTCGAGGTCCGCGCCGAACTGGGCGAAAACCGCCATGTCTCTGAACTGCGCCACCTCAAGGCGAAGGTTCTTCGACACCTCTTTCATCGCCTTGCTCTGCGCCGAGCGTCCCACACGTGACACCGAAAGTCCGACGTTAACGGCGGGGCGTTCTCCCGCGTTAAACAGCTCTGTTTCAAGATAAATCTGACCGTCGGTTATCGAAATAACATTCGTGGGTATATATGCCGAAATATCTCCCGCAAGGGTTTCGACTATCGGCAGCGCGGTAAGCGAGCCGCCGCCCTTCTCCTTGCTGAGTCTCGCCGCACGCTCAAGCAGACGGCTGTGAAGGAAAAATACGTCGCCGGGATATGCCTCGCGACCTGAGGGGCGGCGAAGCAGAAGCGACATTGAACGGTAAGCCGCGGCGTGCTTTGAAAGGTCATCGTAAACGATAAGCACGTCCTTACCGTCGTACATAAAGTTTTCGGCAATTGCGCACGCGGCGTAGGGCGCTATATACTGCATAGCGGCGCTGTCGCTTGCGGGTGCCGTTACCACCACCGTGTGTTCAAGCGCACCTTGCACCTCAAGAGTATGAATAACGCTCGCGACAGTTGACGCCTTCTGTCCGATAGCGCAGTAGACGCAGATTACTCCGCTTTCCACCTGGTTCGCTATCGCCGAAAGCGCGATGGTTGTCTTTCCCGTCTGGCGGTCGCCGATTATAAGCTCGCGTTGACCGCGCCCTATCGGTATCATGCTGTCTATGGCAAGAATGCCCGTTTCGAGCGGCGTATCAACCGGTGCGCGGTCCATGATGGAGGGCGCCTTGGCTTCAATGGGGCTAAACTCGCGCGCTTTTAAGGGTCTGCCGTCAAGCGGTCTTCCGATAGGGTCGATGACACGCCCGAGCACCCGCTCGCCAACGCAGATATCAGCTACCCTGTCCGTGCGCTTCGCCGTCGCGCCCGAGCTTACGCTGTCCGCGTCGTCGAGCAGCACAGCGCTCGTTTCCTCAAGCCCAAGCTCCAACGCAATGCCGAACGCACCGCCGTCAAACTCAATGAGCTCGCCGTATTTCACGCCTTTAAGCCCCTTGATTCTAACAATTCCGTCCGCACAAAAGCCGACTATTCCGCAGTCGTCAACGGTGGGCTTGAAATCGCTGTCTCTAAGGCGTTCTCTAAGGTGCTCAATTACGCTTTCAGGCGTGTAAACTTCCTCTTGCGCCGTGTTCTTTGAGCTAAGCCCGTTTTTAATTCTATCCAGCGAGATGCTAAGGTCGAACACTTTACCAGCGACCGACGCGACAAAGCCGCCGATGATATTCTCATCGACCGCCACGCCAAAGCTTATGCTCTCGCCCAGCTTCTTTTCAAAGCCGTCGGTTATTCTTTTTATCTCCTCGTCCGAAAGAGACTCCGGAACTCTCAAAAAGCCGTTTAACATCTTTAGTTCATCTCACTGAAAAATTCGTCTATGACCTTCTTGTTGTCCTTCTTTGAAACCTCGCGCTTAAGAAGCTTTCCCGTAAGCTCGACAGAAAGCTCGGTTATGTCGTCCTTAACGGACGCAATAAGCTGTTCCTTCTCCTTACGTCCGTCCTCCTCCGCCTTCGCGATAAGCGCGGCGGATTTCTCCTTAGCCTCACTGATTATTCTGCTCGCTTGAGCCGACGCTTTCTCCTCGCCAGCGACAAGGATTTCGTGCGCTTCAGTTTCGGCGTTCGCAAGGCGTTCGTCAAGCTCCGCCTTTGTCTTTGCCGCTTCTGCGGAGGTCTTCTCCGCGTCGGCAAGCTCGCCTTGAATACGCGCCGCGCGCTCATCGAGGAATTTCTTTACCGGCTTATAGAGAATAACTCTCAAAATAAGAAAAAGGACAAGAAAGTTAATTATATGGATAACGATATCCAACGGATAAATCTCCATTTTCCGCCTCCGAAAGTTATTTGTTTAGTACGAAAATCATAATCAGCGCCGTAACGAAGCCATAAATTGCACAGGATTCGGCAAGCGCAAGACCGAGTATAAGAATACCGTTTATCTTTCCCGAGGCTTCGGGCTGACGGGCTACGGAGTCCACCGCCTTACCTGTCGCCAAGGTCATTCCGAATCCGATTACCGTACAAGCCAAAATGCAGATGCCTACACCGATTTCTACCATTGTTTTTTCCTCCAAAAATTATTCTGTCGCTTCGTTGGTAAACGTAAGCGTAAGAGTTATGAATATGAATGCCTGAATAAGCGGGTGAAACACGTTGAAGTAAAGACCAAGCACGCTTGGTATTCCCACCGCGCCGTTGCCGAGCGCAGTATAAAGCAGGTCCATTACTATCATTCCGCCGAGCATATTTCCGAAAAGTCGGCAAGCCATTGATATCGGTATCGCGCAGTCGCTTACAAGCTTCATCGGAAACACTATCGGCGTCGGAGACGCAAGACTTTTCAGTCTTCCGCGCACGCCCTTTTTCTTTATGCCATATATGTTGAAAAGAATAAAGGTCAATAAGGAGAGCGCAAAGGTCAGCGTTATGTCCGCTGTCGGCGCCGCCACGCCGAAAAGCTCAATCACCGCACAACCGACGAGAAATGCGCCGATTACGAAGATATACGAGCCCAGCCCGTCGCCGAGGTCAACAGTTTTTGATTTCGTATACTTGTCCGCATACTCTACCATAAGCTCGATTACGTTCTGTGCGCCCTTCGGGATATCCTTGAAATGAGGCAGTACAAATATTCGAATTATCAGCGCCGCAATGATTAGCACCGCCATTACTATCCAGGTGTTTACGACGGTCAAGCTCAGGCTGTAGCCGTGAACATCTATCCGCTTCGCCCATATTGACAGCTCTATTTCGCCGCCCTCGGGCTTTCCGAATATCACGGTAATACCCTTAACTACCGCGACATACAATGCCGCTATCATTATCACAAGCCAAAGCTTTGTAAGGCGCTTTTGCTTCTTTGTCGCCTCACCGCCCGCCGTCGATAGCTTCTTCACCGCCGCTCGTCTTATAAAGAAGAACGCCGCCGCCACAACAAGCGAAAAGGCAATAATTATATAGTCTAACGTATCTTGTCCCCCCGTTTCTCTACGTTACTTTTTCTTGACCGAACAAAAAGAACGGCTGCCGCTCCCGCAAGCAACGTCGCCGCAAGAGATATACCCATAGCAACAAGCGCGTTCCTCATAAAAAACGCGCAAAGCGTAAGCCCCGCGAGTGGAACAAGCAGCTGTAAAAGCGCGAAAGACACGGCTTTTACGTCTACCCTTCCCGCCGTAACGGAATCCGCGAACTTTACCAGTAGCGTCAGCTGCACCGCGCCCGCAAGTATTCCTGCGAAAATTCCCAAGAGCATAGCGCGCCGCCTTTCCTTATACTTTCAGTAGTACTAATAGATTAGCATTTTTTCAAGTTAATCTCAATAGAAATTGTGACCAATCTTTGTTGATTTTTACAAAATATTTAATGCCTTTTTTACCTGTGCGCCTCTTATCCGCGAACATTCGCGCATCTTTATGCGCAGTCCACCAGCCGCAAGAAACAGAACTGCTTACCCCCGTTATTTGATGTAATGAACCTTGCGGCGGAATCGCTAAAAAAAAAGCGGCGCATAAGCGCCGCTTTTTTAGCATACGTCGTTAAGATATTTCTTACCGTAAACAAGGTCATACTCGGCAAGCTTCTTATTCAAAAGCTCGGTCTTTTGCGCCTCACTCAGCCTACCGAAGCTTACGCTTCCGTCCTTCTCAACCAGATAGTTAGCAGTAGCGCCGTTCATTCCCTCAAGCATGTCACCGAAATAATCGAAATACGCCGGGCGCATAACATTGCACGCGCGAAGGGCGTTTACAAGCAGCATATTAGGCGGAACATCACCGAAGCTTCTGCTTGTGTCAAGCGGGAAGTTTGCCCACACAAGGTAGGGTGTGTCGTGAAGCTCCTTAAAGTCACGCTCGTCAACATACCTGTCAAGATAGCCCGTCTCTCTAAGAATTTCATGCTCTGAGCCCTCGACATATATCGAAGCCTGATGGTCGCCGTACACAAGTAGCACCACGTCTCGGTCCACCGTTGCGAGATAATCGGCAAGCATTCTGACGGCGTCGCAGCTGTCCTCAAAAGCGCGTGCGTATGCCGCCACCGCCTCGGTCTGCTTCGGTGTCAGCGAATCGCTCCTTGTTCCCGCAAGAAGGGTCGGCGTATATCGCTCAGGATACACGGGCGAATGGTTCTGCATAGTTACCACGTGCAGGAACACTCCGCTCTCGCTATTTGAAAGCTGTTCATAAACCTCTATTGTTTTCTTTATACATTCCTCGTCGCTTATCCATTCCCCCGACATCTTCGGGTTAACGAAGCTGTCGTCGAAATAGACCTTGTCAAAGCCCATCTGCGGATAGGCGTTTACCCTATTGTAGAAGGTGCTGTTGTAGGAATGAATAGCCGCTGTGCTATAGCCATTGTCGCTGAAAAAGCGCGGCGCGCCGGGAAAGCCGTCATAGATGACAGCGTTATAGGGGCAAGCCGCCGCCTGCGAATAGCCTGACGAAAAGCCGGTTAACACCTCGTACTCGACATAAGCCGTTCCGCCGCCGTATTTCGGAGACACCATATTTCCGTAAAAGCCGTTCTCTTTCAGTTCATCAAACGGCGCGAAGGGGTCGAAGTCGGTCGTTACGCCATAGTTATCGAGAGCAAAAAGGGTTTCAATCTGAACAATAATAACGTCCGCCTGCCGTGCGCTCTGTGTGCTACGCTTATATTCTTCGATTGCCTTTGCTTCCGCTTCCATAGTCTCTTTGCTATAGCCGGCGGGCCTCGGCGGAAAGAGGGTTTCAGTCGTGGAAATCAGTCCGAACCAGTAGCCGTTTTCACCGAACTCTTTAACTATACTTACCTCGCTTCTGCGTCCGAGCGCAGAGGTAAGGTTTTCACTGTAGAACCCAAAACGGACAAGAAGCAACGCCGCGGTAACGCTTACCGCCGCCACCGCGATTCTCAAAACTGTTCGAAGGGGCTTCTTTTCCTGTGAAAGGTTTATTTGCTGCTTTACAGGTAAAAAGAGAATAAATATTGCCGCCGTTACCGCAAGACAGATAAAGAATGCCGCGCCGAATTTCATTGACAGTCCCGATTCTATCGTCTCGCCCATACCGACGAGGTGGTAAAGGTCTCCTAAAAAAACCGGTTCGTCGCGATAAACAATCTTGTTCCTGTTTGAGAAGCCCGCCGCAAGCGAAAGCACCGAAAGAGCAAGTGACGAGGCGGCTATACTGTTCGTTAACATAGTTAGCGCAAAATGCAAGAACAGAAAGAACAGATAGGACAAAAGGGTCACTCCGAGCGCCTTCGGAAACATCTCACCGAAATTGCCGGTAATGAAATCCGGCACAAGGGTCACGAAAAGCGGCAGTAAGAAAAGGTTCAGAAAAAAGAGTCTTTTCTGTACTGTCGCCTTGTTTAGAATATTTTTAAATTTCTTTGCTATACTCATTATACTTTATTAAACAGTCGCCTTTTTGGATTTTGCCTGTTTTTTGTTGTTCTCCTTAATGAATTTTACATATTCCTCGGGCGGAATCGGGCGCGAGAAGTAGTAGCCTTGAAGGTGGTCTACGCCAAGCGAGATAAGCTTGTCTGCTTGCTCCTTTGTTTCAACGCCCTCGGCAACCATGCCCTTGCCGAGCTTGTTCGCCATCATGGCGACGCTTTCGAGAATAACCGTCGCGTTCCCCGTCTTCACCTTGTTGCTGTCGTCAAAGCAGGGCCAAATAAGGCTCTTGTCTATTTTAACAAGGCTGTAGGTCATTGCGGCGAGCTGAGCAAGGTTAGAGTAGCCCGTTCCGAAATCATCAATTGAGAAGTTGCTTCCGAGGTCGGTGAAGCGCTTTATATTCTCCCTGACCGACTCGCCCGCCTCCACGGCGGCGGTTTCGGTAATCTCAAAATTGAAGAAGCTTGCCGGCACGCCTATCCGCTCCATTATCCTTTCGTAGTTCGACGCCGTACCCGTCTCCGACGCATCAATTCCTGAAAGGTTCACCTCGATATATTCAACTCCCATATCCCATAGCTTTTCCTCTTTTGCAAGCTCGCATACCTTTGTGAAAACTATCTCGTCAATTTTGGATACAACGCCCTTTCTTTCCGCTATGGGAATAAACACATCAGGCGAAATAAAGCCAACTGTGGTAGTATCCTTTATTCTTACGAGCGCCTCCGCTGAGGAAAAGCACTTGTTTTTGTGAGAATAAATCGGCTGTAGCACAACAGAAAAACCGTCCGACTGAATGGCACGGTCAAGAATAACGTCAATCGCCGCGTCGCGCTTCATTCGCTCAACGTGGGTTTCGTCAACAAAACGAATATACTTTTTGTGCTCTATCGGGAAATCATACATAAAGTCGAGCACCGAAACCGTCTCCGCGCTTGTCAACGCATATTTCGGACATTCGAGCACGTCCATATGGTAATCGGATATGTAACAAAGCTTTTCGCGTGTCCACACCTCTTTTATCGCCATATCGAGTGAATAGCAAAGCACATTTACGTCCTGTTTTTTCGCCTCAACAAAGATAGCGAGCGCGTTGCCCCGATAGTGGAAAACCTTTTCCTTCCCGCACTTCTCCATAATTGCCTTGGCAAATTCTCCGAGCATCTCGTTTGCTCTTTGAAAGCCGAACTTCGACTGCACCACGACAAGTCCTGTGAAAACAATATTGACCACATACGCGGGCTTCTTCCTTCCGAGCGCCTCGGAAACATAAAGATTAAAGGCGCGGCGGTTGAAGCTGTTTGACTGCACATCGTAAAGCTCACTCGGGCTTTCGAGGGAAAGGTACAGGTGAAGCATCATTAACATAACGCCCACGCCTGAAATAAGAAGCTGTTTGAAAACCGCTTGGATAATTCCGGCGACAATCCAGAGTAACGCGCCAGTTCTAATAGCATACCGCGTCTCGCGGCGATAATTCTTCTTATGCAGTATTACGTAAAAGTTTGTTGCGAGCATATAAACAGCAAGAACGGCGTAGAGACTGTAAGCCATTGGGCCGTAGGAGTAGTAGCTGTTCATTGTATGGTAGTAGTTCAGCTCGCCGAAGATTACGAAATATAATCCCGCTAAAAACGGCGAAATTATCAGAACTATCTGATACCATTTCAAGCGTCTTTGTTGACGTCCGAGAAAAACCACATAGAGGAACATCATAAATATCATTATCATCAGCGTGCCGATAAAAACCTGATGAATAAGCCTTACCAGCCATAGCGGCATATAGTAAAAGTGCGTAATTGCATATACCGACGCCACGTCGAAAACGAGGTTTACGCAAGCGGTTATCAGCATTGCCGAGAAGCATTTTGTCGATAAAAGCGGTATCCTCTTGCCGCTGAAATAGCTTTTCAGAAGCACAAGAAGAACGGCAATGTCAACTATTTGAAACCTTATGAATTCCATAAACAGCTTTTCTTCCATGAATCACATCAACTCCATGAATCAAGAATACTTTGTATCTTTGCCGAGAGCTTATTAAGCTCCTTGTTCGCAAGACCCTTACACTGTTTCGCGCGTATCAGTAGCTTTTCTGCAAGCCCAACAAGACGCGTATACGGCTCGCTTAACGTCGAGTCACGGCGTCCGTTATGCTCAAGCTTTATTCCCGACTTTACAATAAGCATAAGCTCGGTGTCGTATACCTCGGTATATTCCGGCGCGTGAGCCCGCATGCCCTTGGTCTGCAGCTCCTCCGCGAAAGCGACCGCCACGCTCTCCTCGCCGTGAACAACAAAGACCTCCTTAGGCTTCGGCGCGTATGCTGTAATCCATTTGATTAAATCGCTCTTTCCCGCGTGTGAGGAAAGCCCCGGAAGGTTAACTATCCTCGCGTTTACCGCTATCTCCTCGCCGAAAAGCTTTACCTTGTCCGCGCCGTCCAAAAGCCGCCGTCCAAGGCTGCCCTCGACTTGATAGCCCACGAATGCCACGGTGGAATCAGCGCGCCAAAGGTTATGCTTAAGGTGGTGGCGTACCCTTCCCGCGTCGCACATACCGCTCGCGGATATTATTATCTTGAAGCTGTCGTCAAAATTCAGAAGCTTCGATTCCTCAACCGATTCACAAAGTCTCAGCCCCTTGAAATTAAACATATCCTCGCCGTTGCCGACGAAGCGAAGCGCGTCCTTATCGAGATATCGCTGAAGCTCTCCGCTGAAAATCTTTGTTGCCGCGGAGGCGAGCGGACTGTCTATATAGACGGGAAAATCGCCGCATTCCTTGCAAAGTCCCTGCTCCTTTATCTCGCGGATAAAGTATAGAATCTCCTGTGTTCTTCCGACGGCGAAGGAGGGTATAATCAGATTTCCCCCACGCTTGAAGGTGTCGCTGATTACCTCGGCAAGCTCGTGCTCGTGCGAAAACTCGACCTCCTCGTGCTCACGGTCACCGTAGGTGCTCTCCATTACGACGAAGTCGGCATCGGTAAGATAGGTCGGGTCGCAGATAATCGGCTGGTCGGTGTTACCGATATCGCCGGAAAAGACTATCTTCGTTTCCTTACCGTTCTCGGTAACAAATATCTCGGCAAAGGCGGAACCGATAAGATGTCCCGCGTCGGCAAAGCGCACCCTTACGCCTTCGCAAAGGTTAAACTCCTCGCCGTATTCGTGCGGCTCAATAAGGGATATAACCGTCTCGGCGTCCGACGAGGTGTATAGCGGCTCGACGGGCGGTCTGCCCGCACGGCGTCCTTTACGGTTTGCGTATTCCGCGTCACTTTCCTGTATATGCGCGGAATCTCGAAGCATTATCGAAAGCAGCTCTCCCGTTACCCTTGTGCAGTATACGGGGCCTTTATAACCGCGCTTCGCGAGAAGGGGAAGTCTTCCTGAATGGTCAATGTGCGCGTGGGTTACGATTACGGCATCAACGGAATCAACCTCGAAGGGAAAAACGGTGTTATCAAGTTCGTCACGCCCTTGCTGCAAGCCGCAGTCAATGAGAATACGCGTACCGTTCACATCTATACAATGGCAACTGCCGGTTACGGCTCTTGCCGCCCCGAAAAAACTAAGCTTCATTCAACGCCTCCGCACTTTTTTATTACATTTATTATAACGAAAAATGATGTGTTATTACAATAGTTTGTGGTATAATTGTCAAAAAAGTTGCGGAGAGAACGTATGAAGCTTGAATGTGTAGGGTGTTGTATAAATCAGGTGAACAGGGTTTTGGGGATAATTTCGCTTCCCGAAAGAACGCAGAACGAGATGATGAAGTCGGTGCTTGAAACCCTTGCCCGCGCCGATTTCAATAAATGCACGCCCGAAATTATGGCTGAGATTTGGGCGGTTATTGTTCGATTTGCGGGAAAAGAGGATATCTACGGCGAAATTAAAAGCTATTTCAACCGTGAGCTTCTGAAAACGAAGCCGCTTGTATACGAGCTTCTCTCAAAAAGCTTTGACCGCTTTACTACGGCGTTAAAAATCGCGATAGCGGGCAACCTCATTGATTTTGCCGCCTTTGATACCTTCGATTCTTCTGTTTTACGAAATAAAATTCAGGAGGTTGAACAAAACCCTCTCACAATAGACGACAGCGCAGAGCTGCGAAACGCATTAGCCGATGCAAAAAGTCTTCTTTATATCGGCGATAACTGCGGTGAAATTGCGCTCGACAGATTCTTTATCGAAGAACTGAGGGCTGAGTTTCCCGCACTTGAAATCACCTTCGCCGTGCGCGGAGCGCCCGCAATAAACGACGTAACCATAACCGATGCTGACGAGGTCAAAATGCAAGAGGTCGCGAAGGTTGTTTCCAGCGCAGACAGCGCAATGGGCACGGTTATGACCCGAGTAAGCGAGGAATTTCGCTTTGTTTGGCAGAACGCCGACGTTGTGCTTACAAAGGGTCAGGGCAACTATGAAAGCCTTTATCTCGAAAAACGCGATAAGCTTTTCTTTCTCTTTATGGCTAAATGCAAGGCGGTCGCGGACACGATAGGGGCGGAAAAGATGTCGGTCGTCTGCATGAACAGCCGAAGAATTATCACCAAATAAAAAAGTAAGCCCCCGACGAAAGGTCGGGGGCTCTTTCTATTTATTTTTGTCCGTAATAAGCGTTCGCGCCGTGTTTGCGCAGATAATGCTTATCTATCAGCGCCTTTTGCATAGGTTTAATTTTCGGCGAAAGCGCCTCGTTATGCCAAGCCATAAAGGCAACCTCCTCAAGAACCACCGCGTTATGCACGGCGTTTTCGGGGTTTTTCCCCCAAGCAAACGGCCCGTGGCTGTAAACCAGCGCGGCGGGAAGGTCGTCGGGATTCTTACCCGCGAACGCCTCGATAATTACCTTGCCTGTTTCCGCCTCGTAGTCGCCGGCTATCTCGCTTTCCGTCATCTTTCGCGTGCAGGGTATTTCGCCGTAAAAGTAGTCCGCATGGGTGGTACCGAGCGGCGGTATTCCCTTGCCTGACTGTGCGAAAACGGTCGCCCAGCGGCTATGGGTATGAACAACGCCGCCGATATTGGGAAAAGCTCTGTAGAGCGCAAGATGGGTCGGCGTGTCGGAGGACGGGCGAAGCGCACCCTCCACCGTCTCGCCCGTCTCGAGCGAAACGACTACCATATCCTTTGCGGTCATGTTGTCGTATTCAACTCCCGAGGGCTTAATCACAACAAGTCCCTTATCGCGGTCTATACCCGAAACATTTCCCCATGTAAAGGTTATCAGCGAGTATTTCGGAAGCAACAGATTTGCTTCCAGCACCTCTTTTTTCAGCTTTTCAAGCATACTTTTATCCTCTTATATTCTCCACCGCCGCGCGTTCAACGGCAAGACCGTTTACAAAGCGGCTTGTGTATTCCTCAAAGCCCGCGACGTCTGTAATGTCGGGGCAGACTCTTTCGCTTTCCATGCACGCGAACACCTTTTTATCAAGGTATTCTTCAAGTGCTTCGCCGTCCTTCCTTCTTACCGCAAAGCTCGCGAGAAGCGCTATTCCCCACGCTCCGCCCTCTCCGGCCGTGGACATAACGTCCACAGGCGCGTTCATAGCCGCCGCCGTAAGCCGTTGCCCCACGCCTTTAGTTTTATAAAGCCCGCCGTGACCTAAAAGGCGTTCAACCGCAACCTTCTCACGCGACAGAATATCCATACCAATTTTCAATGTAACAAGCGCCGAACAGATATTCGCCCGCATAAGGTTTTGTAGTGTAAAGGTACTTTCAGGGGTTCTTACAAGTAGCGGCCGTCCCTCCTCAAAGCCCGTTACAGGCTCGCCGGAAAAATAGTTTACCGTGAAGATTCCGCCGCAGTCTGCGTCGCCCTCAAGCGCCGCGTAAAACAACAGGTCGTACAGCTCGGCTTGAGACAGTGGCTTACCAGCTCGCTCTGAAAAGCTGCGGAAAATTCCCGCCCATGCATTTATGTCGCTTGTGCAGTTGTTGCAATGCACCATAGCCACAGGCTTACCCGTGGGCGTAGTTACCATATCTATTTCGGGATAATATTTCGAAAGTGCCTTTTCGAGCACAATCATAGCGAAAATCGAGGTTCCAGCCGAGACATTTCCCGTTCTCACGCGCACGCTGTTTGTCGCCGTCATTCCCGTGCCTGCGTCGCCCTCTGGCGGACAAAGCGGAATGCCAGCGTTCAGTTTTCCGCTCTCGTCGAGAAGAAGCGCGCCCTTCGCCGTCAGCGTTCCCGCGTCCTCGCCCGCCGAAAGCACCGTCGGCAGAATATCAGAAAGCCCGAACGGATAACCGCCGTCCTTCAAAAGCCCATCAAACTTTTCGAGCATAGACTTGTCGTAGCCGCCCGTTTCACTGTCAATCGGGAACATTCCCGAAGCGTCGCCCACTCCGAGCACCTTTTTCCCTGTTAGCTCAGTATGCACATACCCCGCAAGCGTTGTGAGAAACGCTATGTCCTTAACATGCGCTTCTTTATTAAGGATAGCTTGATAAAGATGCGCTATGCTCCAGCGCTGTGGAATGTTGAATTTAAAAAGTTCGGTCAGCTTTTCCGCCGCGGCGCCAGTCATAGTGTTGCGCCAGGTACGGAACTCAGCGAGCTGAACGCCGTTCTTATCAAACGGCAGATAGCCGTGCATCATTGCGGAAATGCCAATTGCGCCGAGTGTCGTTATCTCCTCGCCGTATTTCTCCTTTACATCTCGGCTAAGGTCGCCGTAGCAGCCGCGAAGTCCCTTCCAAACCTCGTCGAGCGCGTAGGTCCAAATACCGTTTTCAAGTTTATTTTCCCATTCGTAGCTTCCCGATGCTATCGGCTCGCTACTGTCGGAAATAAGCACCGCCTTTATCCTCGTGGAGCCGAGCTCTATTCCGAGATAGGTCTCGCCCTGTCTGATTTTTTCTCTCGCTTCCTCCGCCTTCATTTTGACCACCCTTTCTTTATTTCAGAAATATCTATAAAAAACTGCCCTCGCAAATGTTAACCAAGCAAAAGTGCAAATTCGCCGCAAGAAGCGCAAGCGCTCCTTGCTTGTATGTACAACTTAGTCTATATCTACACCATTAGAAAATGCAAAACGAGTTTTCGCCTCTTATTCTTCGCTCGACCAAGGAAGAACAGCAGAGCTTTCCTTTTGACCTTTAAGGGTGTTCAGCATCTTTTCAGCGGCGAGCCGTCCGAGACTCTCCTTCGGGTTGGAGAGCGAAACGAACTTAACGGCGGACATCTGAGCGTAGGTGCTGTTATCGAAGGAGGCGAGCTCTACGTCAGCGGGAACGCTTCTTCCGCTTATTTCAAGCGCCGCAATAACTCGAAGCGCCACCTCGTCGTTATAGCATACACAGGCGGTACATTCCTTTAAAATCGCCGCCGCTCCTGTTTCAATAAGCGAATCGCGGTTCTCGGTCGCGTACCACATAATGTTGTCGTCCACCACCTCAAGACCGCCCGCGATGAGCGATTCAACAAAGCCCGCATAACGCCGATGACCCTGAATGTCGTCGCTTTTGAATATGCCGCCTATCCTCTTATGTCCCTTGCGTATCAGTGAGGCGCAAGCGGTTCTTCCGCCCTCGCGGTCGTCCGCAACAACGCATATATGCTCCTTCATTTCTGGGTAGAAGCCATTTATGAAGATTACGGGCACTCCGAGGTCTTCGAGCCTTCTGTATAGGTCGATGTTCGGGTTCGGCAAAGCCGTTTTTGTACCCTCGATAATAATGCCGTCAATAGGTTTTTCCAACAGCTCGGTAAGAATACGCCGTTCGTCGTCCACGCGGTTGTGGGTAGCGAAAAGCATAGAAGAATAGCCGTTATTAGAAAGCACCTCGTCTATTCCGTGAAGAATCGCGGGAAATATGTATTCGCCGATATAGGTTGTCACCACGGCAATGTTGCGGGTAAGCGGGCGCTGCGGCTTGTCGCCTCTGACGTAGGTGCCGCTGCCCTGCACGCGAACGGTCAACCCCTCGTTTTCAAGCACGCTCATGGCTTGTCGCACCGTCTGGCGGCTGAAACCGGTTTTTGCGGTTAGCTCGTTTTCGCTCGGAAGCCGTCCGTCTCTGCCGTACCGTCCGGACTGTATCTCTGTTCTCAGCTTGCAGGCAAGCTCGTAATACTTGTGCTCGTTCATACATACCCCTGTTATCTCTGTTTTCTTAATTGTATCATACAACTTTGTTTTTTCAAGCTAATTTGCCGATTTTTATTCCAAAGCGTAAAAATGTGATATAATTTCAAAAGCTATTGAACTTTTTTGAAAGGATAGAAATTATGCCCGAGTTCTACGTTGACCCCGTGCTGTATTCGGGAAGACCAAAGGAGAAAAGGAGCGTGCTTGAGGAGGATTGCTACGACCTTCTTGACAAGCTTGAAATAAAATACGAGCGCGCCGACCACAGCGCCGCCGCCACAATAGAGGACTGCACCGCCGTCGAGGGGGTAATCGGCGTACATATCTGTAAAAATCTTCTCGTCTGTAACCGCCAGCAGACCGACTATTATCTTGTTATGATGCCCGGCGACAAGCCGTTTCGCACCAAGGACTTTTCAGCGCGGCTGGGTATATCGCGGGTTTCCTTTGCCTCTGCCGAGGCTATGCAGCGGCTTATCCGCCTCACCCCCGGCTCGGTTAGCATATTAGGGCTTCAATATGACAAGGAACGTCGCGTTAAGCTCTGTATTGATGAGGAGATAGCAAAAAGCGAGTACATTCGCTGTCATCCTAATCTCAACACCTCCACCTTAAAAATACGCACTGAGGACATGCTGACAAAGCTTCTTCCGTACCTCGGTCACAAGCCGACAATAATTACCCTTCCATATGAAACGCCCGACGAATAACGTCGGGCGCTTTTTTACTATGTAGTTTTCGTTTTCGTTTTCTTTTTTACTCGCTTCACAACCAAAACAACGGAAAACACAATCAGCTCAAGGAGAACCAAAACGGCAATTATTCCGTAAAGGTAGAACGCGCCAATGCTTGAGGACACCGCATTCGGAAGCGGAGCGTCTACTATGTCCTTGTAATAGAGCATGCTTGTGTCGTAGTTCTTTAGGTCGTCTTTGTGTAACGTAACAAGCCTTGTGCCGTGGTTTTCACCCGCTCCGTAGATAAAGAAGCAAGCACCCATTGTGGAAACCATATCAATGCCGTCGAGACTGCCTTCATAGTCGTTCGTGTGGTCGTGACCAAAGAACGCAGCCACGACATCTCCCGTTTCACGCCACGCCGAAAATTCGCCGCTGTTAGTATCAGGCGGACAAGGTCCCTCACCGAGCGCGCCCTTTTCAATGTACTGTGGGTTCGCTACGTAATAGTTTTCGCTGTAGATGCCGTGTCCCTTTACCGCGCCGTCGGCGGTTTGCGGCACGACGGTAAGCATATCGTACACCTCGGGCACGGGTATATGCTGAAAGACGAAGGACGGCAGCGGTTCTCCGCCGTTTTCAACCGCAAGCTTCTCGCTCGCTTTCTTATACCAATCAAGCTGGTCGGCTTCGACGTAAGCATAGCTTCTTCCCAACGCCTCGGTATAGACATAGGTGCCGCTGTCGATAAACCACAGATTAAAAAGATTCCTTCCGTCAAATTTATCCTTAATGAGCAAATTATAGTTTCCGCAGCCGCTCATCTCCTCGCCTTCGACGACAAGACAGCCGTCATAGGTGTTATACCACTCAATCTGTGTCTCCTTACTTACGCCGCCTTCGTCATCGTGGTTTCCGAATACTACGGCGAAGGGTATTTCCCTTTCCGCTACAGGCGAAACTATATTATCTATCGCCTTTTTTGCACCCGCCTCGGTAAGTATCGCAGGCCCGTGAATAACGTCGCCGAGAAATACAACAAGGTCGGGTTTTGCGGCGTCAAGCGAGGCGTTAATAAGCGCAAGCATTCCCCTTTGAGGAAGCGCAATATCCTGCGGGTCGGCAATAATGAGAATTTTAAAATCTCCGTTTTCGTCAAAATAAAGCGGCTCGTCCGCCGCGGCAAACGCCGAAAGCGGAAGCAGGGTCACAATCGCGAGCAGAACGCATAAAAACGAAAAAACACGCTTTTTCATAGTTGCTTCTTTCCGTAAAGCGGTGAAAGCACCGCATAACTCTTTGTTTTTCTTTTGCAATTATAGCACATAATAAAACCGCATTAAAGAAGCAAAATTTCGGTAAAACACTGTATTTTGGTTTGTCTTTGATAGCGACAAGAAAAATGTTTACATAAAAATTTTTCGTCTTAAATTAATAATTCACATAAATGCCTAACATCGAAATCACTCGCGGTGATATAATGGTTTTGTTGGAATTATAGATAACTTGGAGGTTAAATCATGAAGGTACTTTTTATCGGCGGCACAGGCACGATAAGCACAGCTATTTCGCGCTTACTGTTGACCGACCCGAAAAACGAGCTATACGTTGTTAACCGCGGAAGCCGCACCGACGCTCTGCCGAGCCATGTTAAACAGCTTTCGGCTGACGTAAATGACGAGGCGGCTCTTGCGAAGGTAACCGAGGGAATGAAGTTCGACGCCGTTTGCGACTTTATCGCCTTTGTTCCCGAACAGCTCCAGCGCGACTACCGCGTTTTCGCGGGGCGCACAGCTCAGTTCCTATTCATAAGCTCCGCTTCCGCCTATCAAAAGCCGCTGAGCGACTACCGAGTAAACGAGGGTACTCCGCTCGCCAATCCTTACTGGGAATACTCGCGCAACAAGATAGCTTGCGAGGATTTTCTAATGAAGATGTATCGCGAAAACGGCTTCCCCGTTACTATTATTCGTCCGAGCCACACCTACGACGAAAGAAGCTTGCCCGCGGGTGTCCACGGCAAAAAGGGAAGCTATCAAATACTTCGCAGAATGATGAGCGGAAAACAGGTCATTATCCACGGCGACGGAACCTCCCTTTGGACTATGACCCATAACAGCGATTTCGCCCGTGCCTTCGTGGGACTTCTCGGCAATGTGCACGCTATAGGCGAGGCAGTACAGATTACCTCCGACGAAACACTTACATGGAACCAGATTTACGGAGCTATTGCCTCGGCGCTCGGCGTAAAGCTTCACCCATACTACGTCCCGTCCGACTTTCTTGCCGCCGTCAGTGATTACGACCTTTTAGGCGGACTCATCGGCGATAAGGCAAACTCAGTCGTTTTCGACAATTCAAAGCTTCATCGTCTTGTTCCGAGTTTTACAGCGGTCAAGCGGTTTGACCAGGGCGTTAAGGAGACGGTGGACTATATTTTGGCGCATAAGGAATGCCAGATTGAAGACGAGGAATTTGATGCGTGGTGCGACAAGGTGATATCCGCTATGGAGCACGCAAAAGATGAAATTCTAAATTAACTTTCTATTCGTTCGGTAAACCTTTTACCGAAAAAAAGAGCAAGGCGCGCTCGAACGAGCGCGCCTTATTAGTTTAAGCTATTTTGCTATAGGAAGAAGCATATGCGTTTGCGCCTTATACTCCTCAAAGCCGGGCTTGTGCGACTGCCTTTTATCCGCCATGGGAATGCTGACAAACAGGAATAAGCAGGTGTTGAGAACCGCTCCAGTAAGCAATATCCATCGTCCGTTAAGCACGCTGACAGCGGCGAGTCCCACGCCCCACCACATTAAAATCTCGCCGAGATAGTTCGGGTGGCGTGAATACCTCCATAGTCCCTCGCGGATAAAGCCTGTGCTTCCGGCTTTACGGAAGCGATGCATCTGCAGGTCAGAAACTCCCTGAAGCAGAGCCGCCGCTATCGAAAGCAAGAAGAACAACACTCCCCCGATATTCATTTCCGCTTCGCTCTTGTAAACGCACACGGCGGGAAGCACACAAGCATATACGACAAGCGTGGGTACCATATGTATGCCGACGAAATTTATTATCGGGTATGCTTTGCCCGTCTGCTCGCTAAGCATGGTGTAGCGCCAATCCTGATGCTCCAGCCCCCTAAAGGTGTACGCCCAGTTTGCGGTCAGCCGCAAGCCCCAAAGCACGACAGCGACAAGCGGCAGCAAACGCGCGAGGGTAAGCGGATTATCCAGCGCGAACGCCGTAAGGATAACGATAGGCTGAACACTCCAATATGGGTCGTAAACCGAGGCGTTGTTAAGCACAACGCTGAAAACAAAGACAAAAACCGTCGCCGCGATATCCGCGAAAAGAAGATTAAGCTTAAAATCAAAGGGCAGAAATCGGTATAGCTCAATTCCGAGCGCGGCCGCAAAAATGTAGATAGCCGCTATAGCCGCAAAGCTCGCCGCGCGGCTTTTTTTTAACTTCATAATTATTCCCTCATTGTTTTCTATATCTGTTTGCTACCCTACCACCTGTTATGGTGTATCTTTTCGTCAAGCGAATAGGTCTTCTGCTCGTTATACTTCGCGTCCGGCGCAGCTTTGCCTATAGAAAGGTAACAGGGCATTACATAATCCTCGGGGCAACCCAAAACCTCTTTCACATACTGCTCCTCATCGCCGAGCGGTATGCGAAGCGCCGCGGCATATCCCTCAGCCGTCACGGCAAGTAGAATGTTTTCTATACAGCACCAAATAGAGGCGAAGGCGTTAAGAGCCGACAGATTGGCGGGCTTCAATAGCTCTCCGCTTTGGCGGTAGAACGGAAGCAACAAACAGGCGGAATCGCAGAGCATTTTATACTGCTTCGGAATGCCGTCAATATACATTTTTCTTTGAATTGGGTCGTGAAGCTGCCAGTCGTCGAGTTTTGAATCAACCTCGTCCCTTGAAAAGGTCTTAGGTATCTTTGAAATTATCCTTGCTACCTCAGCTTTGTCGGTAACGACGACGAAATGCCAATCTCTCATATGGTCGTTAGTCGGCGCCTTCATACCGGCGTCAATTATCCTCTTGATTGTACCTTCGTCTATCGCGTCCGCGGAAAAATCCCTTATTGTTCTGCGTTTGCTAATCGCCTCGTATAAATCCATAGTTTAACCTCTTTTCTCCGCTTAAGTTTACATCCAGCCCATAAGTCCGAACAGAACGAGCAGAATAATATCCACTCCGAATATAATACCGAGCGTAACGAACTGGCTCTTGCGTGTTTTTTGGTCGTGAACAACGTATGCCATTGTGAAGAAGGGCAGATAGCCTATGAGCCAAACAAGCCACGGGCAAGAGCGGCTCCACCAAGAGTATTCCCACGTAAGCAAGCCCGCCCAGTTAAGGAAGCACTCAATAATAACTGCGAGCGTCGTAAACAAGAGCGCGTAGAATACACGGTTGTTTATGCCTAAGATTTTTTTCTTCTTATCTCGCGGTAACGCAAGGCAGGCTACAACGCCGAGGGTGGCGAACATAAAGGATATTTCAATGTTGTAACCGATAAGCAATAACAGCGAGGTGCCGCCCGCGCTCGCCGGAGTTCCCCACACAGGCGCGAAGCCCGTGGCGTGAAAAACTATACTGTTCCATATCTCATTAAAGAGGTCCATTCCCCATAAAGCGGCGGCGCCGAGCACAACATTGTAGCGTTTATGACGAAGCTGTTCATAGTAAATGTACATAACAAACAAGAGCATTGGCACTATGTACCATTGTAATGTCTCCTGCGGGTTTCGCAGAATTTCCATAGCGCTTTTTGAGTATTCAGACATAAAAACCAACCTCCTTATTTTGTTGTGAATTATACTAAAATTATATCATTCGACAAGTCGGAAAGCAATCGCCAGCCACTCTACCGTTCGGCACACTTCCTGCTCATCACAGACTCCATACACCATCTCGGGTTCTAATCCCAATCTCAAAAATATAAAGCTTGCCTAAACTTTCCTCCTGCGCTAAAATATGGTTATAACAAACATAAACACTTTGGGGGAAATATGAAGAAGGTTTTAGCGGTTCTACTTATACTTGCGCTTGCGCTTTCCCTTTGCGCCTGCCAAAAAACGCCTGAACAGCTTTTAGCGGCGGCGGGTGAGGCGTTAGCCGAGAAGAAATACACCGAAGCGGTTGATTACCTTAACGAGCTTTTGGTTCAAGAGCCTGAGAATATCGAGGCGCTTTCCGCGCTCGCGGAGACCTATACCGCTATGGGTGATAACGCAAACGCCGAAGCTACGCTCAGCACACTAACGGCGCTACAGCCCGACAACGCCGATTTCGTCGCGCGTCTTGCCGATATGTATTTGGCGAACGGCAAGAACACCGAAGCCCTTGCGCAGTACGATAAGCTTGTTGAGCTCGGAGGCACGCCAAGCGACGAGCTTTACGAGCTTTGGCTGAGTACCCCGTTGTTTGATATTCAAGACGAAGCAGTGTTTAACCACAAGGTTGATGAGTTGTTTAGTAGAATTGGTGGCATGGAGTTTAAACTACCTGATGAATTTTGGGAAGTAAAAGTAGACAATAGAGAACAAGTAGAAACATTCATTTTGGTCATGAACTTAGAAAACATATCACTTGATCAAGCCCGTAAATTTAAAGGAATTGAAGAAAAGAACATATGTAATTTTTACTTTAAATTAGCAAATTTAATAACAAATTATAATGTATCAAGTTCTGATGATTTTATTTCTTTAAAAGATTATGTTTCGTTACCAAAAGATTTTGAGATAATTGATAAATTAGAAACAGTTGTAAATGATTATATTGCTCATAAAGATTTGACAGAAGAAGACAAAAAGTTCACACTTGAATTAGTACAAAACTGTGTATCAGATGTAAAATATGAAACTCAAAACAGTATAGTTAGTTCATATTGTTATGAATGCTTATGTTTTATTGATGGAGATAGTTACACCAATACAGGTAATTATTTTTATGGATTTGATGATATGTATAGTTTCATTGAATCTGAAAACATTAAAGGAAGCGATTTTAACATAGAATGTCAAAGCGATTTATCACATTTGATATCGATAAAATAGGATTGCCATTACTAGACAAAATCTTAGTACAATATGTACTGCGCAATAGATAAGAAATATTGCTCATTTCTGGATTTATTAAAACGATTGAATGCTCCGTATGAATTATTCGAAAATCATGGTTGTGGAGCTCCATTTGCTTCAGAATACGAAGACGATTTGAAAATGTATATTGAAACTGAATAGTGCAATAATATAACGAAGCATAAACAAAAGCCAGCCACACATTTCTGTGTGGCTGGCTTTACATTTTTCGAGTTATTACGAACCTCGTACCGATAAATACGGTGTTCGAAGGACTTAAGTGCGCGTCTCCCCCACCCGAAAAGCCCAAAGCAAGCGAAGCGCCGCGACGGCTTTGAGGGTAAAGGAGGAGCAAGGAAGCAAAGCGGATGATATTTTTGCAAAAAAATATCGGAGCAAAGCGAACTTTGCTCCGACGTGGCGGAGACGGAGGGATTCGAACCCTCGTGCCCTTGCAGGCAAACGGTTTTCAAGACCGCCTCGTTATGACCGCTTCGATACGTCTCCATATATGCGGCGGGTTTTCCGCCGCGTTTTTGCTGTGGCTTAGATTGTGTAATCGACAACGTCGAACACCTTGCCGTTAGAAATGAATATTCTTTGTACTCGGCGGGAAATCGAACACATAAGCTCATAGCTTATTGTTCCCGCAAGCCCCGCCACGTTATCAAGCGAAATCGGCGAGCCGCCGCCGAAGAAGGTGACCACGTCGCCCTCGTGAACGTCAGCGCCCGTAACGTCGAGCATTAGCTGGTCCATACAAACCCGACCGACTATCGGTGCAATTCGCCCCGCTACCCAGCCAAGCCCCTTGTTCGAAAGGCTGCGCGGATAACCGTCCGCATAACCGATAGACACCGTAGCTATCTTCATGTCGTGCGGCGCGGTATAGGTGCAACCGTAGCTGACACTGTCGCCCGCCCTTATTTCCTTTACCATGGAGACCACTGATTTCAGCGTCATCACCGGCTTGAAGGGCACATTAGGAAGCGGCGCTCCCGTCGGTGAATTGCCGTAAAGAATAAGCCCCGGGCGAACCATCTCGTGGTAGAACTGCGGATAAAACAGAAGCCCTCCGCTGTTGCAGCAATGCTTGTGGAAGAAGGTAAAGCCTCGGTTCTCCAGCTCGTCGGATATCGCCGCAAAGCGGTTATGCTGTTCAAGCGTATATGAGCGGGAATTGCTGTCGCCCTCGTCCGCCACGGCGAAGTGGGTGAACATTCCCGTTACCCTAAAAACGCCGTAGGTGCAGACCTCTGAAATCTCATCTACTGCTTTTCCTATATCGTTCGCCGAAAAACCAAGCCGAGACATTCCAGTGTCAATTTTAATATGAACGTCTATTCTGACGTTTGCCTGAGACGCGGCGTTAGCAAGCTTGCGCGCGTACTCAAGGCTGAACACCGTTTGGGTAATATCCAGCTCGAAAAGCTCTTTTACGTTCTCCGCAGGGGTATAGCCCAATATCAGTATCGGCTTCGTTATGCCGACCTTGCGAAGATACTTTGCCTCGTTAATGTTTGACACGCCGAACCAGTCCGCGCCGCATTTATCAAGAATATACGCGACCTGTTTCGCGCCGTGTCCGTAGCCGTCCGCCTTGACGATAGCCATAATGTCAACGCCAGCGCCGACAATATTTCTAATCGTAAAGAAGTTGTGGGCGAGCGCATCAAGGTCAATTTCGACCCAAGTTCGTTTTAGCTGACGCATCGCAACCGACTACTCCTTCCATTCAATAATTTATTTAATGTAGCAAATATGTCGGGGAAGTCCGTCCTCAACGATAGGCTCAACCTCGCCAATAATGAGGGGACGCACATAATCGCGGAATTCTTTGGTTACATAATCGCCGTCCTCGTTTATCCAGTCGCGCGGAACGTCCTTCTTAAGGTTAGCCACGAGACGTACATCGCAAAGCTTGAGGTCGATATCGTATGGGTTGTCGCTTACACGTTCAAAGATAACAAGCTGACCTGTCTCGCCTTCAAGTGCGCTGTTAAGCGCGAAGGAACCCGCCTTAAACGCCTCCTCCATGTCGGTCTTCGACTGAAGATGAGCGGCACAGCGCTGAAGCGAGCTGAACTCAATAGCGCGAACCTTACAGCCTAAACGCATGGAGATAATGTCCGCAAGGGTTCTCGCTGTGCCTGTAAGCTGCTTGTGGCCGAAAGCGTCGGTTGAGCGTGAGGCGTTGCTTGTATACTCGCAGACGTAGTTGCCGTCGGCGGTCATTATGCCCTCGGATACACAGACGATAACCGAACGGCGGCTCTTCTGAATTTCCGAAACCTTCTCGATAAATTTATCGACATCGAAGGTGATTTCGGGAAGATAAATAAGGTCGGGTCCGTTGCAGTCGTGTCCCTCGGAAAGGGCGGCGGCTCCTGTAAGCCAGCCGGCGTCACGGCCCATAATTTCAATTACTGTAACTATGTCCATATCGTTGACGGTGTTGTCGCGGATAAGCTCCTTAACAGAGCAGGCGATATATTTCGCCGCCGAGCCAAAGCCGGGGGTGTGGTCGGTAATTACGAGGTCGTTGTCTATCGTCTTGGGAATACCGATAAACTTAATGTCGCTTCTGCCTATCTTCTCGGCGTACATGCTGAGATTAGCGATAGTGTCCATAGAATCGTTTCCGCCGATATAGTGGAAATATCCGATATCCAGCTCGTCGAGCTTTTCAAAAATCTTTTTATAGACTTCTTCATCGGCTGTAAAGCTGGGAAGCTTATAACGGCAAGAGCCGAGGAACGCCGAAGGCGTTCTCATAAGAAGGTTAAGGTCTTCAGGAGTTTTTACATATTCAAGCACGTTTATGTACTTGCCCTGTAAGAAGCCCTGTATGCCGTTTCTCATTCCGTAAAGAGTTAGGTCGTCGTGCTGTCTTGCAACGCTGACTACGCCCGCAAGACTTGCGTTAATGACCGAAGTCGGGCCGCCCGACTGACCGATTAGAACATTCTTTCCCATTTCTGTTTCCTCCGATAAAGCAAATATTGTTATACGCCGCTTACAGCGTCAGTTAAACGAATTGATACGTTTTACCGTATTTTGCGCAGATTGAATAATATTATAACACGTAATATTCATTTTGGCAAAGCTTATAATGACAAAAATCCCTTATTTTACCCGTATTTTATTATCTATTTTTGAAAACAATAGCGTTAAGAAAGGAAGGATTAAAAGTGACGCAAAAGAATAATGATAACGAAATGCTCCTTATCGGTATACACAAGGGCGCCGAGATGGGGCGCAACACTATTGATAGGCTAATAAGCTATGTAGAGGACCACGTCTTTAAGGGGCTGCTCGAAAGCCAGCACGACGAGTACAACCGCGTATATATGGCGTCCGACGTGCTCATAAAGGCGCTCGACGGAGACGACCGCGGTGTTCCGCCGATAGCTAAGACGATGGGCAATATGATGATAGATATGAAGGCGGGCGGCGACACCTCTATTCCGAACCTTGCCGAGATGGTGCTTCAAGGCACAGAAAAGGGAATCGAACAGCTTTCCAAGGATATGGAGGACTACTCAATGGGCGCGAAGGAGGAAACACTTAACCTCGCGAACGCCTACAGCGAGTTCCTTGAAAGAAACCGCCACGAGCTGAAAAAATTTCTTTAATTCATAGGAAAAAACGCAGAAGCACCCTTTCGGGTGCTTCCTTTTTTGCTGTAGCTGTTCCGTCTTGTTTTACGATGAGTTTGCGTAGGGTCATTTCTTCCAAGCTATAAACATTCTCAGAATGTCTATAGTATATTTCCGACAAAAACCCGTATAAGTCCAATAACAACCAGATGCGCGGGATAGTAAAGGTAGAAAAACCACTTCATTCCCTTCCACTCCCCTCTTTCGCCGTTATACTGCCTTAAGAACGGTATTGCCACAATAACGAACATCTGAAGTATACCGTAAAGCGGGTCGATAAAAATCGCGTAAACCACGGCGTACATAGCGACGGCGGCAACCATGCCTATCATCTGTCGTTTGAAATCTCCTCTGTGTCCGCCAATCTCCAAAATAGCCATTACAGCGATACAGCTCCAGTCGGAGGGGAAGGATACTACCAGAATGAGCATTAGCAGCGCTATCTTCATCCATGGCTTCAGACGCGGGTTCTCGCTTTTCCAGATTGCAAGCAGCACAAGACCCCAGGCGAGCGACCAGATAACGCTTGTTTGGTTGAAAGGCGAGCCTGTCGAAAACGGAATCAACGGTATTCCGAAAGCAAAATTATACGCAAAATGCGAGATTATCGCAAAAAAGAACAGCCTTAACGCGTACTTCGTAACATTCTTTGTATAATGAAAGCCCTCAGCGACGAAGAACCACATAGTCGGCGCGGTGAGTCTGCCGATAATATGCAGACAAACAACCCACCATATATTTGAATATGTGGGAAAAAGAACACTTGTTAGGTGGTCTATCGTCATAGCGATAATAGCGAACACCTTTAGCTGGTTTCCGTTAAAGCCGCGCTTAACGGTTAAGCCTGTCGCTTCAACATACTTTTCCATAGCATTACCTCATAATAATCGGCGCGCTGTTTGCGCGCCGATTTTCTTGTTCTATCTATTTGTTTGCTGTGTCTCTGTCAGAGCATTCGCTGCTCTCGCAGCTGCATTCCGTGCTGCCGTTCTCGGTGTTCTTGTAATCGTACTTATAAGAATATTTATAATCCTTTTTATTGTAGTCGTGATTTTTACTCCCGGGGAAAATCATATAGTAAAGCGGCACGGTTAAAAAGATAATCCAGTTCGGGTGCCACGCGCCCGCGGTAAAGCCAAACCAAAGATAAATTAACGCGGCGAGCACGGGGTAAGCGAAATGGTCAAAGCGCCTATGTTCAATGGCGCTTACGAGCGAGTAGTAAAGCGGGATAGTTAAGAATATCAGCCAGTATGGATGCCACATATTCCACGCGACTCCCATAACAACATAAACAAGCGTTACAAGGAACGGGAAGGGGAAAACGTACCATCTCTTTTTCATTTCATTTTTATAGTCGTATTCCTCGCCGTTAACTATTGCCTTGCCGTCCTTAACGTCAACGCGGTGTCCGCTCCTGTCGTGGACATGTACGCCGTCCCAGCCGACGTGAACATAGTCCTCGCCGTCCTCTACGTGAATGCCCTTTATACCTATATTAACCTTTGTAACGTCGTCCTCCTTCGAGAAGGCTCTCTCCTCCTCGCTCTGGTCAAGCTCGTTACCGAGAAGCTCATCTAATGATATACCGTAAAGCTTCGCGAGCGTAACAAGGTTATCTGTGTCGGGCGCCGCCTCCGCGCGCTCCCACTTGCTTACAGCCTGACGGCTGATACCTAATTTTTCCGCAAGCTCCTCTTGCGAAAAGCCCTTTTCTTTTCTAAGCTGGACAAGCTTATTTGCCGTTGCAACATTCATGATGTGCACCTCCTTTGTTGAGTGCATTATGCCAAATTTATGCTTGGTTGCGCTACATATTCTGGTTTGCAATTCCGCAACTTTCGGTTGCATTTCGCCTTTTTGGGGGCGTTTTTGCCTGTTTTCAGCTCTTTTTTTTGTTCAGCGAATAGATTACCGAGTCTGTTATCGCTTTAAAGCTCGCGTCTATAATGTCAGCGGAAACCCCCGCCGTGGTCCATTGGCTGTCGCCGTCGGTGGTGTCGATAATAACTCTTACCTTGGAAGCCGTCGCGTCCTCCGGCGAAATCACGCGCACCTTATAGTCAACGAGGTGCGTCTTCGAAAGACTGGGGTAAAATTTCGCAAGCGCGTTTCTAAGCGAGATATCGAGCGCGTGCACCGGGCCGTCGCCCTCCGCGGCACAAAGCTCCTCTTTTCCGTCAACGGCTATCTTAACCACAGCAAGCGACGAACGTCTTCCCGCCTCAAGCGACCGCTCTCCAATTATTTTATAGCTTAACAGTGTGAAGAACTCCTTCATTAAGCCGAACTCGCGAAGCGCAAGAAGCTCGAAGGACGCCGACGCCGACTCGTATTGGTAGCCCTCGTATTCCTTCTGCTTTAAGCAAGCGACAAGTCTGTCCACGTTTTTCTCGTCGCTTGCAAGCGCTTCGTCTATCTTGCGAAGCCGCGCCGCCACTGCGCTTCTGCCGGCAACCTCGCTTAGAAGAAAACGCCTCACGTTTCCCACCGCCTCAGGGCTTACGTGTTCAAAAGCGCGGGGCGTCTTTACCACACCGTCAATGTGCATACCGCCCTTATGTGAAAATGCACTTGCGCCGATATACGGCGAGCCGCCGGGAATGACAAGGTTGCATATCTCCGCCATATGGTAAGCCGTGCGGGTAAAAAGCGAAAGACTTTCGTCGCTTACCGCCGCAAAGCCGCATTTAAGCTGTAAGGTAGGCACAAGGGTGGAAAGATTAGTGTTTCCGCACCGCTCGCCTATCCCCAAAAAGGTTCCCTGAACGTCAAGCGCGCCCGCCTTTGCCGCCGCTATCGCGTTTGCCACGGCAAGCCCCGCGTCATTGTGAAAGTGGGTACCGATTATCATTTCGGGGAAGCGTGAAACCACCTTTGATACAACCTCGCTCACCCTGTCAGGCGTTGTTCCGCCGTTAGTGTCGCATAAAACAAGGCTTTCCGCTTTCGCCTCTGCCGCCGCGGCAAGACATTCGAGCGCATACTCCTCGTCCTCAAAAAAACCGTCGAAAAAATGCTCCGCGTCAAAGAAAACCCGCTTATTCCTTTTTACAAGAAATTCTACGGTGTCCTTTATCATCTTTAGGTTCTGTTCACGCGTCGCAAGAAGAACCCTCTCTGCTTGAAACGCGCTGCACTTTCCTACAATCGTTACTATCTCGGTGTCAGCCGCAAGAAGCGCCTTTATTGCGCCGTCGCTCTCGCAGTCGCCGTCCTTCTTCCTTGTAAGTCCGAACGCCACAAGCTTCGCGTTTTGCAGCTTTGTGCTTTTCACCTTTTCAAAGAACTCCGCGTCCTTTGGGTTGGAGGAGGGTATGCCCGCTTCTATGTAGTCGAACCCGAGGTTGTCAAGGAGCATTACTGTACCCAGCTTATCGGAAAGGGAAAAGTTAATTCCCTCGCCCTGCGCCCCGTCGCGAAGCGTTGTATCAAGCACGCGAACCATCTTCTGCATAAGTTCCTCCCCCTTAATGCTTAACAAGATAAAGCTGTCTCAGCTTTTCTAAATCGTCCTTTGATAAATCCAGCTCTTTATAAAAATACTCGTCGATATCGGAATATCTATCTGTTATTGTGTCCAGCGTAGCTTCTATTGCCTCGGGTGTGACGAGGGTGAAAAAGGTAAACCACTTTTCGGTTTCCTCGTCCACAATGAGGTGTCCATACTGCTCAAAACGCTTCCCAAAGAAGGGGCGGCGTGTCTTTGCCGTCAGCATATAGTCGTATACTATCGTTTCTTGCGGCACACCGAGCGCGAGAAGGATAAGCGCCGCCGCCATACCGGTTCTATCCTTTCCCGCATAGCAGTGAAAGAGAAGTGGAGTCTGTCCGTCAACAAGATATCTAAACAACTTTTTATATGCGTTGGAACCAAAAACCGAGGTCTTATATGTTTCAAAAATCGTCTCGTACGCTTTGCTCAGCGAATCGCGGTTTTCCACCACGCTTTCAAAGGTAAACGAAAGCCGCTCGTCGTTTTCGTCGTATACGTGCAAAAGCTCGTAGCTTGCTCCGCGAATTAAGGGGTCCGCATATTTTCCGCCCTCGGTGGTCACATCAAAATTGCTTCGGAAATCCAGCACCCGCTTTATTCTCAGCCGTTCGAGCTTTTCTATGTTTTCTTCTCCGCATAAGCAGAGCATATCGCTTCGGAATATCTGTCCGTAGCGTATGTGAGCCTCTTTGTTTGCGGTCTCGTAGCCGCCGAGGTCGCGAAGGTTAAGCATTCCGCCCGCTTCGATAGAGCGCGGCGCGGCAACGTAGTAGCGGCCTCCACAGAAGATGTGAAAATAAATCCGTCTTCCGTAAGCGGGGTCGGGGAAGGAATAGCTTTCCGTGAACTCTCCGAGCGGGTGGTCATCGGAAAAGCCGTCGGCAGAAGCAGACCAAAAAATCTCTGCCTTTTCCTTTAGTTTTGTCGTGACGCTGTAGACTTCATCGCTTTTTATTATTGTAAAGCTTTCGTAAGGGTATTCCATAGATGTTCCTGTCCGTCTTAATACTAAAAATATACCACAAAAGAGAAAAAGCTGTAAACGCTAAAAATACATAAAAAGCTGGCAGGTTAACATACCGTTGTAAAGCTTTCTTCTCTTTGTCGCCGTTCTTCCTATATGTCGTTCAAATTCGGGGTGACTGCTTATAATGTAAAGCCCCTTGAATTTTTTTGTAAAGATATTCGCGCCGAACGCCTTATAAAGCGCCTCTACCTCGCTTTCCTCCATAAGCCGCTCGCCATAGGGGGGATTAGCAATAATTATCTCCTCCTCACGCGGCTCAAGGGTTCGTGCGTCGCCCTTTTTAAAGCTTACGCAGTCGTCTACGCCCGCGCGCTCGGCGTTAGCCATAGCCGTCTCCACCGCGGCAGGGTCGATATCAAAGCCGCGCCCGAAAAACTCGGCGTCCTCGCGCACTTCCGCTCTTGCTTTCTCCTTAACGTCACGAAAAACACCGTCGCCCAAAAACCCGTAGCTTTCCGCCGCAAAGGAACGGTTAAGTCCCGGCGCAATATTCTTAGCCCTCAGCGCCGCTTCAATAACCAACGTTCCCGAGCCGCAGAAGGGGTCACAGACACGGCTTTCTGGAAAGACCCGCGCAAGGTCGCAAATTCCCGCCGCTATCGTTTCCTTTATCGGCGCTTCGTTTAACAGCGGACGATAGCCGCGCTTATGCAGTCCGTCGCCCGAGGTGTCAAGCATTAGTATACAGTTGTCCTTAATAATTGAGAAGCGTATCTTCTTAGTTACGCGACTGTTCTCTGGAAGAAACTCGGTCGAATATTCCTTTTTGAGCTTCTCCACAAGCGCCTTTTTAATGATTGACTGACAAGCGGGCACGCTCGTAAGGGTGCTGTTCATAGAATAGCCCTTTACGGGGAAAGCGTCCTTCTGTCCGATAATGTCTCGCCAAGAGACGGAAAAAGCGCCGTCAAAAAGCTCGTCAAAGTTATGCGCGGGATATTCCGCAAGTATAATAAGCACCCGCTCAGCCGTTCTGAGCCAAACGTTTGCTTTAGCTATCTCCTCACCCGTAGCGTCAAAGGTAATGCGCCCGTCGCTTACGCTGACATTCTTCATACCTAACCGTTTAAGCTCAAAGGACAGCACAGACTCCAAGCCGAACCCGCAGGTAGCAACCGCTTTATATGTCAAAATTTTTCTTCCTCGTTTCTTTAAAAAGAGCCGCGGCGCGCTTTTGCGCCGCGGCTCATATACTATTATAGTTTATTGTTCGGGAATGAGCAAGCCGTAATCATCGTCGTGACGTTTGTAAACCACATTTAGCTCGCCGGACTCTGCGTTCGTGAAGATGAAGAAGCTGTGATTAAGCATATTCATCTGAAGCGCCGCCTCCTCGACGGTCATCGGCTCCACCGTAAACCTCTTTTCCCTTACTATATTAAACTGCACATTGCTCGGAACGGTGTCAGCATAAAGCTTCTCGGCGGCTACTATATCCACCTCGGCTCGCTTTACGTGGGTACCGAGCCTCTCCTTGTTTTTTACTATCTGTTTTACTATAAGGTCTGCGGCGTCCGCGAACGCCGTTTCCATATCTGTCTCCGTGCGCTCCGCTCTGAATAAAAAGCCCTTGCTCTTAACGGTGATTTCAGCGGTTTGGCGGTCCTTCTCGACCGTTATCGTTACCTTTGCCTCGGCGTCCTCGTCAAAAAACCTATCCAGCTTGGACATCCTTTTTTCAACCGTGTCAATGAAGTTCTGCTTGAGATTAACCTTTCTTCCGATAGTCTTAACCTTCATTTTAATGCCTCCGTTTGCGGAAATTTTTGTGTGGTGTCAGTGGGTATCTCTCGCACCTTTATTATACCAATTTCTATAGCCTAAATAAAGGCGAAAAAACATTTTTTACGTTCTCGACATATTTCGACAAACATTTTTGTAACAAAAGTGTTACAGTATTGACGCATTCCCTCTGTAACCTTATTTCATTTGTCTGCCGCTTCGTTTTTGCGAAGCGGCTGCTTTTTACAAAAAACGCGGGGGCGTGCTGCCTCCGCGTAAATTTCTATTCCGTCTTCTCCGCCTCGCTGTCGGACGTTCTTTCCGTCGACTCATCAGCTGAATTTCCGCCTGTACCCGCGACGTCAACGAAAACTCTCTCGCCGGGTGCCGCGTAACCGAGCTTCTCCCTTGCTATTTGCTCAATATAATCCGCCTCGTCAGAGTTGCCGACTATTCTCAACAGCTCATCATTTTCAAGCTTCTGCTCCTCTATGCTGTTGTTTATTGCCGCAAGCTGCTGCCTTTGCTTGTAATTGTCTATCTGAATGCCGATAATCGACACGGCGAAATAAGCGCAAAGCAAAAACAGCCCGACGAAAAGTATCTTACGTCTGCGTGAATATTTTGACTGGTTCTTTTGTCTGCTTGTTGTCGATTCGGTCATCTGTGTTTCTCCGCTTTTTTATACGGGAAGTATATTTCTTCTTACGTTGATTATACAACACATAATATCTCTTTTGCAAGCGAATTAACACTTTTTTCACAAGAGAGCAAAGCAAAACAATTGGCTTAAAGAGAAAACCCAGCGCCTTCATCAGCGCACCGAACGCCGTTTCAACTATAGGCGCGGCGGCAGTGAAGTAGGTAAGCACTGCAAGAGCGCCCCCCGCAAGCATCGTAAAGCGAGGCTGACGCGAGACGGTTTCGCCGAGAAAAAAGCAAAAAATAAGAAAGCCGAACACCGTAAAAAGCGGGATATGCAGTAAACACATAACCAGCTTGTTCTTTATTGGAACAAGCAGCCTAAACAGGTGATAGACAAAGCAAAGAAGGGTGCAAAGCCCCATAACCTTGAGACCGTCAATTACTATGTCCGCGCCGCTCGCGCCTATTGCGCTCATCTGCCCGTCCTTTTAAAGAAACCTTCGCGCGGTTTCGGAAGGTCGACATATTGCAGCGACGAGAACTCACCCTCAACAAGCAGCTTCTTCGCGGCGTTGTCGAAGCTCTTAATCTTCAACTCCTCTCCTCGAATAACAACGTTTCCGTATTCGCTCACTGCGACCACGGCGTTTTCGTCGTAGCTTGTAACCTCGGCTATTCCCTCAATAATTACCTCGTTTCGGTTGTCAATGCGCGCGGAATGTTTTCCCCGCGTCTTTTCGGCTGTCTGGCTTTCGGGCATAACGAAAAATCTCCTTTCGGGTACTGATAATATATACCCTTAAAGGAGACGAAATATGTCTTATTCTATTATCTCGAACATTTCGCGGGCAAAATCCTTGCCCGTTTTTTCTTCTGTGGAAAGCACACGGGCTTTCATTCTTCTTTCGCCCATAGTAAGCTCAATTACGTCGCCCACCGAAACGCTGTAGGACGCCTTAGCGACACGTCCGTTTACAGTGACGCGCGCCGCGTCGCAAACCTCGTTCGCGACTGAGCGCCGTTTAATAATTCGGCTGACCTTCAAGTACTTGTCTAATCTCATAATTCCTCTTAAAAATTTATCCCCGAAGCGTAACGCCTCGGGGATTCTTTTTCACGCCGCTTATTTCGCTACGCTGTCCTTAAGAGCCTTGCCGGCCTTAAACTGGGGAACGCGTGTTGCCTTTACGCTTATCTTTTCCTTTGTTGCGGGGTTAATGCAGGTACGTGCGGGACGGTCCTTTGCAAGGAATGTGCCAAAGCCCGCTATCGCGACCTTATCGCCCTTTGCGAGAGCGTCAGTTATCGCATCAAACATAGCGTCTACTGTGGCGTTAGCGTCCTTCTTCGTTGTGCCGACCTTCTCAGCAATAACTGTTACTAAATCTGCTTTTGTCATTTTATATCCTCCATAATATTAGCAGTTTCCTGCTTAATAACTTCCTTAGCCTCGCCCCAAAGCGCGTTCAGCTTATCCATACCGGCCGAGCGCATATCAATTCCCCGCTTTCGGGCAAGTTCTTCCACTATTGTAAACCGAAGTATGAACTTATTGCAAGCTTTTTCTAAAACTTCTTCGGAATCAATTTTCAAAAATCTTGCGACGTTCACCGCCGAGAAGAAAAGGTCTCCAAGCTCCTCCTCATAGTTTGTGTCGCTTTCTATCGCGGCTTTTAGCTCATTTAACTCGCTTTCAAGCTCAGCTACGGCGTCCGTGGTGCTTTCATAATCAAAGCCGACGTATGCCGCCCGTTTTTGAACCTTTTGGCTTCGCATTAGCGCCGGTAACGCGAGAGGCACGTCCGCTATCGCGTCGGAACCGCTTTTCTGGCTCTTTTCCACACGCTTTATATCTTCCCAGTTGCGAAGCACCGTTCCGCTGTCATTTGCGGTTACGTCGCCGAAAATATGCGGGTGACGAAGAACAAGCTTCTTACACTCCTCGTCGGCAACGGCGTCGATATCGAATTCGCCCGCCTCGCTCTCCATTTCGGAATGCAGCAGCACCTGAAGCAGCACGTCGCCGAGCTCCTCTTTGAGCAGGTGCTTGTCCTTCTTATCAATGGCGTCAACCGCCTCGTAGGTTTCCTCAATAAAATTCTTTCTTATGCTTTCGTGGGTCTGCACCTTGTCCCAAGGACAGCCTTCCTCAGGGTCTCTCAAAATATGCACGAGCTTTACAAGGTCTACCAATTCGTATTTATCTTTAATCTCAAAATTCACCATTTTATTTTACCTTATTATGTGAAGTTTTTCAAGAATTTTTACTATTTTTTTACCGCCCGGAAGCTCAATAACGTCATCGGGCTCTATCGCCTTCATCATGCCCACCGCGATAAGATAAACAGCGCCGCCGACGGCTATCGACGCGAGCGTCGCAATCTTTTCGCCGACTCCCAAAAACTCCGTAATAATATTATAGGTTACCAGCGCGTACGCGCCCGTAAGAAGCCCCGCAAGAAGCGGTCTTCCCATAATACTTTTCATATCCAGTTTAATCCCGGTCACCCGCCGAAGAACGATTATGCTCGCAAGGGTTATCGTTAAGAAACAAAGCAGATTTCCGAGCGGAGCGGCTTTGATATTAAGATAGGGTATGGCAACGATAAAGTAGTTGGTAGCGAGTTTAATAAGTCCGCCGACTATCATTAGAATAACTGGCACGTCTACCCTTCCTACTGCTTGGAGCATAGCGTTAATCGGGTTTACCACCGCGACGAAGATAGCCGCTATTCCCAGCACCGTAAGCATAGGCTCGACCAACTGCGCACCGACGGGTCTTGAAGCGTAAATAAGTCTTGCAATCGGGCCCGCAAGGAAGGCTATGCCGAAGCCCGCGGGCGCGGCGATAAGCATTGTAACGCGCATAGCGGATTCCATATACTTCTTTGTAAGCGGCATATCTCCCGTAAGCCAAGAGGAGGAAATGTGCGGCAGCGCACTCATTCCAAAGGAACCCGTAAGGGCGGGAACGAGGTTAAAGATAGGCATTCCGATATTGTAAACACCATAAAGATAGTTTGGTAAATCCGCCGCCTGCTTTTCGGCGAGCTCAAGTATGCCCATATGTGAGGCGTACAACGTGTTTATGTCGGTTTCCACGACCAGCTTTAGTCGGTCGAGAATGGAAACGTTGTCTATAAGTCCCGTGATGGTAACCGCCACAGAGGAAAGAGCTATGGGTATTCCTATACGTAAAATCTGACGTAATATCGTCCCGCTCTTGTTTGCCTCGGGACTTGCCGCGAGCTGTTCGGCGGTAATTCCGTCGCCCTTGAAAATGTGGCGAAGCAGAAGATATAAATAACCGGCAAAGGTCGAAAGGCTGACACCGAAGATTGCGCCGGCGGCGGAAAGCGAAAGTATCGTAACCTCGGCGTCCGCCGCGGACATAGCCGCGCCGAAAACGGTGCCGAGACGCGCAAATTCGTCAGTGAAATAATCCTTAAAAATATATGCGCCCGCAAGACCGCCCGCCGCTTTAAAGAGAACCTCTATTACCTGAGACACCGCCGTGGGGCTCATATATTTCAGTCCCTGATTGTAGCCACGGTAGGTGCACATAAGACAGCTGAAAATTATTGACGGGGCGACCGCTATTATGCAGTAGTAGGCTCTCGGCGAATGAACGACAAGGTCTACATAGGGGCGTGCGAGCAGCACAAGCGCCGCAGCAAAAACAATACCCATGGCCACAAGAAGAAGTCTTGAAACGCGAATAACACGTCTTATATCCTTAAAACGGCCCTTGGCGGAATAGTCCGCAACTATTTTTGAAATAGCGACAGGGAAGCCCGTAACCGCGATGGAATAGACGGTAAGGTAAAAGTTATAGCCGGTGGAATAGAACCCCATGCCGTCCTCACCGATAACAGCGGTAAGGGGAATACGATATATCGCCCCGACGAGCTTGCTGATTATTACCGCAAGCGTCAGGACGAGCGCGCCTTCCATTAAGGATTGTTTCTTCTTAGTCAATACTAATGTCCTTCTTAAACAAAAAATTGCGGACGAACGCTTTTCGTCCGCACATTACTCGGTTTATCTGGCAAGCTCTATTTCAGCTTGAATCTTCGCAAGCTTCGCCTTGAGCTGGTCGAGTGTCTCAACGCAAAGCGAAAGCTTCTCGCTGTTTTGCGCCTCGTTCTTCTCGCTCTCGTAATAAAGCTCACCAAGCTTCCTGTACTCTGAGCGTATGTCGCCCTTTGTCTGAATCTCAGAGGCCTTCAGCTTTCCCTTGTCAATTAGCGCCTCAGTAGTCTCAGCGACTGTGTTTGCCGCCTTTTTGGTGGTATCGACTACCCTGTCGAAAAAATCGTTCGCCATTTGATAGTCTCCCTTACTGATAATATGTATTTATAAAAACAATTATATATACGCTTTGCTCATTTAGCAAGCAAAAAGCGTCGTTTATAGCTGAAGTCCGCCGTAAAATTCGCGTATAACCGAGTTTTTCGGCACGTTTGTTACGTCCATTGGCTCAAAACGCTTGAAAAGCTCCTGTAGGCGCAAGAGCACCGGACGGTAATCCTCGCCCTGCACTTCGTCCTCGCAGATAAGTGAAAGAATGGGTATTGTCACGCACGGCTCGTATTCAAGTGAGGTGTTTAGAAGCATATCCGCGTTCACCTTAAAGGGCTTTATCCATATCTTTTCGCCCTCAAGTATTCGCCGCCAATATTCGAGAGTGTTTCTAACCGAGTTGCCTCTGAAATAATAGTCGCGGATTAGGCGACGGATAATTCTTATCTCCCTTGTGGAGATTATCCTTTTACCGTCCTCGGCATACTCGGTGCGAAGCCCCGCGTAAATTTTGAAAATTTTATCGGCGCGCACCCCTTCAAGCAGTAAAGGGTTAAGCGCGTGTATACCCTCCACAATAAGTATGTCGTCGCCGCCGATTATCAGCTCCTTCTCCTCGTCTCCCGGTCGGCGCTTTATAAAGTCGAACTGAGGCATTACTGTTCTGCCCGTTTCGATAACCTCGTTAAGACAGGTGTGAATTCTCTCTATGTTCAGCGCGCCGACATGCTCCATATCTGGAGTTCCATCTGGAGATTTCGGATATCGGTCAACCTCAATGAAAAAGTCGTCAAGCGATACAACGGTGGCGTCTATGCCGCGAAGCAGGAACTCTACCGCCAGCTTCTTCGCGGAGGTGGTCTTTCCGCTCGCCGAGGGCCCCGAAAGCATAATAACCTTGGAGCCGTGCGCCGTCACCTCGTCCGCTATTCCGCGCAGCCGCGCCGCGTACTCGTTCTCGCACCACTCAATATAGTTATCCTTCTTTGCCCGCTCGTTAATCTCGCTTATCTCAAGCAGGCTTTTTGCCTTAAATTTATCTGCCATAATATTCGGTTACGCCTTTCTTTCTCTTAAGTATCTCGCCGAAATCATTTATATACTCTGTAGGATACTTGTAATTGTATATGCGCTTTATTGTACCCTCGTTTGGGTTTACCGCCTTTGTCACCCCGCCCGCACCGCAGGCGAAAATTGTGTGAAGCTCCTCCATAATAAAAATATTATAAAGGCACTCTTTACCTAATAAAGTATACCCCGTATTCTCCAGCGCGTCCACCGTTCCCTTTTGTTTATACATATAATACGGAAGATAGCTCCAGTCCATAAGCGTTTTCGCCGCGTAATCGACCATCTCCCCTGCGTCAAGCGACGCTGAAAGCCGACGCTCGGTAAGGTTTGACGCACGTTTCAAGGTCAGTGCGTGAACGGTTACGTTTTCAGGCGAAAGGGCTTTTATCCACGAAAGGGTGTTCGTAAAGCTTTTAATGTCGTCGCCCGGAAGCCCCGCGATAAGGTCGGCATTAATATTATTAAAGCCCATCTGCCTTGCCGCTGAAAAGCAGTCCTCAACGTCCTTTGCCGTGTGCTTTCGCCCAATGAGTCTTAACACCTCGTCATTCGCCGTCTGTGGGTTTATCGAAAGCCTTGTCACACCCGCGCCCTTCAGAACGGAAAGCTTCTCGCGCGTGATGGTATCGGGTCTTCCCGCCTCCACAGAAAATTCGCGAACAGCCGATAAATCAAAAACCTCGTTAAGCGTTTCGCAAAGCCGTGACAGTTCAAAAGCCGTTAAAACGGTCGGCGTGCCGCCGCCGATATAAACGGTTTCAAGCTTTAAGCCCATCTCTTTTATTACTTTAGAGGTTTCTCTTATCTCCTCGCAAAGCAGCTTCACATAAGGCTCAATTAGCTGTCTGTCACGCTCGACGGATTTCGAGACAAACGAGCAGTAGCTGCAGCGGGAGGGACAAAAGGGAATTGAAACATATAGCGAGCAGGATTCCTTCGTGTTAAGCTTTGCCGCCGCGCGTGAATATCTCGACGTACTGACACAAAGCCTTGCCTTGTCCTCGTTTACACGGTGCCTTGTCTCAAGCCGCCAGAGTATCTCCTCCTCGGTAAGACCGCTTTCAAAAAGCTGAGCCGCATACTTCGCGGGACGTATGCCGGTTATTACCCCCCATTTGGGCGACTCGCCCATTATGGAGCAGAGCATATCGTATAAAAGACACGCAAGCTCATGCTCGCATTCCTTGTCGCTTGCGTCCTTGGAAAGCTTTTTAACATTGCCAAGCGGCCGAGCATCAATATATGCCACACAGAAAAGCTCGGTGGAATCCTTTGCTCTGACAAGCCTTAAATATGCGTAATCAATCGCCTTATCCTTCTTCGCGGGCGAGCGCTCCTCCACCGTAACGTCACGAAAGAAAAGCCGCGCTATGTTAGACAGCTCATAGCCAAAGCGGTTTCCCTTAATAAAGACCGTCATCTAATCGCGTCCTTAAATGGATTAAACTGCCTTTCATGCGAAAGGGTGGTGCTCTCGCCGTGTCCGGGGTAAACGGTGAAGTCTCCCTCCAGCCTAAAAAGCCGTTTTATCGAAACCCTAAGCTCGTCAAAGGAGCCGCCGGGCAGGTCGCTTCTGCCTATACTTTCACAAAAGAGCGTATCTCCTGAAAAAATCGAATCGTCAATAATATAGCAGATTCCGCCGCGGGTATGTCCCGGGGTGTCCACTGCGCGGAAGTTTAAACCCGCCGCACTGATACTTTCGCCGCCGCGAAGCGGAAGGTCGGCGGGAATTTTAATAAATTCCTTGTCCTGTTCTCCAACAGCCACCTTTGCCCCCGTTATCTCCTTTATCTTCGCAAGCGCGCCTATATGGTCAAAGTGGGTATGCGTGAGAAGAATATACTCCACCGATAGTTTGTTGTCGTCAATGAACTTAGCTATCCTTTCCGCGTCCGCGCCGGGGTCAATGATTACAGCGCGAGCACCGTTACTCACTATGTAACAGTTGGTTTCAAGCATTCCTACCGATAATACGTCTATCTTCATCTGTTCCACTCCGTTGTGTCAAGAATTATAGTCACAGGTCCGTCGTTTTCAAGCTCAACCCTCATATTTGCGCCAAACTCTCCCGTCGAAACATTCTTCAAGGTGCTTGCGCGAAGACCGCTTATATATCGCTCGTATGCCGCCCTTGCGAAGCTCTGCTCCGCCGCGCCCGAAAAGGAGGGTCGGTGTCCGCTCTTTGTATCGGCGGCGAGCGTAAAGTTTGAAATGACAAGGCAATCCAGCCACAGGTCCTCCGCGCTAAGATTAAGCTTGCCGTCGCCGTCGGAAAATATCCTGAGCCGTGCCGTCTTCTCCGCCAGTCTGTCCGCGTCCTCAAGACTGTCGCCCGTGCATGCGCAGAAAAAGCAAACCAAGCCTTTTCCCGTTTGTCTTCGCTCATGACCGTTTATCAGCACCGAAGCGCTGTTTACTCTTTGTATAACTACTTTCATATTATACTCCTTGTTAGCGAGCGGCCCTGTCTATACTTTCCACGTCCTTTATCTTTGCAAGCCTTTGAATTACTGAATTGAGGTGTTCAATATTGTTTATACCTATCGTTACGGTTATTGAGGCTCTGCCGTCGTTGTCGGTGCGGGTGGAAAAATTGAAGATAGGAATATGCATCTGCGAAAGCAGCGTACTGATATCCGCGATAAGTCCCGTTCGGTTCATACAGTGTAATTCGAGGGTGGACTTGAAGCTTTCCTTCACGTTTGCCGCCCACGAAACGTTTATCCAGCGCGCGGAGTTTTCATCGAGATAGTGCGCCGCTTGCACGTTCATGCAATCCTTTTTATGAACCGAAACGCCGTGCCCGCGGGTAATAAACCCGATAATATCGTCACCGGGAAGCGGGTTGCAGCAGCGAGCAAATTTCACAAGGCAGTTATCAAGCCCCTCAACAATTACGCCCTCCGCGTTCTTGCTGTTATGTGAAACGGTCGGAACGTCAAAGACCGCAACGGGGTCGTTCTGTTTAATTAGCTTGTCGTACTCGTCCTTAATCTTCGGAAGCAGCCGCGCCATCTGTATTCCGCCGTAGCCTATCGCGGCAAACATCTCCTCGACACTGTTAAGCTTTTGACGCCGCGCAATCTCCTCAACGAAGGAATCGTACTGTTCAAGCGGCAAGCTTATGAGATGACGCCGAAGCTCCTTATCGAAGATATGCTTGCCCTCCTCGATGTTTTCTTCCTTTTTCTCTTTCTTGAACCACGAGCGAATCTTTGATTTAGCTTCGCTTGTGCTGACAATAGATAGCCAGTCTCGGCTTGGTCCCTTATCCTTAGGACCTGTTAAAACCTCAACGATTTCGCCCGTCTTCACCTTGTAATTGAGAGGCACAATACGCCCGTTGACCTTCGCTCCCATCATACGGTTGCCAACGGCGGAATGTATGGCATAAGCGAAATCTATCGTGCAAGCGCCGACGGGGAGATTAATTACGTCGCCCTTCGGTGTAAAGACGAAGACCTCCTCAGGCAGAAGGTAACTCTTAATATTACGAAGGATATCGACCGAGTCCTCTGATTCCTTCTGGCTTTCGAGCAGCTGGCGCACCCACGCAAGACGCTCCTCAAGCTTATCCTTGCCGCTTATGCCGACCTTGTATTTCCAATGTGCGGCTATTCCGTATTCCGCGGTATAGTGCATATCGAAGGTACGTATCTGTATCTCAAAGGGTATCGCCTCCTTGCCGACGACCGTCGTGTGAAGCGACTGATACATATTCGGCTTCGGTGTTGAGATGTAATCCTTAAAGCGGTTAGGAAGCGGGCGGTACATATCATGAAGAAGCCCCAAAGTGTTGTAGCATTCCGCAACCGTGTTGACTATAACGCGAACAGCGTAAACGTCATATATCTCCTCAAAGGAGCGGTTTTGTATATATAGCTTTCGATAGATTCCATAAACGGATTTCACGCGAGAGGTTATCTCCGCACCCGTTATGCCGTTATCTTCTATCCTTGCTCTTATAGCCTTAGTAATGGATTCAACAAAGCTTTCACCCTTGTTGTTCTTTTCAAGCATGCTGATTATCTCGTTGTAGCCGTAGTTGTCGAGATATTTGAGCGAAAGGTCTTCAAGCTCCTCACGGAAGTTGCTCATTCCCAAACGGTGCGCAATAGGTGCGTAAACCTCCATTGTCTCAAGCGCCTTGTCCCGCCGCTTCTGCTCGGGGACAGCGTCGAGGGTGCGAAGATTGTGAAGCCTGTCGCAGAGCTTTACAAGCATTACGCGAATATCCTTACTCATGGCGAAAAGCATCTTGCGAAGGTTCTCCGCTTGCTGCTCCTCAACGGAAGAAAAGGGAATTTTGCCGAGCTTCGTTACTCCGTCAACAAGTAAGGCTATATCCTCGCCGAAATCGTGCTCAATCTTTTCAAGCGTTGTGTCGGTGTCCTCCACCACGTCATGAAGAAGCGCCGCACATATGCTCTCGGTATCAAGCCCCAAATCAACAAGCAGTGACGCAACATAAACGGGGTGAACTATATAAGGCTCGCCCGTCTCGCGTTTCTGGTCGCCGTGACTTTTATAGGCAAGCTCATAAGCCCTGCCGATAAGGTCAAGGTCATACTGCCTTCCGCTGTTTTCTATTTGAGTTTTCAGCTCCCCGTAGGTCATTCTTCTTCTCCGTTTAAAATCCTAAAGGTGGGCGATTCGCTGAGATTTCGCTTTTCGGCATTTTCGCACACGGCAAAAATACGCTCCGCTCCCTTTCTGCTGGTTTTTGCAAGCTGTAGCTCCTCAAGCACGTCGCACGCGGCAAGAGCCTTGCCGGGTCTTATCTCACAAAATTCAGTGTTCACCGCACGGTAATCGTAGCGGTCTATCTCCTTTACTCGAAGACGTTTATACACATAAGCTATATCCTGTCTCGTCAATGCGATTAGCTTCTCCTCGCATTTAAAGCCCTCTCTTTTAAAGCAGAAGGCGCGGTACAAATCAACCGAGCGGAAATCTTCGTCGGTAAGCCCGCTCTTTCTTATCTCCTTTATCTTCACCGACACAACCTCCTTTTGAGAGGCTGAGGAATAGATACTAAGGTTAAACGCCACGTCTACCCTGTCGCCTGCGCTAAGCCCGAGCGTAGCGGGAAGACTTGAAAACAACGCGCCGGAAACCGAGGCGCCGTTCTCCTTAAAGGTAATTCGCGAATGACGCTCGCCGAGACCCGTTACCGCGACTATCTCGGCGCCTTTTACGGCAAATATCGGCTCCTCATTCGCGCAGCCGAACGGCGCGAAGGACGCAAGCTCCGACACCGCGCGCTGGGTAATATCCTTAAGGCTTATGTACGAATCAATTCTAAGCTCGGGTAGTTTCATTTTATCGCAATTCTTCGCGCAGTAATCGAATATGCGCGTCTTGAACTCAGAAAGCTTGCTTTTATCCATCATAAAGCCCGCCGCCATATCGTGTCCGCCGAACTTTGTAAGTATATCCGAACAGGAACTTATTGCGTCATAAAGCGAAAAGCCCTTTACGCTGCGCCCGCTTCCTTTTGCCTCGTTTCCCTCAACGGATATCACCACCGCGGGCTTCGCATAGCGCTCGACAAGCCGCGAGCAGACAATGCCAATTACGCCCGAATGGAGGTTTTCGCCCGAAACCACAATTATCGGCTCACGAAGAAGCATGGGGTCCTCGTCGATAGTCTTTTCAATAAGCCTTGCTATCTCCTGCTCTGTGGACTGACGTGATTTGTTAAGCTCGCAAAGCTCCTCGGCGGTTTTTTCTGCCTCCTCGGGGTCCTCGGTAATTAACAGCCTAAGCGCAAGCGTGGCGTTTCCCATTCTCCCCGCCGCGTTTATTCTCGGAGCGAGAGAAAAGGCTATGCCCGCCGCGTCAAGCGAAGAAACGTCCAAGCCCGATTTTTCACAGAGCGCCGCAAGTCCCGCGTTCTCGAAATACGGCAGCGCCGCGAGCCCCGCCTTAACTATTTGTCTGTTCTCGCCGACAAGAGGCATTATGTCCGAAACCGTGCCAATAGCCGCATAAACGCTGTAAAGCTCAAGCATCTCCTCCACGCTGCAGTTTTCACACGCGGCGCAAAGCTTTAGCGCAACGCCCACCCCCGCGAGCTGTTTAAACTCGCTTTCGTCGTCCTCGCGCAGCGGGTCAACTACCGCGGCGGCGGCGGGAAGAAGCTCGGGAGCGTGGTGGTGGTCGCAAACGACTGTGTCTATGCCGAGCGACTTAGCGTACTCTATTTCGTCCATTGCCGAAATTCCGTTATCTACGGTAATAATCAGCGATACATCATACTGCTTAAGCTTATCAATAGCGTTCTCAGATAGCCCGTAGCCCGTCGCTTCCCTTGTCGGAAGCGAGCAGACAACACGCGCCCCGCACCCTTGAAGATAGGAATACATAAGCGCAGTGGAGGTCACTCCGTCCACATCGTAATCTCCGAAAACCGCGATAATCTCGTCTTTTTCTATCGCCTCGTTTATCCTTTTGGCCGCCTTGTCCATATCACGAAGCTCGAACGGAGAAGAAAACTCCGCGTCCTCGTTCAAAAAAGCCGCCGCCTTTTCAGGCGTGTCACAGCCACGCGCGGCAAGCACCCGTGCCGCAAGCTCGCCGATACCGAGCGCATTACATAAGCTCTTCACCGTGTCTTCACTGAGATTAGGCGCATTCCATCGTCTGAGAATCATTTTTCTTTTCTTTCTCCAATCAGTCTGCTTTCCATTCTTCCATAACCGCGAGCGCGGTCTTTATTCCGTCCACCGCGGCGCTCATAATACCGCCCGCGTATCCTGCGCCCTCGCCGCAGGGATAAACGCCGTAAGCACCGACAGCGTTTCGCTTTTCCTCGCGAACTATCCTTACTGGTGAGGAGGTGCGCGTCTCGGCTCCCGTAAGCACCGCGCCGCCGTCCCTCCAAAACGCCGCCTTCTTAGAAAACTCGCTAATCCCGAAGCGCATAGCGTCGGCGGTTTGTTTTCCTAATATCGCGTCAAAATCCGACGGAGAGACGCCACGCGAGTAGCTGGGCTCCACGCCCTTCAAATTTAGCGCCGCTTTACCCTCAAGAAAGCTCTTAACGTCGCACGCGGGTGCCTTGAAACCGCCACCGGCGGCCTTGTATGCCGCCGCTTCTATTGTTCGCTGATATTCTATAGCGTCAAAGGGATTTTTGCCGAACTCCCTTTCGCCCACCGAAACAACCAGTGCGCTGTTAGCGTTCTTCTTGTCACGCGCAAAGCTACTCATTCCGTTTGTCACCGCGCCGCCCTGTTCTGACGCCGCGGGTACTACCACGCCTCCCGGGCACATACAAAAGGTGTACACACCACGTGTACCGCAGTGAGCCGAAAAATTATATTCGGCGTTCGGTAGCAACGGGTTTTGATACTGCTCTCCGTAAAGCGAGCGATTGACCTCGCTTTGAAGGTGCTCTATTCTCGCGCCCACCGAAAAAGGCTTTGCCTCAAGCATAAGACCCGCGCCGTGAAGTACGCCGAAGGTATCGCGCGCACTGTGCCCACAGGCTATTATCAGCGCGTCGCAGGCTATTTTTTCACCGTTAACGCTAACCGAGGAAAGTCTTCCGTTTTTAATATCAAGTCCGTCAAGGGTGGCGTGAAATCTGATTTCTCCGCCGTTCTTTACTATCTCCTCGCGTACGGCTTTCACCACATTACGAAGCTTATCTGTGCCTATATGCGGTTTTGCCTTTACCTCTATATCCTCAGGCGCGCCGTGCTTTAAAAAGGTTTCTGTGACGAAATCGCAGAGCGGGTCGTTTATTCTGGTGGTCAGTTTTCCGTCGGAAAAGGTGCCCGCGCCGCCCTCTCCGAACTGTACATTGCTGTTTACATCAAGAGAGCCGCCGTGAAAAAAGCTTTCCACCGCGCCTACCCTCTCATCAAGACTGCCCCCTCTTTCCACAACAAGCGGGCGATAGCCGTAAAGGCTTAAGAGATATGCGGCAAACATTCCCGCAGGGCCGAAGCCCGCAATAACGGGTCGAAAGCCAAGCTTATTCGTTCCATGAACAACTTTCAGCGGCTCCTTCTTAATTAACGAAACGAAGGGTACCGACGCGCAAAGACTGCGCTCGGCGCCCTCGTCATTAAGCGTCAGCAAAACCGAGCAGACAACGGCGACCTTACCATGGCGCGCGTCGTAAGAAACACGTCTTAGCTTAAAGTCTTTCACCGCGCCGCGCGGAATATTCAAAAGCACGCACGCCGCTTCCGCCGCGTCCTCTTTTGTCGCTTCGAGCGGGATTCTTATTCCCGATACGGCTATCATCAGTTCGGTTCCACCTCTATCATTACCGTATAGTCGCCAATTACCCAGGTTGTATCGTTCGAGGTCACGTGGAAGATGACAGGCACGCTGCTTGTGCCGCTTTCTACGTTCACCTGGCTCATATCAACTATCGCTATTACGGAGCCTGCAAGCAGCGGCTCCACGTCTGCAGACGGGCCGATAATCGTAACGTCGTTAATGCGCTGGGTCAGTATCTTCACGCTGTAGTTTTCCGGCGCATTTTGCAAACGAATGTCACTGATGTTAATCTTTTTGCTTGCGAGGTCCTCACGCGGGAAGGTGACGTTTATTGTTTCAATATTATCGAGGTTAAGATACCCGGAGGGAAGATTAATCTCGAAGGTATAGGTCTCGCCTATCTTAAAGCTTGCGAGGTCTACATAACCGACCGTCTTGGTCTTCAGGTTGTCTATTACGCTCTCGCTTGCGGCAATATTAAGCCGTGTGTTTGACATAACGTATTTAATAGTGCTTGTGTCGAAGCCCGCAGGAACGTTTGTAAACTCAATATCAAGGTCAAGCACGCCCTGCTTATAAACGGGTACGGTGAGTATCACCGTATCGCTGTCAAGCTTAAAGGAATCAAGAGGCAGTTCGTTGCCGTTATTATCATATATTATTATCGGGCACTCCACCGTAACGGACTTGTCGAGAGTTCCGCCCACGTCGTACGCCGCAACTATTCTGTTGATGTTCACCATATCCTGCTCGGGTCCGACTATTGTTATCTCCGCTGGAGAAACCGAGACGTTACCCGTCATAAAGCCTTCCGCCACCGAAAGACCGATAATCTCGGCACCGACCGTGAATTTCTTGGAGTCCGCCTTATCTATCTTCACCTTTATTGAAGCGGGCGTAATCGAGCTTATCGTATAGTCGTCCATAGAGTTGCTCTTTGTCGCTATAAGCTTCAGCTCATAGGTTCCCGCCTCGGTAACTGAGGAAAAGACCGGCGTAACCACTACACTTCGGCTGTCAAGCGTTCCGACCACTCCGCGCGGGCCCTCCACCGCCACACTCACCTTGTATTCCTCGTCGGTAATAATGTCGAGTCCAAGACTGGACAACATGCTGTTAGACGAGGAAAGGTTTACGGGAACCTCGCGTATTGTTGCGCTCATTTCGGGGCTTATTGTAAACACAACGATTGCCCAGCAGATAATTGCGGCGATAATCGAAAAAGCCACCTGAAACCACTTTTTATTAAACAGCGAATATAATCCCTTTTTCATTTTTTAAACAGCCTCCCGAGGAACTTTTTAGCCCTGCTGTCATCTTCCTTATCGACGGGAATTATCTCGCCTTGAAGAAGTCTGAACAGGCTTACTCTGTCAAGCCGCCGCACAATAATTCCGTTTTGGGCAAGTGAGATTATTCCCGTCTCCTCCGAGACAACCACAATAAGCGCGTCGGAGTTTTCGCTCATGCCGAGCGCCGCTCTGTGGCGCGTACCCATATCCTTACTTATTCCGCTGTTGTTCTGCGACACGGGAAGAAGACACCCCGCCGCCGCTATACGTCCGCCGATAATCACTACCGCGCCGTCGTGAAGGGGCGACCCCTCGTAGAAAATCGTTTCAATAAGTTCAGGTGTCGCGTCTGAATCCACCCTTGTGCCGGTGCGGACAATCTCGTTAAGGCCCGTTTTTCTTTCAATTACTATCAGTGCGCCTGTTTTCTCTCTGGACATATGCTCCGCGCTGTCGCAAACCGCGGAAATAGCGTCGTTCCAGACGGTAATCTCCTCAGTCGTGGTTTTGCCGAGAATAGACGAGAAGGAGCTAAGGCGGCTTCTCCCCACCTGTTCGAGAATACGGCGAATTTCAGGCTGAAACACCACGACAAGCGCGAGAAGCCCGAATTGAAGGACATTCTCAAGCACAAAGGTCGTGGTCTTCATTCCGATGCGATACGCAATGAGATAACCGACAAGAAGGATAATAATTCCCTTAGTGAGCTGTGCCGCGCGGGTTTTTCTTACAAGATTTATTATCTGATATATCACATAAGCGATTAAGGCAATATCAAGAATATCAGCCCACGGGAAATGGTTCCCGAAGCTTGCGAAAAAGGTCTTTACCGAATACATTATTCCGTCCATTGCGTCACCGCCCTTTTTAATTACGAATTTTTGCGCTTAAGACAAAAGCGCCACCGCGTGCGCGGCAATTCCCTCTTTTTGCCCCGTAAAGCCCAAGCCCTCCTCGGTCGTTGCCTTTACGCTGACCCTTGCCGCGTCAATACTAAGTGCAGAAGCTATGTTTTTTCTCATAGAGTCGATATATGCGCGAAGCTTTGGTCTTTCACAGAGCACCGTGGCGTCCACGTTTTCCACCGAATAGCCCTGCGCTCTAATAATCCTAGCGACCTCCTCAAGAAGTCTTATGCTGTTCGCGCCCTTATATCTTTCGTCATTGTCGGGGAAAAGCTTGCCGATATCTCCGAGCGCCGCCGCTCCCAAAAGCGCGTCGATAACCGCGTGTACAAGCACATCGGCGTCGGAATGACCGAGAAGCCCCGTCTCATGCGGTATCTCAACTCCGCCGAGGATAAGCTTTCGCTCGGTAACCAGCCTATGTACATCGTAGCCGTGCCCTATCCTCATACTGCTTGCTCCCGCGATTGCTTTTGCCCTCGCTATATCCTCTTTTGTCGTAATTTTAATGTTATCCCGTTCACCCTCGACCAACGTAACCCTTTCGCCGTGCCGCTCAAACAGCTGGCAGTCGTCAAACGCCGCGCTGCTTCCTCTCGCCGCCTCGTTATAAAGCCGCGCTTTGAAAACCTGCGGAGTAGCCACCGCGAAAAGCCTATCTCTGTCAGGAGTACACTTGATTATTCCGCCGTCCGCCTCTTTAATCGTGTCCACGACGGGAATGGCAGGCGCCGCGGCACCAGAAACAAACGCCGCTTCAATTATCCGCGTCACCAGCGCGTCGCTCGCAAAGGGGCGCGCCGCGTCGTGTATCGCGTAGTATTCGGCTTTCTTTGAGGCCGCGGCTATCGCGTTGAGGGTGGAATCGAGTCTCGTCGCCCCGCCCTTCACGACAGCCGTGACCTTGTTGTACTTCTTTGAAAGCTCTTTAACTTTTGCCAGGCTTTCTTCCCTTGCGGCTATAACAATTTCGGATATAAGCGCGTTGTTCTGCATAAGGGCAATCGAGCGCTCAAGCACGCTTACACCGCCGATATTCAAAAACAATTTATCCTCTCCGAAGCGGCTCGATGAGCCGCCCGCGACGATTATCGCGCTTACCGTATGCATAGCCGAAACTCCTTAAAGATTCTTGCCGAGTTCAATCGCTTTTCTGTTGGAATCGAGCAGGTTCGCCTTTTTGGGCGGAATGCTCTTTTGAAGTCCCTTGTCAATACCGTCGTCGGATACGAAGGGGGTGGCTTTAATCGCTCTGCCAATAAGTATCATATTTGAAAGACCCGAAAGCCCGTTCTTTTCGGCGAGTTCTGTCGCGTCAAGACCGATTACGGTGATATCCGAGCGGGTATTCTTCGCGTCGATAAGTGAGCTGTCATAGATAACGATGCCGCCCGAAGCGACGCTGCCGATAAACTTATCGTAGGAGGGCTGGTTCATCGCCACGAGCAAATCGGGGTTAAGTACAAGAGGCGAGCCTATTGCCTTATCTGAAACCACCACCGAGCAGTTCGCCGTGCCTCCGCGCATTTCAGGGCCGTAGGACGGAAGCCACGAAACGAACTTGTCGTCGCAAAGTCCCGCGTAAGCGAGAACCTTTCCCGCAAACAGAACACCCTGTCCGCCGAAGCCCGCAAGTATAATGTTCTTTAACATTTTACTTCGCCTCCTTTGCGTTTACGTCCTTGTATACGCC